>DAHXNW010000209.1 GCA_027365195.1 Acetobacteraceae bacterium
CTTCATTTTCCCGGTCGCCTGGCGCTTTTTCCTGAGTTTCGAGACGCCCACCGGCGCCGGTGGCCTGCCGATCGAGCTGGAAGCGAAGGTGAGCGAGTATCTCAATCTGGTGATGCGCCTCATCCTCGCCTTCGGCATCGCGTTTCAGTTGCCGGTGGCGCTCACTCTGTTGGCGAAGGTGGGCATCGTGAGTTCCAAGGGGCTGGCGAGCAAGCGGCGCTACGCCTATGTCGGCATGTTCGTCATCGCCGCCGTGCTCACGCCGCCGGATATTCTGACGCAATGCGGCCTCGCGCTGCCGCTGATCGGGCTGTACGAGATCTCCATCATTGCCGCCCGCTTCGTCGAGCCGAAACCGGTGGAGGTGTAGGATGCATGATAGTCGCGCTATTCGTGATGACCCGGAGGCGTTCGACGCGGCGATGGGGCGGCGGGGTTTGGACGCTGTGAGCACGACACTCCTCGAGTTAGATGGACAGCGTCGTGGTCATTTAGCCGTCCTCCAGGAGCTACAAACACAGCGTAAATTTCTTTCTCGTCAGATCGGCGATGCTAAACGTCGTGGCGAGAAAAGCGTGCGGCTTGATGTCGATCCAACTACATTTCGCGAAGATATGGAGTTACACGAGACGGAAGCGGTGCGCCTCGAGATCGAAATCAAAGGTCGGCTAGAGTCGCTTCCCAACATCCTAGACCCCGACGTTCCAAACGGCGCCGACGAGCGCGACAATCGGATCGAAAAACACTGGGGCACGCCGCGCGCCTTCGATTTCCAGCCGCGCCAGCATTTCGAACTCGGCGAAACCCTCGGCATGATGGATTTCGCCGCCGCCGCCAAACTCTCGGGCAGCCGCTTCGTCGTGCTGCGTGGCCCATTGGCGCGGCTGGAACGCGCGCTCGGCCAGTTCATGCTCGATCTGCACACGCACGAGCATGGCTATGAGGAAACCTCCGTGCCGCTGCTGGTGAACGAGCCCACCATGTATGGCACCGGGCAATTGCCGAAATTCGCCGAGGATCTGTTCCGCACCACCGATGGCCGCTGGCTCATTCCCACCGCCGAGGTGCCGCTCACCAATCTCGCGGCCGGCGAGATCATCGCCGAAAAACGCCTGCCGCTGCGGTTCACCGCGCTCAGCGAGTGTTTCCGCAGCGAAGCCGGCTCGGCCGGGCGCGATACGCGCGGCATGTTGCGCCAACACCAGTTCCGCAAGGTGGAAATGGTCGCCCTCACCCACCCCGAGGAGAGCGCGGCCGAACACGAGCGGATGACGCGCTGCGCCGAGCGAGTGCTCGAACTGCTCGATCTGCCCTATCGCCGCGTGCTGCTGTGCGCCGGCGATACCGGGTTTTCCGCCGCGAAAACCTTCGATCTCGAAGTCTGGCTGCCCGGGCAGGGCGCCTGGCGGGAAATCTCCTCTTGCTCCAACTGCCGCGATTTTCAGGCGCGGCGGATGGGCGCGCGCTATCGCGGCGCCAATGGCAAGGTGGCCGGCTTCGTCCACACGCTGAACGGCTCCGGCCTCGCCGTCGGGCGCGCGCTGATCGCGGTGATGGAGAATTACCAGCAAGCGGACGGCGGCATCGCCATCCCGCCGGCGCTGCGCCCCTATTGCGACGGAAACGAGCGGATCGCGCCGCCCGCGTGATGCGGCGTGACTTACGCTCTCAGCCAGAAAGTCGTTGCTTCGTCACCATGGGCTGGCGTGCGGAAGGCGCGGTGCCGGGATCGAGATAAGCATCGAAACAGGCGGCAACGTGGCGTAGAAACGGCCTCGCGGAGTCTGGTACCGTCAGCCGCCAGCCATCACACAGAACCAGGCCGTCTTGCGCCAGACGATCGAGGCGCGACAAGGCCGCATCGAACGTCGCGACATCGATCCCGGCCGCCGTTGCGAGAGCCGCGACATCGGCCGCGCCATCGCACATGATCCGCTCGATGATCTGCCGCCGCAAGCGATCCTCGGGATTGAGCGCAATGCCACGTACGGCGGCCAGTTCGCCGGCCTCGATCTGGGCCATATAATCCGCGGCGCGGGTGGCGTTCTGCGCGTAGCCCTGCGGCAGCGACCCGATCGCGGACGCGCCAAAGCCGAGCAGCACCGCGCCGTGGTCAACCGTATAGCCCTGGAAATTGCGCGACAGCGTGCCGGTTCCGGAGGCTTTTGCCATCCGGTCATGCGGACGGGCGAAATGATCGAGGCCGATCCGCCGATAACCGGCGGCGACCAGCAGGTTTGCCGCATGGGCCTGCTGGGCGAAGCGCGCCTCGGCATCGGGCAATGCCTGTTCGGCGAGCAGTTGCTGGCGTCGCTGCATCCACGGCACATGGGCATAGCCGAACAGGGCGATCCGGTCCGGATCAATGGTCAGAACATCGGCGATGGTCGCCTCCAGCGAGGCGACGGTCTGATGCGGCAGACCATAGACCAGATCGAGATTGACCGACGCCGCCCCGGCCCGCCGTGCCGATTCGGCCGCCGCGCGCGTCTGTTCGAGGCTCTGGTGCCGTCCTATCGCATCCTGCACGGCGGGGGCGAAATCCTGCACCCCCAGGCTGGCCCGGCCGATGCCGAGTGCTGCAAAATCCGCGACCGCTGTGGCGGGCAGCGTGCGTGGATCGATCTCGATCGCGATTTCGGTATCGTCATCGAAGCTGAAATGCCGCCGCATCATGGCATCGATCGTCCGCATCAGCGGTGCCGGCAGCACGGTCGGCGTGCCGCCGCCCCAATGCACATGCGCCACCGGCAGGCGCTGCCCGATCGCCGCCGCGACGCGTTCGATCTCGCATTGCACCGCCGCGGCATAGCGTTCCAGTGCCGCAACACTATGCACGACGCTGGTATTGCAGGCACAGAACCAACACATCCGCTCGCAGAACGGCACATGCACATACAGCGACAAGCGGGTTTGCGGCGCGAGGGCGCCGAGCCATTGCCGCATCACCGACGACCCGACCCGGGAGTCGAACCGCGGCGCCGTCGGGTAACTCGTGTAGCGCGGCAGGCGACGGTCATCGTAGCGGGCGAGCAGCGTTGGCAGGTCCATGGCCGCTGGTTACGCCGCCGATTTTGCGCCGGCATTGTTCCAGATCAACATTCCAACCGCTGCCCCTGCACCGGAGAGGCGGCAGGCGCTACGGCGGCGGACGTTGCAGATCGCCCGATCGCACGCTCTCGATCGCCCGGTTCAGCACCCGCTCGATGCCGGCATCGTCGAGGGTACGCGCCAGCAGGCCGAGGGCGCCGCCAAGCAGCGCCGAGGCGATCGAGAGGGAGGCGATGTTGCGGCCGACCATGTCGGCGATCGCCTGATCGATCACTGCGCCGGCCTCGGCCAGATCGTCGGGCAACGTTGCGGGGGGATCGGGCGGCATCGGCGCTCTCCTTTGAAGGCGCGCCAAGCTCTATCGGCAAGGCTTTCGATGATCAACCTCACTCCGCCGCCGGCACCTCCTCCGCCTGCGCCATCCACATGCGGGCGTAGAGACCGCCGCGGCGCAGCAATTCCGCATGCGGGCCGCATTCGACGACCTGGCCGTGATCGAGCACCAGGATGCGATCAGCGTCGATCACGGTGGAGAGACGATGGGCGATGACCAACGTGGTCCGATGCCGCGCGGCGGTGCGCAGTGCGGCCTGGATGTCCTGCTCGGTGCGGGTGTCGAGCGCACTGGTGGCTTCGTCGAGGATGAGGATGCGCGGGTCTTTCAAGAGGGTGCGCGCGATCGCCACGCGCTGTCGCTCGCCGCCCGAAAGCTTCAGCCCGCGCTCGCCAACCAGCGTGTCATAGCCCTGCGGCAGGCGCTGGATGAACGCGTCGATCTGCGCGAGACGCGCCGCGTGCTCGATCGCCTCCTGCGTCGCCCCCGGCCGGCCATAGGCGATGTTGTAGCGGAGCGAGTCGCTGAACAGCACCGCATCCTGCGGCACCACGCCGATCGCCGCCCGCAGGCTGTCCTGCGTGAGGTCGCGGATGTCCTGCCCGTCGATCACCACCCGCCCGGCGGTCGGATCGTAAAAGCGGAACAGCAGCCGAGCGATGGTGGATTTGCCCGCCCCGGTCGGCCCGACGATCGCGAGCGTGCCCCCCGGCGGCACCGCGAAGCTCACGCCGCGCAGAATCGTCCGGTCCGGCTGATAGCCGAAATCCACCGCCTCGAAGGCGAGCGCGCCGGCCGGGCTGTCGGCCAGATGCGCCGGCAGCGCGATGGCGCCGGGCCGGTCCAGCACCTCGGCCGGGATCGCCAGCAGACGGAACATCTGCTCCATATCGACCAACCCCTGGCGGATTTCGCGATAGACATAGCCGAGGAAATTCAATGGCTGGTAGAGCTGGAACAGATAGGTGTTGACCAGCACGAACTGCCCGATGGTGAGCCGGCCGGCGACGATGCCGCGCGCCGCCATCAGCATCACCACGGCAAGCCCGGTGGCGACGATCGCCGACTGCCCGAGATTGAGCATGTTGAGCGCCACCTGCGCGCGCACCGCGGCACGCTCATAGCGCGCGAGCGCGTGGTCGAAACGTTGCGCCTCATGCGCCTCGTTGTTGAAATACTTCACCGTCTCGTAGTTCAGCAGACTGTCGAGCGCGCGTGTCTGCGCCTCGTTGTCTATCTCGTTCATCTGCCGGCGCAGCCGTACCCGGCGGCCGGTGAAGCTGAAGGTGAAGCCCATGTAGCCGCCCACCGCCAGCGCCGTCACCAGCGCGAAGCGCCAGTCGAACAGCCGCCAGAGGATGGCCGTGACCAGCAGCACCTCGATCAAGGTCGGCAGGATGTTGAACATCCCGAGCCGCAGCACCGCCTGAATGCCGTTGGTGCCGCGCTCGATCACCCGCGAGAGGCCGCCGGTCTGCCGGTCGAGATGGAAGCGCAGCGAGAGCCGGTGCAGATGGGCGAAGGTTTGCAGCGCCACCCGGCGCACCGCGCGCTGCTGCACGCTGGCGAAGGCGGCATCGCGCAATTCGCCGAAGCCGCCGGAGGCGAGGCGCACGAGGCCATAGCCGAGGATCAGCGCGAGCGGCACCGCGATCGCCGCACCCCGTCCGGCTTTCGGCGCCAGCGCATCGACGATATGGCTGTAGAGCACCGGCACATAGACCACGGCGACCTTCGCCGCGAGCAGGCAGAGGCCCGCCAGCACGACACGCAGCCGCGCCCCAGGCTCCCTCGCCGGCCAGAGATAGGGTAGCAGCGAGACGATGGTACGCATGGCCGAACGGCCAGGTGGCGGTAAGGGAGGCGATGTCTGCTGGGTGCGCTCGTTTCGCGACAACTCCTCAGGCCCAGCCGCGCGCCAGCCGGCGGACGGCGGTGGAGGCATGGCGCTTGCCCTCGCCGGCGTAGCTTTCGTGATATTCCTCGATCTTCGCCGGGTCGTAGAGATAGTTCACCATCAGCGTCGCACTCGCCTTGAACCCCTTGTCCGAGATGTCGCCGAGCATATTCAGCCGCTCCACCCGCGCGCCATTGCTGAGATGGAAATGCGCCACCGGATCGAGCGCCCGCCGCCCATTGCTCTCGGCCAGCAGATAACGCGCGCCAAGCCGCAGCAGCACCGGCTCCACCGCCCGCAATGTCGCCGCATCGCGCAGCCAGCCGCGCCGGCGCAGCAGCGCCGCCAGCGCCTCGGCCCCGCTCGTCGCCTCGCCATCGGTCTTCGCCACCGCGCGCAGGCTCTCGCTCTCCTCCTCGGAAAGCAGATTGGCGTCCTCCTCGGCGAGCTTGGCATCGAGCCAGCGGCGAAACCCCGGCATCGGCGAGAGGGTGGCGAAGGTTTTGAGGTTGCGGAACTCGTCGGCCAGCAGCGAGACCACGCGCTTGATCAGAAAATTGCCGAAGCTGATGCCGGCGAGGCCCTTCTGGCAATTGCTGATGGAATAGAAAATCGCCGTGTCGGATTGCCTGGTGTCGAAGGCAGGAGCCTTCTGGTCGAGCAGGCTCTGCACGCCGCCCGCCAGCCCCTTGACGAGCGCCACCTCGACGAAAATCAGCGGCTCGTGCGGCATGCGCGGATGAAAGAAGGCGTAGCAGCGCCGATCGGAGTCGAGCCGGTTCTTCAGATCGCGCCAGGAGCGAATTTCATGCACCGCCTCATAGCCGGCGAGGCGTTCGAGCAGGGTCGCCGGGCTCGACCAGTCGATGCGCTGCAGTTCGAGGAAGCCGACATCGAACCAATTGGCGAGCAGATGGCGCAGATCGGCCTCCAGCCCGGCGAGCAGCGGATCGGCCTTGCCCAGCGCCAGCAGCGTGGTGCGCAGATCGACGAGGAACTTCATCCCATCCGGGATGGTGGTGAACTGCGTCAGCAACCGCGCGCGGGGTGGTTCAAGGGTGCGGCGCAGCCGGGCCTGCGCCTGCGCGCGGGCAGCCGCATCGGGGGCGGATTGCAGTGTCTCGAAAGCGGCGGCGACGGCGGCGGCATCGCACTCGAAACCGGCCATGGTGCGCAGAAACTCCCGCCGCCCAGCCTCGTCGAGACCGAGGTAAGTCTGCGCGAGCTTGGCCGCCCGGTTGCGCGCGCTCACCTCGCCACCGCGCGCATTGAGGCAGGCGAGCATCTGTGCGCCGACACTCTCGCCATCATCGCCGCCAACCCCGGCGGCCATCTCGCGCCAAGCGGTGGTGATGCGCCGAAGCGCGCGGTCCAGCAATCCGGTGGAGACGGCGATGTCGCTCATGGCGCAATCCTGACGAACGGCGGCGTAGCCCGCGATGCGATGGACTCCACAGTACAGCATTCCCGCCGAAACGGGAATTGGAGAGATCGGCCACCGGCAATGTAAGGGTTTGTTTGAAAATAAGGGGGGCGGGCCGGCGCAGCCCTTATGTCTGGACGCAACCTAAGCCGCTTGCACAATCCTGCCCCGCGTGCTTTGCAGGTCATGGTGGATTTGGAATCCGCATCGCGGCGCAGCGTCTCGGGGGGTGTCCTTGGCCTATGCTTTGCAACAGTTGATCAACGGGGTCACCCTCGGGATGATCTACGGGCTGATCGCGGTCGGCTACACCATGGTGTATGGCATCATCGGCATGATCAATTTCGCGCATGGCGACGTGTTCATGATCGGGGCGTTCATCTCGCTGATCTCGCTCACCGCGCTCGCGGCCCTCGGGATCACCGCCGTGCCGCTGGCATTGGCCGTCACCCTGCTGTTCGCCGTCGCCATCGCGGCGCTCTATGGTTGGACCATCGAGCGTGTCGCTTATCGACCGTTGCGCGGCTCGTTCCGCCTCGCACCGCTGATCAGCGCCATCGGCATGTCGATCACGCTGCAGAATTTCGTGCAGGTGAGCCAGGGCGCGCGGGTGAAGCCGATGGAGCCGCTGGTGCCGGGGGGCATGAATATCTGGACCAGCGATGGCTTCAACGTACAATTGTCCTGGATGCAGATCGTCATCGTGCTGACGACGCTGGTGGTGCTCGGCATCTTCACCTGGCTGGTGAGCCGCACGCCGCTCGGCCGCGCGATGCGGGCCTGCGAGCAGGATCTGAAAATGGCGAGCCTGATGGGCATCGATACCGACCGCACCATCAGCCTCACCTTCGTCATCGGCGCGGCCCTGGCCGCCGTCGCCGGGTTGATGTTCCTGCTCTATTACGGCTCGATCGATTTCTACATCGGCTTCATCGCCGGGGTGAAAGCCTTCACCGCTGCGGTGCTCGGCGGCATCGGCTCGCTGCCCGGCGCGGTGCTCGGCGGGTTGCTGATCGGCCTGATCGAGACCTTCTGGTCGGCCTATTTCAGCGTTCAGTACAAAGACGTCGCGGCATTTTCCATCCTCGCGATCACGCTGGTGTTCCTGCCCACCGGCTTACTCGGGCGCAACGACGTGGAAAAGGTATAGGCCTCATGCACGCAAGCCCAGTCTGCACCGGCCCGCAC
>DAHXNW010000210.1 GCA_027365195.1 Acetobacteraceae bacterium
GCAGGCATCGCTCAGCCGGGCGGCCGGCAGAATGAGCGTCAGGCTGCCGCGCGGGCGGAGCCGGGCCGCCAGACCCGCCGTCCAGCGGGCGAGCAGATCGCCCGTCGCGTGCCCCTCTGGCACCTGTTTGGCGGTGCGTCGGGCGGGATGCGCGGCGGCGCTGTCGGCGGCGGCGTGCCATGGCGGGTTGGCGCAGGCGTGATCGAACAGGCCGGCTGGCAGCACGCCGGTGATATCCCCCTGCTGCATGTCGACGCGCTCGGCGAGGCCGTTGGCGGCGAGGTTGCGCCGCGCCAGCGCCACCAGCGCCCCGCAGCGCTCGATGCCGAGGCCGTGCACTGGAACCCGGGCGGCGAGACAGAGCAACGCGGCGCCGGCGCCGCTGCCGGCCTCCAGCACGCGCTCGCCCGGCCGCGCGGCGATGGCGGCGGCGAGCAGCACTGGCTCGATGCCGCTGCGAAAACCGGCGGCGGGCTGGCTGTAGACGAGCCTTCCGCCGAGCAGCCGCCCTGTGGTTTCGGCGTCTGCCCTCCCCGCGCTCACGCCTCCCCCGCCTCACGCAGCACGCGCCGCGCCCGCGCCTCCTCGGCCGGTGCCACGGCGAGACGGCGTGGGACGGCGCCGATGCTGCCGTCGGTGACGCTCGCATAGGCATCGAGCAGCACCGCGCCGATACCGGCATCGGCCAGGAGCGATTGAAGAAAATTCAGCCGCACGAGATTGTTGGAGGTGACAATGACGCGCATGCGTTGGCTCCCGGACGGTGCTGGCTTGACCGGCTTTCCCCGCCGCCGATATTAACAGCGAGGCGTCGGCGCAGCGAGATTGCAGACGCAGCCTAAGCCACCGCAGCCGGGAGAGTAAATTTGGGCGTCCTCGCCTCGTCATCCCATCCCGCAGTGGCCACGGCCGCGCAAGGCGAAGACGCGCTCGCCGCCCTTTTGCATCTGCTGCGCGACGACATGGCGGCGTGCAACCGCACCATCGTGGCGCAGATGAAAAGCCCGGTGGCGCTGATCCCGCAACTGGCGGCGCATATCGTCGCGGCCGGCGGCAAGCGGCTGCGCCCGCTGCTGACTCTCGCCGCTGCCCGGCTATGCGGTTATGCGGTGGAAGGGCAGCGCCATGTGCAACTCGCCGCCTGCGTCGAATTCATCCACACGGCGACCCTGCTGCATGACGACGTGGTGGACGAGAGCCGGCTGCGCCGAGGGCTCGAGAGCGCCAATGCGGTGTTCGGCAATAAAGCCTCGGTGCTGGTCGGCGATTTTCTGTTCGCCCGCGCCTTTCAACTGATGGTGCGGGATGGCTCGCTCGAAGTGCTCGCCATTCTTTCCCAGGCCGCCGCGACGATCGCCGAGGGCGAGGTGCTGCAACTGGTGACGCAGAATGACCTTTCCACCTCCGAGGCGCGCTATCTCGACGTGGTGCAGGGCAAGACCGCCGCCCTGTTCGCCGCTGCCTGTCGGATCGGCGCGGTGGTGGCCGAGCAGCCGGCGCGGGAGGCAGCGTTGTCGGAGTATGGGCAGAACCTCGGCATCGCCTTCCAACTGGTGGACGACGCGCTGGATTACGCCGCCGATCAGGCGGTGCTCGGCAAGACCATCGGCGACGATTTCCGCGAGGGCAAGATCACCCTGCCGGTGCTGCTCGCCTATCACGCCGGCGACGCGGCGGAGCGCGCGTTCTGGGAGCGCACGATCGAGCGGAGCGAGCAGCGGGCCGAGGATCTGGCGCATGCGCTGGCGCTGATCGGCACCCACCGCGCGATCGAGGCGACGATCGACCGCGCGGCGCAGTACGCCGCCGCCGCCGCCGCCGCCCTGGCCGGCTTTCCGGACAGCGAGCTACGTCGCAGCCTGATCGAGGTTGCCGGCTATACGACGCACCGCGCCCGCTGAAG
>DAHXNW010000231.1 GCA_027365195.1 Acetobacteraceae bacterium
CGGCACCGCCGCCGCCAGTGCCGCCCCCCCCCGTGCCAGTGCCACCGCCCCCGGTGCCGCCGCCGCCCGCACCGCCGCCCCCCGTGCCGGCGCCACCGCCGCCGCCGGCGCCAGTGGTGCAGCAGCCCGAGCCGCCGAAGCCGGCACCCACGCCGAAGCGGCCGAGCAAGCATACGATCACGCAGAAGCGTCGACCGCCGCCGCCACCGCCCATGACGGCGGTGCCGCCGACGACGGAGGCGCCGCCTGTCGAGCATACGCCACCGCCACCGCCCGCCGCGCCGCCAGTGAGTGCGGCGCAGGCGGCAACCGCATTGCAGGCCTATGCCGGGCAGCTACGCGCGCGGGTGCAGAGCAGCCTGGTGGTGCCGCCGATGGTGCGGATGATGCGGCTTTCCGGTGAGACGCTGGTGGCGATCAAGCTCTCGCCGAGTGGCGCGCTGCTCGATGTGAGCGTGCTACGCTCGAGTGGGGCGCCGCCGATCGACAAGGCGGCGTTGCAGACGGTGCGGGCGACGCAGTTCGCGCCGTTCACCGGCGATATGCCGCATAATCCGCTGACGTTCACGCTGCGGGTGCATATCGACGGCTGATGTGCGCGCCGGGTTGGCCGGCGGCGGCGCGCGAAACGGAGACAATCCCCAACGGTCATTCTTTATGGCCGTTGGTGTGAGTTTGATGTGTTCGAGCCGGTGCCGGCTAAAGCCATCAAGTTCTAGCGGCGCGCCCGGTGCAGTGAGACACTCCAGCGGCAGCGCGGCGTGGTGTAGGTGCCGATGACGCCATTGCGGGTGAGCTGCGCGATCAGCAGCATGGTGAAGGGCTTGTGATCGACGCCGGGGGCGTCGCGCACCGCCTGGATGGTGCCGTCGGCGGCGAGGCTGCCGCGCAGCACCAGGGCGCCGTCGTTGGGTAGGAAAAAAATCAGCCGATCGCTGTCGCGCAGCGTCATCACGCCGCGGGTGGGTGGGCCGCAGAGGCTACCGTCCTGCGCGATGACGGTGCCGACCCAGCGATGGTCGTAGGTGGAGAGCAGCGTCGGGCGGTGGCTGCAGCCGGCGAGCACGGCGAGGGCCGTGCCGATGAGGAAAAAGCGTCGCACGGCGCGGGCGGGGCGGTGGCCTATCGGGTTCAGGGGGCGCCGAACTCCGTTGTGTCTGGCTGTGCCGTGGCGGATTGCGGCTCAGTGAGGGCGACGGGGGCGGTGCCGCGTTGCACGATGCCGAGTTGGCGGGCGGCACCCTTCGAGAGGTCGATCACCCGGCCGGGTTGGCTCAGACGGTCGGTGATGGTGACATCGACATAGCGGGTGCTGCCGATCAATTGCACCCGCACCCGCGAGCCGAGTGGCAGGCTTCGATGCGCGGCGGCGGTGAGGGCGTTATCGTCGAACGGCACGCCGCTCGCGGTGCGCCGGCCGCGCCACGCCTTGCCATACCAGGAGGCGGTGCCGATTTCGAGCACGCGGTCGCTGCCGGGCGGCAGATGCGGCACCTTGGTGTGCGCTGCGGCGGCCTGGCGTGCGAGCGTGGCGCGGCGGCCGGCGCGTGGCTGCTGGCGGCTACGCTCGGGCTTGCGGTGGGCGGCGGGGGCGGCGTCGGCTGGCGCGAGAGAATCGGGCTGCGCCTGCGCCGGGGTGGCGAGCACGAGCACCGAGGCGACGACGCCCGATAATAGCCCGATCGCGCGTGCGACCATGTTTTGTCTCCTTGGTTAATCGCCCATACAGCCTGAAATTTTTCTTCGGCGCAAGGTTCGGGGTGGTTGGCCGTTGAGGGGCGTGCGGATTATTTTCTTGAAATAGGAAAATACTCCTTGCCCACCCGCCCCAGAAAAATGTATAACTCTCGGCATGATGGCGCGTTTCGCACGCAGCACTCTCCAGCAGATCGACATTTCATGCCAGACGCTGATCCGCCGGACGCGCCATCGCCGCTTGCTATTCTGTTGCACGTGATGCGGCGGAAATGGGCCGAGGGAGACCATGACGGGGCCGCCGTGCTGGCGCGCGCCGCCGCACCCTATCTGCACGCCCGCCGAGGCAACACCGCGACCACCCGCAACAGACCGGACCCACACGCCATCTCCGATGCCGAACTCGCGCGCGCCCTCCTCGGACCCGACGCGGCGGGCGGTGTTGCTGGCGGAGCGCCGTCTGCGCCGGACGATCCGGAGTGATCTGCATGCTTTCGCGGGGCATGTTCTCGCACCGCTCGGCCAGGTGCCGGCGGCGCACCATCGGCGCATGCTCGATGAACTGGCCGCCGTCAGCCGGGGCGAGACCGATCGGCTGATGCTGCTGCTGCCGCCGGGGGCGGCGAAATCGACCTACGCGTCGCTCATTTTTCCGGCGTGGTGGTTCATTCAGCATCCGGAAAGCCAGGTGATCGCGGCATCGCATACTGCGGCACTGGCGCAGCATTTCGGCCGCCGGCTGCGCAACCTGATCGGCGAGCAGCAGGCGCGGCTCGGCTATGCGCTGCGGCGCGATGCGCGGGCGGCGGCGAGTTTTTCGCTCGCCAACGGGGCGAGTTATTACGCCGTCGGCGTGCGCGGCCCGCTCACCGGGCGGCGGGCCGATCTCATCCTGATCGACGATCCGGTGAAATCCCAGGCCGAGGCCGATAGTGCAAGTGCGCGACGCCATCTTTGGGATTGGTATCGGAGCGAACTGCTCACCCGGCTGCGCCCGGGCGGGCGGATCGTGCTGATCATGACGCGCTGGCATGAGGACGATCTGGGCGGGCGATTGCTCGCGCAGGAGGTGGCGCAGCAAGCGCTGGGCGACGCCGCTGCCACGGGGGAGCGCTGGCGTTGCCTGCGGCTGCCGGCACTTGCCGAGGAGGCCGACCCACTGGGGCGCGCGCCGGGGGAGGCGCTGTGGCCGGAGTGGGAAAATGCCGAGGCGCTGGCTCGTAAAAGAGCCGCCATCGGTGAGCGCGGCTGGGCCGCCTTGTTTCAACAGACGCCGCATCCACCGGAGGGATTGTTGTTCGCGACCACCGCCATCGAGACGATTGCCGCAGCCCCGGCCGAGGCGCGCCGGGTGCGCGCGTGGGACCTGGCCGCCACCGCCCGTACCCACGGTGGCGACCCCGATTACACCGCCGGCGTGCGGCTCGCGCGCACGCCGCAGGGGCGTTTCGTAGTGGAGGACGTCGTGCGTCTGCAAGGCGGACCCGGTGCCGTGGAGGCGGCGATTCGCGCAACCGCGAGCCGCGACGGCGAGGGGATTCCCATCGCTCTGCCGCAAGATCCTGGGCAGGCGGGACGCGCGCAGGTGCTGTACCTCACACGACAACTCGCCGGTTATGTCATTCATGCCTCGCCCGAAACTGGGGCGAAGGCGACGCGGGCGGCGCCGGTCGCAGCGCAGGTGGAAGCCGGCAATCTCGCCGTGCTGCGCGCGCCGTGGAACCCGGCCTTTCTCGACGAGCTGCGCGACTTTCCAGCCGGCAGAAAGGATGATCAGGTGGACGCGCTGTCGCGCGCCTTCTCCTATCTGCTCGGCACCGCGCGGCCGGCAGCGCAGTTGCCGTTCTCGCTGTTGTCGCGCTGAGGGAAGCCAATCATGTTCGAGACCATCGCGGCGCTCATCCCGCATGACCGCGACTATCCCGATCGGACACGCCGGCTCGATCTGTTGCAGCGTGTGCTGGACGGCAGTCTTTATGACGCGCTGCCACACGAATTCCACGAAGAGCGCAGTGCGGGTGGCGAGTATATTCCACTGCGCCATCGCAAGCCGAGCGTGCGCTATGCGCTGTGCCGTGTGGTTGTGGAGGATAGTGTTGCTCTGCTGTTCAGCGAGGGGCATTTTCCCACGATCGATTCGCCTGATCCAGTTGTGGCGGCGGCACTCGCGCAAATCGTTGCAGAGGCACGGTTGAATGCTGTGATGATCGAGGCGGCGCTGCGCGGTGCCGTGGGTTCGGTTGCGATTCTGCTGCGCGTATTGCGCGGACGGATTTTCTGCACTGCGCTCGAAACTTTATATCTGACTCCGGTGTGGGACAGCAGTGAGCCCGATACGCTGCATAGCGTGACCGAACGCTACAAGGTGCGTGGCGCGATGTTGGCGGCTCAGGGCTATGCGATTACCGAGCCGGCGGCGGATTACTGGTTCATGCGGCGATGGGATCGCGAGCGTGAAATCTGGTTTCTGCCGACCCGTGTGGGCAGCATGGCGAACCCGGAGATCGACGAGGCGCGCAGTATACGCCACGGCCTCGGCTTCGTGCCCATGGTGTGGATCCGCAATCTGCCGGGGCCTTCGGCGACGGGCAGTACGGTCGACGGTGCGTGTACGTTCCGGGCTGCTATCGAGACCGCGATCGAGATCGATTATCAGCTTTCGCAGGCTGGGCGCGGATTGAAATATAGCTCCGACCCGACGTTGCTGATCCGCGAGCCGGCGGGGGTTGACGGCGAGATCATCAAAGGTGGCGGCAACGCACTGGTGGTGAGCGAGAAGGGGGATGCGAAGCTGCTCGAAATCGGCGGCACCGCCTCGGCTGCCGTAATCGAGTATGTGCGGACCTTGCGCGAATTGGCGCTGGAGAGCGTGCATGGCAACCGGGTGGATGCCTCGCGCCTGTCGGCTGCGCATTCGGGCCGCGCGCTCGAGTTGATGAATCAAGGCCTGATTTGGCTCGCGGACAATTTACGAATCGCCTATGGCGAGGGCGGGCTGTTAGCGCTGGCGCGGATGATTTTGCGTGCCGGGAGGGTCTATCGGTTGCGCGCCGGTGGTGCGGCGGTGCCTCTGCTCGATGCCGAGACGCCGCTCTCTTTGCGCTGGCTGCGCTGGTATCCGCCCTCCGCCGCCGACCGGCTTGCCGAGGCGCAGGCGTTCACCACGCTCAGTGCCGGTGGGATCATGCCGCCCGAGGCGGCCCGCCATTTGGTTGCCGCCAGCTACGATATCGCGAACCGGCCGCAAGCCGTGACTGATACGGAGACGACTCCATGAGTGATGATGTGCCGAAGCCCTTACTTGGTATCGAAGAACTACGTGCACGCACAGACGCATTAGAAAAGCAGCTTCGCGAATCGAATGAAGCTGCACGCGCGAGCCTGGTGCGGGCCGAACTGAAGGCCGAGGCATTGCGCGCGGGAATGGTCGATCTCGATGGCTTGAAGCTGTTCGACTCGACTGCATTGAAAGTCAGTGACACCGGGGAAGTGGACGGTGCCGCCGAGCTGATGGCGAGAATGAAGCGTGAGAAACCGTGGCTTTTTGCTTCGGCCTCCTCCTCCTCGCCCACAGCGCCTCCACAGGCGGCACCGATGCGCAACAAGCGCGCCACCGAGATGACGGCGGAGGAATACCGCATCGCACGGGCGGAGTTGCTGCGCAGACGCTGAGACTATTCCGATTGTATTTCGTTTTCAACCATGATGCCATCGTGCGGTTGCGTACCGCGGGGGCGTTTGCCATCAGGAGTTCGTGATGCCAATTTCGGCGTTTCCGGCGTCTCTTCAGCCGATCATTCAAAATGGTTTTCTCGAGCGCGAGTTCGAGCATGCGCTGCATTCGCGCCTCGCCTATCGCTATGTAGCCGACCGTGAGGAGTTTGCCGTCGGCATCGGCGAGACGCTGACCAAGACACGGGCCGGGCTGAAACCGAGCATCACGACGCCGCTCTCACCGGCGAGCAACACCAATCTCGACAACGGCCTCACGCCGCAGAGCTTTGCGATCGAGCAATATACACTGAGTATCAATCTCTATGCGGCGACCACCGACCTCAACATGGTGACGTCGCGCGTCGCGATTGCGAGCCAGTTTCTGCTCAACGCTTCGATCAATGGTGAGCAGGCGGCGCGCAGCCTCGATGAACTCGCGCGTGATGCCTTGTTCAACGCGTATTTCAGCGGTAATACGCGGGTGAGCGTGACGCTGTCCGCCGCCGGCCCCACGATCAATGTCGATGACGTGCGCGGGTTTCAGACTGTGTTTTCGGGCGGTTTGCAGCTGCCGGTGGCGGCGAGCAACAGCCTGACTGTTACTGTGGGCGCCAATCCGTATACGCTGATCGGCGTAGCGGTCGATGCAGTGAATGTTTCGACCACGCCGAGTGGAATATCGGGTGAGTTGACTTTCCCCAGCAGTGTTTTGGTCAGTGATGCGACTGCTGGCAATACCGTGCGAGCGGCGAACGCCGCGGTCATTCTGCGGCCTTCGGGACGGGGCAATACCGAACTCCTGCAGCCGACCGATACGCTTACGATGTCGAATCTTTTGGATGCAGTAGCCAATTTGCGGCTCAATGCCGTGCCCGATATCGATGGCGTCTATAACTGTTACCTGGACCCCGCATCGGCGCGCCAGTTGTTTGCCGATCCGGACTTCAAGCAGTTGTTCCAGGGTGCGACGTCGGTCAACCAGGTGTTC
>DAHXNW010000247.1 GCA_027365195.1 Acetobacteraceae bacterium
TTATGCGGTCGAGAAGACTCGAACTTCCACGGGGTTGCCCCCACAAGCACCTCAAGCTTGCGCGTCTACCGTTCCGCCACGACCGCATCGTGCATCCGGCGCGAGGCGCGCCGGTCGGCGAGGCGGTATAGCCGATGCCGATGCAGTCTTCAATCACCGATCTGCCCAATTGGCGCGTCATGCCGGGGCTGACCGCCTATCCGGACGCGCTCGCCGGGATGGCGGCCCAGGTGGCGGCAATCCGTGGCGGTGGGCGCGAGGCGGTGTGGCTGGTGGAGCATCCGCCACTCTACACCGCCGGCACCTCGGCGCGGCCGGAGGAGCTGCGCGCCGCCGACCGCTTTCCCACCTTCACCGCCGGGCGCGGCGGGCAATGGACCTATCACGGCCCCGGCCAGCGCGTGGCCTATGTGATGCTCGACCTCACCCGCCCGCACGGCGCCATCGCCGCGCGCGATCTGCGGGCCTATGTCGGCGGGCTGGAGGCGTGGCTGATCGCCGCCCTGGCGAGCCTCGGCGTGCGCGGCGAGCGGCGTGCCGGGCGGGTCGGCATCTGGGTGGCGGACGAGGCCGCCGGCACCGAGGCGAAAATCGGCGCCATCGGCGTGCGCATCACGCAATGGGTGAGCTGGCACGGCGTGGCGCTCAACGTGGCGCCGGCGCTCGATCATTTCTCCGGCATCGTGCCGTGCGGCATTCGCGAGCATGGCGTGACCAGCCTGCACGCGCTCGGCCGAGAGGTGAGCATGGAGGATGTCGATGCGGCGCTGCGCGCGGCGTGGCCGGTGATTTTCGGCTGACTCAAGCCAGCAACCGCAAAAGCACCTCCAGATGATCCGCCTCCTCGGCCGGTTTGTCCATGCGCAGCCGGGCGATTCGGGGAAAACGTAGCGCCACGCCCGATTTGTGCCGGCTGGAGCGCTGGGCGCCATCGAAGGCGATCTCCAGCACCAGCGCCGGCGCCACCTCGCGCACCGGGCCGAAGCGGGCGGTGGTGTGGGCGCGGATCCAGCGGTCGAGCAGCAGCAGTTCGGCGTCGGTATAGCCGGCATAGGCCTTGCCCACCGGCACCAGAACACCCTCGCGCCACAGGCCGAAAGTGTAGTCGGAATAGAAGCTGCCGCGCCGGCCGTGGCCGCGCTGTGCATACATCAGCACCGCATCGATGCGCAGCGGATCGCGCTTCCATTTCCACCACGCGCCGCGCACCCGGCCGGCCAGATAGGCGCTGTCGCGCCGCTTGAGCATCAGCCCCTCGATCGCCTCGGCGCGGGCGGCGGCGTGCAGGGCGGCGAGGGCGGCGAAATCGGCGAACGGCACCAGCGGCGAGAGATCCATCCGGGCCGGTGCGATACGCGCAAACCACGCCTCCAGCCGCGCGCGCCGCGCATCGAAGGGCAGCGGGCGCAGATCCTCCCCGGCCTCGAACAGAATATCGTAGAGCCGCACCATGGCCGGGTATTGCGCCAGCAGCTTGGCACCCGGCGCCTTGCGATTGAGCCGCTGTTGCAGATCGGCGAAGGAGGCGATGCGCTCGCCGTGGCGGATCAGCAATTCACCGTCGAGCACGGCGTTGAAATCGACCGCCGCGAGAACATCGGGGAAGGCGGCCGAGATGTCCTCGGCGCCGCGCGAGAACAGCCGGGCCGGCGCCGAGGCAGCGGCGATCTGCACGCGGATGCCATCCCATTTCCACTCGGCGCGATAAAGCGCGGGGGTGATCGCGCCATGCTCCGCCGCACTCAGCGGATGCGCGAGCATCGGCGGGCGGAAATGCGCCGCCCCGCTCGCCTCGGGCGGCGGCGCGCGGCCCTCGATCCAGGCGAACAGCGCGCCATAGGGCGGGCGCTGCGCGTGCCAGACCTCGTCGATCGCATCGACGCTCGCGCGCCCCTCGGCGAGTGCCGCCAGCGCCACCTTGGCAAGCCGCGCCGAGACGCCGACGCGCAGCCCGCCGGTGATCAGCTTCAAGAGGGCGAGCCGCTCGGAGGCATCGCCGGCATCGAGCAGCCCGGCGAGCAGCGCCGGCAGCGCGGGCTTCGCCGTCTGCTGCAACGCCTCCACCACGGCGGCGAGGCCGGGCATGCCGCCGCCGGCGGAATCCGGCCAGAGCAGCGCCACCGTCTCGGCCAGATCGCCGACGTAGTCGTACGACCAGGCGAACAGCGTCGCATCGCTGCGTTCGGCCGCCAGCTCGCGCAGCAGCGCCGGGCGCGCGGTGCGCAGCGCGAGCGTGCCGGTGATGGCGGCGAGGCCATAGCCGCGATCCGGGTCCGGCTGGTGCGCGAAATACTGCCGCAGCAGCGCGATTTTGGCCGTCCGCCCAGGGCTGAAGGTAAGGCGCTCCAGCAGTGCGGCAAACGCCTTCATGCCGCCGTGTCCTCCTCCTCGTCATAGCCGAGCAGGCGGAGCGCGCGGCCACGGATGCCGCGCAGGCCGAGGGCGTGGATCAGCGCCTCCTCGCGCCCATGCGTCACCCACACCTCCGGCGCGGCGACCGCATCGACGGTGGCGTTCAGCGCGTCCCAATCGGCATGGTCGGAGATCACCAGCGGCAGTTCGATGCCACGCGCGCGGGCGCGCTGGCGCACCTGCATCCAGCCCGAGGCGAGGGCGAGCACCGGATCGTCGAGCCGGCGCGCCCAGCGGTCGGCGAGGGCGGAGGGCGGGGCGAGCACCAGGGCGCCGCGCAGATCGGCCTTCGCCGCCGCGCTCGCCGGGCGCAGATCGCCGAGCGCCACGCCGAGGCTTTCATAGAGCGCGCAAAGCGGCAGCAGGGCGCCATGCAGCCAGATCGGCGCCTCCCACCCCGCCGCGCGCAGCAGCGCGATCAGCCGCTGGCATTTACCGAGCGCGTAGCAGCCGATCACGTGGCTGCGCTCGGGAAACAGCGCCATGCTGGCGAGCAGCCGGGCGATCTCCCGCGCCGGCGGCGGATGGCGGAACACCGGCAGGGCGAAAGTCGCCTCGGTGACGAAGACGTCGCAAACCACCGGCTCGAAGGCGGCACAGGTGGGGTCCGGCGCGCGCTTGTAATCGCCGCTCACCACCACGCGGCTGCCATGCCATTCCAGCACCACCTGCGCGCTGCCGAGCACATGGCCCGCCGGCACGAGCCAGAGGGTGACATCGTCGCCGAGGCGCAGCCGCTCCCCGTAGCCGAGCGGCTGGCCCTCGGCGGGCGCGCCGGCGCCGAGGCGGGCCTGCATGATGGCGAGCGTTGCCGCACTCGCGAGCACGGCGCGATGGCCGGGGCGGGCGTGGTCGGCATGGGCGTGGGTGATGATGGCGCGATCGACGGCGCGCAGCGGGTCGATGTAGCAGCCGGCGGGCACGCAATAGAGCCCCTCCGGCGTGACCTTCAGCCAGGTTTCAGGGTGCGCCACGCGGCCCAGGGGGCGGGGTGAGGCCGCCCAGCAGTGCAGGCATGAACACCAGCGAGGCGAGCAGCGTGCAGCCGAGGCTGAGCAGCAACAGCACCCCCATGCTCGCGGTGCCGGGGTGATAGGAGAGGGCGAGCGAGCCGAAGGCGGTGCCGGTGGTCAGCGCCGAGAACACCACCGCGCGCGCCGTCGCCGAGCCGAGGCAGCCGCGCCGGCCGGCGCGCCAGTTCATCACGAAATAGATGTTGAACGACACACCGACGCCGAGCAGCAGTGGCAGGGCGATGATATTGGCGAAATTCAGCGACATCCCCAAGATGCGCGCGGCGAGCACGGTGAGCAGCGCCGAGAGCAGCAGCGGCGCCATCACCAGCGCCACATCGCGCGGCCGGCGCAGCGCGAGGAACAGAATGACGGCGATCGCGACGATGGCGGCCATCGCGGCGGCGCGGAAGGCGCCGATGATGGTGCCGGCGGTGGCGACGATCGTCACCGCACTCCCCCCCGCATCCGGCGCGAGCGCGCTCACCTCGGCGACGAAGGCGTGCAGCCCGGCGCTGTCGCGCGCCGCCGGCTTGCTCAGCACCTGGATGCGCGCCGCACCGTCGGGCAACAGCCAGTCGCGCGCGATCTCGGGCGGCACATCGGCGCGGCCGACCGGCTGGGCGGTGAGCGCGGTGCGCAGCCGGTCGAGCGCGAGCGGCAGGAACTGCGTGAGTGCCGCGTTCATCGCCAGCAGCCGCGCATCCGGCGCGGTGCGCAGCGCGCGCAGATCGGCCGCGATCGCCGCCAGCGGATGGCCCGGCGGCAGCTTCGGCAAGGCCGGCTCGATCTGCGCGAGCGCGGCGCCGATCGCGAGGCGCAGATCGGCGGCACTGACCGGCGCGGCCGGCGGGCGTGGCGCGAGCGTCGCCTGCAGGATGTTGGCGGCATCCGCCACCAGCGCGAGCTTCGCCGCCTGATCCTGCGGCACGAAACTGTCGAGCGTGAGCACCTGTGCGACCAGCGGGAGGGACGCGAGCCGTGCGGCGAGCGCCTGCGCCGCCGCCATCGAGGGACGCAGGATGTCGATGCTGTAGGGATTGGTCAGCGGATCGTCCATCAGGTCGCGCAGCGTGCGCATCGCCTCGGTATGCGGGTTCTTGGTGTGCAGCGGGTCGGAATCGAAGCGCAGCCCGGGCAGCAGCAGCAGGCCGAGCAGCGCCAGGGCCGCGAAGCCGAGCAGCACCGCGCCACGACGGCGCAGCAGCGCCGCCTCGATCGCGCGGCCGTGGCGAAACCCCACCTCCGCCGCCTCGCCGGGGGGTGCGAAGAGCGCGATGGCGGCGGGCAGGAAGGTCATCGTGCAGAGAAAGGCGATCAGCATGCCGCTCCCGGCGATCAGCCCGAGTTCCGCCACACCGTCGAAAGCGGTCGGCACGAAGGCGTAGAACCCCGCCGCCGTGGCCGCCGCCGCGACCAGGATCTGCCCGCCGGCGCGCCGCGCGGTCTCGCCGAGCGCCATGCCCGGCGCCGGCAGGATGAGCCGCGCCTCGCGGAAGCGCACGCTGAACTGAATGGCGAAATCGACGGCGATGCCGACGAACAGCAAAGCGAAGGCGACGGAGACGAGATTGAGCGTGCCGACGGCGAGGGCAGCAAAGCCGGAGGTGAGCGCGAGGCCGAGAAACAGCGTCAACAGCATCGGCACGATCAGCCGCCAGCTACGCACCGCGAGCACCAGCCAGAGGGTGATCAACACGAGGCTCGCCAGCGTGCCGGCGAGCACGCCCTTGGCGGCGCTGGCGAATTCCTCATCGGCGAGCGCCACCGCACCGGTGATGCGCACATGGGCGGCGCCCGCGCGCACGAACGGCAGGCCGGCGGCAGCGGCGCGGATGGCCGCCGTCGCCGCGCCGCCGGGTTGCAGGGCGGAGAAATCGAGCTTCGGCTGCACCAGCACGAAACGGTATCGCCCGGCCTGCTGCGCGAGGCCGCCGGCCAGCAGGCTCTCCCAGGAGAGCGGCGGCGCATTGGGCGCGAGCGCTGCATCGAACTGGCGCAGTTCGGGCAGATAGGGGGTGAGATCGGCCTGTCCTTGTGTCACCCCCATGCCGAGCAGGGCGAGGGCGGCGAACAGACCGCGCGCGCTGGGGTCGGCGGCGAGCTGGCCGATGAAGGGCTGCGCGTCGATGGTTTGATCGAGCAGCGCGCCGAGCGCCTTCTGGTCGAGGAACAGCAGCCCCTCGCGAGCGAAATAGGGGGAGGCATCCGGCCGCTGCACCGTCTGGATGGATGCCGTGTGGCCGAGGGCGGCGGCGAGGCCGGCGGCGGTCGCGTCCGCCTCCTCCGGCTCGGCGGCATCGATCACCGCGACGAGGAGGTTCTGGAACTGCGGAAAATCGCGCTCGAAGGCGATCTCGCGCTGCCGCCAGGGCAGGCTCGCCGCGAACAGCCGGTCGGTATCGGTGGTGACGCCGAGGCGGCGCGCCGCGATCGCCCCGCTCGCCAGCGCGAGGATCAGCCCGAGGGCGAACACCAGCCGGGCATGCCGGCGGGCATAGGCCGCCGTTGCGACCAGCACACGCTCCGCGTTCACGACCGGCTCAGACGTCGCCGGCGCGGCGCGCCTCGATGCGGTCCCAGATCGCGCCGGCGGGATTGCTGCCATCGAAGCGGGCGATTTCCTGCAAGCCGGTGGGCGAGGTGACGTTGATCTCGGTCAGCCATTCGCCGATCACGTCGATGCCGGCGAACACCAGGCCGCGCGCGCGCAGGGCGGGGCCGATGCGGGCGCAGATCTCGCGCTCGCGGGCAGTGAGCGTGGTCTTCTCCGGCCGGCCGCCGACATGCATGTTCGAGCGCGCCTCGCCCTCCGCCGGCACCCGGTTGACCGCGCCCACCGGCTCGCCATCGACCAGCACGATGCGCTTGTCGCCCAACCGCACCGCCGGCTCGTAGCGCTGGATCATCAGCGGCTCGCGCGAGCGCGCGTGGTGCATCTCGAGCAGCGCGCCGAGATTCTCATCGCCCGGGCGCAGGCGGAAGACGCCGGCGCCGCCATTGCCATAGAGCGGCTTGAGCACGAGATCGCCATGCTCGGCGCGGAAGGCGCGGATCGCCTCGGCATCGGCGGAGATCAAGGTGGGGGGCATCAGCCCGGGAAAATGCGTCACCAGCAGCTTCTCCGGCGCGTTGCGCACGCCGGCCGGGTCGTTCACCACCAGCACGTCCGGCTGGATGTGTTCGAGCAGATGGGTTGCCGTGATATAGGCCATGTCGAACGGCGGATCCTGGCGCATCAGCACCACGTCCATGCCGGCGAGGTCGTGCTCGGCGAGCGCGCCCAGCGTGTAATGCGGCGCTTCGCGGTTGACGCGGACCGGGCGGGCGCGCGCCAGCAGCCGGCCATCGCGGAGCGAGAGGTGGCGCACGTCGTAATGCCAGAGCGCATGGCCGCGCGCCTCTGCTTCGAGCATCAGCGCGAAGGTGGAATCGGCAACCGGGTTGATGGTCTCCATCGGGTCCATCTGGACGGCGACGCGCAGAGCTTCGGCCATGGCTTCCTCATCGGCAGGATCACGCAGCCCCCGCCAAGGCGAGGTGTAGGGGAGCGATAGCGCAAGCCACGCCGTTCCGCCAGCAGCCGGGCGGAGGGGTATCGGTTGGCGCTTCTAATAAGGTGGCCTCGCCAGAGTTTGCAGCCGGGGCGCGATCTCGGCGAGCGGCACGTCCTGGCTCACCGTTTGCGTATCGCCGAGGCTGCGCAGATTGACACTGCGCTTCGCGATCTCCTGCCGCCCGACGATCACCATGTGCGGCACGTGGGCGAGGCTGTGCTCGCGGATCTTGGCCTGGATTTTTTCGTTGCGGCTGTCGAGCTGCACGCGCAAGCCGGCTGCACGCAGCAATCCCGCCACCTCCTCGGCATAGTCATTGGCATCGGAGACGATGCTCGCCACCACCACCTGCTCCGGCGCCAGCCAGAGCGGGAAGCGGCCGGCGTATTGCTCGATCAATATGCCGAGAAAACGCTCGAAGCTGCCCAGGATGGCGCGATGCAGCATCACCGGGCGATGCCGCGCGCTGTCATCGCCGACATAGCTCGCATCGAGCCGCTCGGGCAGCACGAAATCCACCTGCAGCGTGCCGCATTGCCAGTCGCGCCCGATCGCATCGCGCAGCACGAATTCGAGCTTCGGTCCATAGAAGGCGCCCTCGCCCGGATTGAGCGTGTAGCCGACGCCGGCCTCCGCGCAGGCTTCGCGCAGCGCGCCCTCGGCGCGATCCCACACCGCATCGTCACCGGCGCGCAACGCCGGACGGTCGGAGAATTTCACCACGAACTCGGCGAAGCCGAAATCGCGATAGATCGCGCCGAGCAGTTCGACGAAGCGCACCGTCTCCGGCGCGATCTGCTCTTCGGTGCAGAAGATATGCGCATCATCCTGCGTGAAGGCGCGCACGCGCATGATGCCGTGCAGCGCGCCGGAAGGCTCGTAGCGATGGCAGGCGCCGAATTCCGCCATGCGCAGCGGCAGATCGCGATAGGATTTCAGCCCCTGGCGGAAAATTTGCACGTGACAGGGGCAGTTCATCGGCTTCAACGCCAGGGTTTTGTCCTCGTCCTCGACGCGGGCGATGAACATGTGCTCGCGGAATTTCTCCCAATGGCCGGAGGCTTCCCACAAGCCGCGATCGAGCAGTTGCGGCGTGCGCACTTCGAGATAGCCGGCGGCCTCCAGCCGGCGGCGCATGTAGGCTTCGACGGTGCGATAGAGCTGCCATCCCTTCGGATGCCAGAACACGCTGCCGACCGCCTCTTCCTGAATATGGAACAGATCCATCTCGCGCCCGATGCGACGATGGTCGCGCCGCTCCGCCTCGGCGAGCTGATGCAGATAGGCATCGAGCTCGGCCTTGTCGCGCCAGGCGGTGCCATAGATGCGCGTCAGCATCGGGTTGCGATGATCGCCGCGCCAATAGGCGCCGGCCACCTTCATCAGTTTGAAGGCGGCCCCGACATCGCTGGTCGCGCGCATGTGCGGGCCACGGCAGAGATCGATCCAGTCGCCCTGCCGATAGAGGGTGATGGTCTCATGCGCCGGCAGATCGCGGATCAATTCCGCCTTGTAGCGCTCGCCGCGTGCGGTGAAGAAAGCGATCGCCGCCTCGCGCTCCCACACCTCGCGCACGAACGGGGTCGCGCGCGCGACGATCTCGCGCATCTTCGCCTCGATCGCCGGAAACTCATCCGGGGTGAACGGCTCGTTGCGGGCGAAATCATAATAGAAGCCGTGCTCGATCGCGGGACCGATGGTCACTTGGGTGCCTGGATAAAGCGCCTGCACCGCTTCCGCCAGCACATGCGCGGCATCGTGGCGGATCATTTCCAGCGCTTCTGGATCGCGCCGGGTGATGAACTGCACGGCAGCGTCTGCATCGATCCGCGTGGCGAGATCGACGAGCCGGCCATCGATCCGCATCGCCAACGCCGCGCGCGCGAGGCCCGGGCCGATCGCTTGCGCGAGTTCGGCGCCGTTCAGCGGCTGCTCGAACGCGCGCACCGATCCGTCGGGGAGAGTGATGATGGGCATTGGTGTATTCTCCATTCACGGCGTCCGCCGGCGAGGCTGTCTATGGCCGCAAGCCGTCCAACTCGCAAGAGTATCGGGACGATGGCCGGTGATTTGGCAAAAAAGTTTGCTTTTTATTGACATTCCCCTGCAAGAAGCAGGATAGCAGACACATGTTGTGGTGATGCGAGTCGCGGGTGTTTCGAGCGGGCATTTTACGACAATACGACACGCTCGCGGATGATGCCAAAACGGGCGATGCCAAATGGACGATGCCAGATAGGTGATTGCGGATGTGGCAGCTCCGCGCCGGGCGTGAACGAGACGAGGACGAGACGAGGACGAAACAGCGGCGATGCGGTGTTCGATCACCGGCCGACCGCAACAACGACACACAGGAGTTTGACATGAACGACGACGATACCTCCGGCGAGGGAACGCCGAAGACCGCATCGCGCGCACGGCCGATGGCGATGCGTGCATCGACCCGCCGCGGTGCGACACGCAGCGCCACGGCGCGCGCAACGCCGGGGCGCAAACCGGCAACGGCAAAAACCGGTACGCGCAAAGCCGCAGGCACGAAAACCTCGGCGAAATCCACCCCACGCAAAGCCGCCGGTGCGAAAGCGGCGAGCGCCAAATCGGCCACCCGCAAAACCACGGCGAAAGCCACGACCCGCAAGACGACTGCCAAGCCCGCCGCGCGCAAAGCGGCCGGCACGCGCAAAACGACCACCGCGCGCAAGACCGCAACGACGCGCAAGGCGACCACCGCCAAGACAGCGCCCCGCAAGAGCGCCTCGGCCAAGCCCGCCGCACGCAAGACGACGACGCAGAAGCCGGCAAAAAAGATGACGACCACCCGCAAGACCGCGACCGGCACGGCGAAGCCGCTCAAGACGACGCGCAAGACCGCAACGACGAAGGTAGGGGCGAAGAAAGCAACGGCGCCAAAGACCGCGACCCGCAAGACGACCACCGCGAAGCCCATGACCGGCAAGGCAAAGACGCCGAAGCCCATGGCAGCCAAATCGCCCAAGGCGAAAGCCCCGCTCGCCGCCAAGCCAAAGATGACCCGCAAGCCGAAAGCGGCGCCAATCGCCGCCGCCCCCTCCCCCGAGGTGACGCACGAGCCTGCGACTGACACGTTGACCTGATATGCAGGACATCAGATCGAATCATTCCATGATTCG
>DAHXNW010000252.1 GCA_027365195.1 Acetobacteraceae bacterium
CACCCATTCAGTATACTGTCGTGAGTGGCCGGGTGGGGGCGCGGGCCGGTGCAGGCTAGACGCATCAAGCTCTACGGCTGAGCGTTGCGCGGCTTCGGCACGCCGAGGCCGGTGCGGCCGGGGGGAAGGCGCAGGGCTGCGCGGAAGGCCGGGTTGACGACCACCTGATGCACCGCCTGCTCCAGCGCTTGGTGCGCCAGCAGGCTGAGGGCGGCCTGATCATCGGCTGGCGCCGACAGGGCGGCGAGCCGTTTGTCCGGCGTCAGATCGACCAGCACCCGCTGTCGGTAGATCGCAAGCCCGGTCACCACATCATTGAGCCGTAGATCCATGTCGATCAGCGCCTGCTGGCGCACCACCTGGATCACCGAGAAGCGGTGAATGAGGATCAGCATGTGCAGTTGCGGCGGCAGCGGCGCCTCGGCCAGCATGTGGCGCCGCAGCAGCGCGTCGTGATAGGCGAGCAACACCTGCTGCGCCACCGGTTCCGTCGCGGTGATGGTTTGCAGCGTCGTGCCGCCGACCGTCATCACCGATCCGAGCCAGGTCGGGAATACGTCGCGCTGATCGATCACGTCCGGCTCGGCGAGCACCGGAGGGCCGGGGATTTTATGCGCGCAGCTGGCGATCAGCGAGAGCACGCAGAGCATGAGGAGGTGCCGGCGCATGCCCCGGCACTGTCTTCCCCAGAACTGGGGATCAGGCGGCGCGGAGCGCTGCGGGCAGGCCGGCGATGGCATGATCGATCAGCCGGTCGGCACTTTCGGGCGCGAGCGTCTCGGCGATCACCCGCTGCGCCGCGGCGGCGGCGAGATCGGCGGCGGCGATGCGCACCTCGTCGAGGGCAGCCTTTTCGGCCGCAGCGATGCGCTCATGCGCCATGCGCTCGCGCCGCCGCGCGCCGGCCGCCGCATCGCGCCCCAGCGATTCGGCGAGGCGGGAGGCTTCCTCGCGCGCCTGCGCCAGCATCGCTTCTGCCTCTGCCAGCGCCGTCGCGCGCCGCTCGGCCGCCTCGTGCAGCATCACCTCCGCCTCGCGCCTGAGACGAGAGGCTTCTTCCAGCTCGCGCCGGATGGTCTCGGTGCGGTTGTCGAGCATCCCCCGCAGCGCCGCCCATAGCCGGCGGCCGAAGACGAGCACAAAGATGATGAAGGCAAGAGCGACCCAAAAAGCGGGTTTTAGCCACAGTGCACCGGAGAAAACGCCCTCGACCATGCCTGCCCCCTCAGCCCTGCCGCGCCGCGAGCAACGCGCCGACCGCATGCTCCACGCGCTCCGCCGGCGGTGCCACGCCGGTCAGACGGGAAACCACCAGGGTCGCCGTGTCGCTCGCCACTTCGCGCAGCGCGCCCATCGCCGCCGCGCGCGCCTCGCCGATACCACGCTCGGCACGCGCCAGCTCGGCATCGAGCGCGCGGCCGAGTGCCTGCGCCTCTGCCGCCGCCGCCGCCTTGGCCTCGGCCACCGCCGCCGCGATCGCCGCCTGCGCGCCCTCGCGCGCCTGGCGCGTCGCCGCCATCAATTCCGCGACGGCCGCATCGGCTTGGGCCTTGGACGCGGCCGCCGCATCGAGATCGGCGGCGATCCGCTCCGCCCGCGTCGCCAGCACCGAGGCGACCTGCGGCAGCAGCCGCGTCGAGAGCACATAGTAGAGGATGGCGAAGATGATCCCCATCCAGACGATCTGGCTGATCAGCAGCGGGTTGCCGAAATCGAGCTGCGGCATGCCCTTCTGCTCCTCCCCCAGAGCGGCGAGCGGGAACAGCGAAAGCCCGGCCGCGAGCGGCCAGGCCCGCCACGCGCGTTGCGGCAATGGGCGCACGGCGCGGACCGTGCTCAGGCGAACAGGATCAGGAAGGCGATCAGCAGCGCGAACAGCGCCACCGCTTCGGTGAGGGCGAAGCCCAGAATGCCGAGGCCGAACACCTGATCGCGTGCCGAGGGATTGCGCGCGACGCTGCTGACCAGCGCGGAGAAGATGTTGCCGATGCCGATGCCGACCCCGGCAAGAGCGATAACGGCGATGCCCGCACCCAGAGCCTTGGCGGCAGCTACGTCCATGATGTCAATCCCTTTCGTTACACTTGGTTGGAAACAGTCCGACCGCGCGCCGCTAATGCAGATGCACCGCGTCGTGCAGATAGATACAGGTGAGGATGGCGAACACATAGGCCTGCAGGAAGGCCACCAGCAACTCGAACCCCATCAGCGCCACGTTGATCGCGAGCGGCCCGACCGCCGCGACATAGCCGATCGCCCCGAGTGCCCCCGCCATCATGATCATGAAGCTCGCGAACACGTCGAACATCACGTGGCCGGCGGTCATGTTGGCGAACAGTCGGACGGAGAGGGAGACCGGGCGCGAGAGATAGGAGATGATCTCGATCGGCACGATCAGCGGCGCCAGCGCCTTCGGCGCACCGGGCGGAAAGAAATAGCTGAAGAAATGCCAGCCGTGATGGCGCAACGCCACAATCGTCACCATGACGATCACCAGCACGGCGAGCGCGCCAGTGATCGCGATATGGCTGGTGTAGGTAAAGAAATACGGCCAGAGGCCGATCAGATTGCCGAGCAGGATGAAGCTGAACAGGGTGAACACGAAGGGGAAATACCGCTTGCCCTCCGGCCCAATCTGCTCGACGCACATGGCGTAGATGAATTGATAGAGCATCTCGGCCAGCGCCTGCAGCCGCCCCGGCACGATGGCGCGCGGGCGCATGCCAAAATACAGCAGGGCAAGCAGCAAGATCGCCGCCAGCACCATGATTTCATTGGCGTTGGTGAAATTCACCGAACCGCCGATCAGGCCCAGGCCTCGCCCGAGCCGGAACTGCCCGAGCGCC
>DAHXNW010000259.1 GCA_027365195.1 Acetobacteraceae bacterium
GTCCGCCTCGGCGCGCACCTCCAGCCGGTCGAGCGTGCGCAGCGGCGAGGCGGCCTGACACGCGGCGGCGCGGAAGGAGGTGAAATCATGCGCACCGAGCAGAGAGCGCGCCGCCTCCCGCATCGCATCGGCATCGAGCCCGTGCGGCAGATGCCAAACCCGCCCGGCGAGCAAGGCCGGGCGGGCGCGGCGGGTGAGAATGGCGTAGCGATAGGCGCGGCCGGTGGCGCTGAAACGCGCGTTCCAGCCCGGCGGCGCCGGGGCGGCCGCGAGCACCACGACGGGATGCGGCTTCAGGTGGAAATTCAGCGCATCGCGCAGCGTGGCGGCGTCGAAACGCTCCGGCAGGTCGAGCTGCGCGACCTGCGCCTCGGCATGCACCCCGGCATCGGTGCGCCCGGCGGCCACGCTTGCAACCGGGGTGCCGATGAGCGCCTCCGCCGCCGCTTCCAGTACCGCCTGCACCGAGGGCTGGCCCCGCTGGCGCTGCCAGCCGGCGAAGGGCGCGCCGTCATATTCCAGCAGCAGCGCCCAACGCCGGAAGGCCGGCGTGTTCATCCGCCGAGCCTGCGGTCGGGCGGCAGCGCATGGCCACGCAAAAAATCCGCCGCCGGCATCGCCGGCCGGCCGGCCGGCTGCACCCGCAGCAGCCGCAGCGCGCCCGTGCCGCAGGCGATGGTGCAGGCGGCGTCGAGCACCACGCCGGGCGCGCCGCTCCCCGGCACCGGTTCGGCGGCGAGGATTTTCAGCATGGCGCCGGCGATGCTGGTAAATGTGCCGGGCCAGGGGTTCAGCGCCCGCACTTGTCGCCCGATCAGTTCGGCCGGCCGATGCCAGTCGATGCGGCCGTCGGCGCGGCCGAGTTTCGGCGCATAGGTGGCACCCTCCGGCTGCGGCACGGCGGCGGGCGCCTCGCGCAGTGCGCGGCGGATCAAGCTGGCACCCAGGGCGGCGAGCGTATCGTGCAGGCTGGCGGCGGTGGTCGCCGGGGTGAGCGGCACGGCCGCGCGCAGCAGCATCGGCCCGGTATCGAGTCCCGTGTCCATCTGCATGATGGTGACACCGCTCTCGGCATCGCCGGCGAGGATCGCCGCCTGGATCGGCGCCGCCCCGCGCCAGCGCGGCAGCAGGCTCGCGTGGATGTTGAGGCAGCCGCGCTTCGGCGCCGCGAGCATCGCCGCCGGCAGCAGCAGCCCATAGGCCGCCACCACGGCGGCATCGAGGCCGAGATCCACGAACTCCTGCTGCGCGGCGGCATCCTGACGCAGCCGCGCCGGCGTGCGTACTACAAGCCCGAGGGATTCGGCGGCGGCCTGCACCGCAGACGGCCGCACACGCTGCCCGCGCCCGGCCGGGCGGGGTGGCTGGCAATAGACGGCGGCGATCTCGTGGCCATCCGCGATCAGCCCATGCAGGGCCGGGACGGCGAACTCTGGGCTGCCCATGAAGGCCAGGCGCATTTTCAGCGCTCGGTCTTCTGGCGCATTTCCTTGGCCAGCCGGCGCAGGATCATATTGCGTTTGAGCGCCGAGAGGTGATCGACGAACAGCACGCCGTCGAGATGATCGACCTCGTGCTGCAGACAGGTTGCGAGCAGCCCCTCCGCCTCGATCTCCTGGCGCGCGCCCTCGGCGTCGAGATAGCGCAGCTTGACCCGCGCCGGGCGGGTGACATCGGCGTAATGGCCGGGCAGCGAGAGGCAGCCCTCCTCGCGGGTGACCATCTCCTCGCTGAGTGCGACGATCTGCGGATTGATCAACGCGATCGGCGCCGGCTTGTTATCGGGCAGCAGATCGATGACGGCGACCCGCAGCGTCTCGCCCACCTGCGGCGCGGCGAGGCCAATCCCCGGCGCGGCATACATGGCGGCGAACATGCGCGGCAGCAGCGCGCGCACCCGTTCCGCATCGCCGGGGCCGACCGCGCGGGTGCGCACGCGCAGCCGCGGGTCGGGCGCGATCAGGATCGGCAGTGGCGATATCGGCGAAGCGGCGGGCGCATCCATGCGGCCGATTTAGCCCGCGCGGCAGACCGGTTCAATGGGCAGGCGGCACGTTCGCGCCCACACTCTCGCACCCGACACTCTTGCAACCCGGCATCCGGCTGCCAACATGGATGGTGCGGCGCCATAACGGGCCGCGTCACGCTTCGCTCGCTAGAGGAGGCTCGCTTGTCCACTCGCCTATTCGCATCCCCGCTGTTTCTCGGTTTCGACCATCTCGAACAGATGATCGAACGCGCCGCCAAGACCACGTCCGATGGCTATCCGCCCTATAACATCGAGCAGGTCAGCGCCACCGCGCTACGCATCAGCCTCGCCGTCGCCGGCTTCTGCATGGACGATCTGCAGATCACCCAGGAAGACAACCAACTGGTGATCCGTGGCCGGCAGAGCGACGATACCGAGGGCCGCGTGTTCCTGCATCGCGGCATCGCCGCGCGGCAGTTCCAGCGTGCCTTCGTGCTCGCCGAAGGAATCGAGGTGAAGGGCGCGTGGCTCGACTCCGGGCTGCTGCACATCGACCTGGCCCGTCCGCAACCCGAGAGCCGGGTGCGCACCATCCAGATCGCCCGCCCCGACGGCGGGGCTGCGCGCAAGCGGCTCGATCTCTCGAATGCGGCCGAACAAACCGACTGAGTGAGGCCAGAGAAAACACCCGTGGTCATAACAGGCGGCGCGCCGGATCGGGCGCCGCCGGCAAGGAGACTGACGATGAACATCAATGAAACCATCCCGCCCGGCCCGGCGCAGAACGCGCCCGAGACAGCGACCTTCGACATCCGCCAGCTTTCCCTGGCGCAATTCGCTCAGTTGGGTCTGGCGCAACTCGCCTATGTCAAACCCATCGTGCTGGGCGATGGCGCGCCGGGTTTTGCGATCCACGCCGCCGATGGCACGCCGATGGCACTCGCGCCCGACCGCGAGGTCGCGCGTGCCGCCATTGTGCAGCACGAGATGATGCCTGCACTGGTGCATTGACCCGGCTGCTGTCCATGCGCATCGGCATCGCCGGCATCACCGGTCGTATGGGGCGGGTGTTGGCCGAGGAGGTGCGAGCCCGCGCCACCTTGGCCGGCGGCTCCTCCCGCGAGGATGCGACATGCCGCGATATCACGGCACTCGCCGCAGTGAGCGAGGTGGTGATCGATTTCACCCATGCGAGCACCGTGCGTGCTCATGCCGAGGCGCTGGCCGCCGCCGGCGTGGGCTGGATTCTGGGTACTTCGGGCCTGTCGGCGGCGGACGAGGCGGCGGTGGCGGAGGCGGCGCGGGCGATTCCGGTGGTCCATGCGGCCAATTTCGCTCCCGGTGTCACGCTGCTGCTCGTCCTTGCCGAGCGCATGGCGGCCGCCCTCCCGGCGGCGCGCTATGACGCGGAGATCGTCGAGATGCACCATCGCCAGAAGGTCGATGCCCCCTCTGGCACGGCGATCGGGCTAGGCCGGGCGGTGGCGCGTGGGCGGGGCGTCGATCTCGCCGAGGTGATGCAATCCGGCCGTGACGGCCATACCGGGCCGCGACCGGAGGGCGCGATCGGTTTCGCCGCCCTGCGCGGCGGGCAGGTGGTGGGCGAGCACACGCTGCTGTTCGCCGCCGCCGATGAGCACATCGCCCTCACGCATCGCGCCTTCGACCGCAGCACCTTCGCCGCCGGGGCGGTCAGCGCCGCGCTCTGGTCGGCTGGCCGCCCGCCCGGGCTCTACGACATGCGCGATGTGCTCGGCCTCGCCGAGAACCGCGTGGAAAGTTAATCTGTCGGTCAGAGAATCTCGCACGCCTCGTGGAAATCGAGGCGTGGCGAGCGGGCGAACAGGCCAGCCGGGTCGCCATGACCGAGATTGACCAGGAAATTGCTCTTCCAGCCGCGGCCGGAAAAGAATTCTTCATCCACCTTGGCCTTGTCGAAGCCCGACATCGCGCCGCAATCGAGGCCGTGCGCGCGGGCGGCGAGCATTAGATAGGCGCCCTGCAGCGTGCCATTGCGAAACGCCGTCTCCTCGGCGAGCGCCGCATTGGAATTGAACCATACCCGCGCATCGGCATGCGGGAACAGCCGCGGCAGCAGATCGAAGAAGGCCGGATCATGCGCGACGATGACGGTGACGGGTGCAGTCATCGTCTTTTCCAGATTGCCGGCCGAGAGTGCCGGGCGCAGCCGCTCCTTGGCCGCCGGCGAGCGCAGGAAGAGGAAGCGTGCCGGCGAGCAATTGGCCGAGGTCGGCCCCATGCGTAGAGCTTCGTAGAGTGCATGCAGTTCGGTATCGGAGACCGGCGTGTCGGTCCATTTGTTATGCGTGCGCGCGGCGTGGAACAGCGTGTCGAGAGCGGCGGGGTCGAGCGACATCGGAAACCTCTGGCGGCTGGCGTGGACGATTGGGCCGATTATTGCGGCACCTGCTCGACGGCGACAACCTCCGGCACGTAATGGCGCAGCAGATTCTCGATGCCATGCTTGAGCGTGGCGCTCGACGACGGGCAGCCGCTGCAGGCGCCCTGCATATGCAGCCGCACCACGCCGTCGCGAAAGCCGCGAAACACGATGTCGCCGCCATCGGCCGCAACGGCCGGGCGCACCCGGCTGTCGAGCAACTCCTTGATCTGATCGACGATCTCGCGGTCCGCCGCATCGACGTCCTCGACCGCCCCGGCGCCGGCGCCCTCGATGACGGCCTCGCCGGAGAGGAAATGCTCCATGATCGCGCCGAGCACCTGCGGTTTGAGCGCCTGCCAGTCGTGTTCCTGGGTTTTCGTCACGGTGATGAAATCGGCGCCGAGGAACACCCGCGCCACCCCGTCGAGCGCGAACAGCCGCAGCGCCAGAGGGCTCGCCCCGGCGAGGGCTACGCCGGCGAAATCGGCGGTGCCAGTGGCCATCACGTCGCGGCCGGGCAGGAACTTCAAGGTGGCGGGGTTGGGCGTCGACTCGGACTCGATGAACATTGGCGGACGACCTGTCTCTCTCAATGCGGACCGACGCGGTCCGGTTCAAACGCATACATCGGCCCACCCGGCGGCAAAGGCAAGGGGTGGCAGGGGTTGGCCGACGGGCATGGGCGCATGGCGCGATAACGTAATAATTACAGCCGCAGGTACAAATCTACACGACCATAACAACTTTGCGACGATCGTCGGAAATTTTTACAACCACAAAAAACTGCAACGATAAAGTATTGATAATCATAGGTAAAATATATGGCACGCGATGTGCTTATAGGTTGATGCTACTCACTCAAGGACATTCCAACATGACCCTTTTCGACAAAACCCTGCGTGCCGGCCTGCTGGCCCTCGGCCTTTCCTCGGCGGCGATGATCGGCACTGCCTCCGCCTACACCATTACCGGCGACGTCACGCCCCCGGGCAGCATCCCCTTCACCCTCGACAATCT
>DAHXNW010000272.1 GCA_027365195.1 Acetobacteraceae bacterium
CGAAGGGATCGCCGCCATGCAGGCGCGCCGCCCGCCGAACTTCACCGGCACCTGAGCCGATGGACGCAACCGCCGGGACCGCCCGCGCAACCCTGGCGCAAGCCCTCTTCGAGCCGCAATCGATCGCCCTGATCGGCGCCACCGCCGACCCGGCGAAGAACAACGCCCGCGCCCAGCGCCTGCTGCACAAGCTCGGCTATGCCGGGCGCATCCTGCCGATCAACCCGAGCCGCGCCGAGGTGATGGGCCTGCCTGCCTATCCGCGGGTGCAGGATGCACCGGGTCCGATCGACCATGCCTTCGTCATGGTGCCGGCCGCTGCGGTGCCCGAGGCGATCGCCGGCTGCGTGGCGGCGGGGGTGCGGGTCGCCACGATCTTCAGCGCCGGCTTCGCCGAGACCGGGCCGACGGGTCTGGCGCTGCAACAGGATGTCGTTGACATCGCGCGGGCGGGTGGCGTGCGCATTCTCGGGCCGAACTGTCTCGGCCTGTTCAACGTCGCCGGTGGCGTGCCGCTGACCGTCAATGCCGCCATGGAGGCGGAGACGCTGCGCCCTGGCTCGATCGGCCTCGTCTCGCAAAGCGGCAGCATGATGGGCGCCTTGATGACGCGCATCCAGGCGCGCGGCCTCGGATTTTCCCGTATGGTCTCGGTCGGTAACGAATGCGATATCGGTGTCGGCGAACTGGCCGAGATGCTGGTGGAGGACGCAGAGACCCGCGTGCTGCTGCTGTTCATCGAGACGTTCCGCGATGCGCCCGCTTTGGCGCGGGCGGCGCGGCGGGCGCATGCGCTGGGCAAGGCGGTGATCGCTCTGAAACTCGGCCGCTCGGCGACGGGGCGGCAACTCGCCGCCTCGCACACCGGCGCGATGCTCGGCGGCGACGAACTGGCCGCCGCCTTCTTCCGCGATCACGGCATCATGCGGGCGGACACGCTGGAGGGGCTGGTCGAACTGCCGCGTCTGGTGCTTGGTCAGCGGCCACCGCAAGGCCGCCGCGTCGCCGCGCTGACAGGCACCGGGGGCGCTGCGGCGCTCGTGCTGGACCGGCTGGGCGGCCTTGGCGATACGCTGGTGGGGCCGCCGGCGGCGATGCGCGCGCGGCTTGCGCCAGAGGTGGTGCTGGCGGATGCGCCGCTGATCGACCTGCCGATGGGCGGCACGCGCGCGCAGTACAGCGCCGTGCTCGCCGCATTGCTGGCGTCCGATCATTGCGATGCCGTGCTCGCCGTGCTCGGCTCCACCACGCGGCTGCGGCCGGCGCAGGTGGACGAGAACATCCTTTCCGTGGCGCGCGGCGGCAAGCCGCTCGCGGTGTTCATCGCACCGGAGGCGGAGGCGGGGCTGCGCAAGCTCGACGATGCCGGCGTCGCCGGCTTTCGCACGCCGGAAGCCTGCGCCGATGCGCTGCATGCCTATCTCACCTGGCGCAGGCCGCGCCTACTACCGGAGCCGCCCGCGCCGCTGCGCGACATCGCGGCGAGCCTCGTGGCGCAGGGTCCGGGGACGCTCGACGAAGCCGCCTCCTGCGCGGTGTTCGCGCAACTCGGAATTGCCGGGCCGGGCAGCCGGATCGTCACCGACGCCGGCGCGGTCGGCGAATGGGATGGGCCGGTCGCGGTCAAGCTCCTCTCGCCCGACATCGCGCACAAGACCGAGGCCGGGCTGGTGCGCCTGGAGGTGAGCGGGCGGGCAGCCATCGCCGAGGCGGTGAGCGCCGTGCTTGCCCGCGCCGCGCGCGCGTTTCCACAGGCCCGGATCACCGGCGTGCTGGTGGCGCCGATGCAGCGCGGGCTGGCCGAAGTGATCCTCGGCTATCGCCGCGATGCGGAGGTGGGGCCGGTGGTGATGCTGGGCATCGGCGGCGTGTTGGCGGAGCTGAAGCACAGCCTCGCGGTGCGCCTCGCCCCGGTGGACGCGGCGACGGCGCGCGAGATGATCGCCGAAGTGCCGGAACTGCGGCTGATCGAGGGGTTTCGCAATTTGCCGCGCGGCGATGTCGCGGCGCTCGCGCAGGCGGTGTGCGCGCTCTCGCTGCTGGCCTTCACCAGCGTCGAGGAGGCGGAGATCAATCCGCTGATCGTGCGGGCAGAGGGCGCCGGCGTGGTTGCCGTCGATGGTCTGGTGGTGATCGGCGCGCCGGAAATTTTGCGCTGAGAGGGAGCGGGCAGCATGGACATGCAGGCGCA
>DAHXNW010000314.1 GCA_027365195.1 Acetobacteraceae bacterium
GATGGGAGCGATGTCGATCACCCGGTCAGGATAGACGCTCCAGTCCCCAAGTCACGCCGGATTCCGGATTCGTTCGTTGCGTTCTCACCGCACTCCCGATTCTTTTATGCCGATTCGGTTGCCCAGGCTCAGGCCCTTATACACAAAAGTTAGGTGCGGCACCGGCCCGCTCCCCCACCCGGCCACCCATTCAGCATACTGTCGTGGGTGGCCGGGTGGGGGAGCGGACCGGTGCCGCACTTACTTTTCATAGAGCGCCTACTCTACAATACTGATATCCGGCGCTGCTGGGTTTTTCATCCCCACCACGTGATAGCCGCCATCCACGTGATGCACCTCGCCGGTGACGCCGGAGGCGAGGTCGGAGAGCAGATAGAGCCCGGCGCCGCCCACTTCCTCGCCGGTGATGTTGCGCTCGAACGGGCTGTTGAGCTGATTCCAGCGCAGGATGTAGCGGAAATCGCCGATGCCGCTCGCCGCCAGCGTCTTGATCGGCCCGGCGCTGATCGCATTGACGCGGATGTGCTGCGCGCCAAGGTCGGCGGCGAGATAGCGCACCGAGGCTTCCAGCGCCGCCTTGGCAATGCCCATCACGTTATAGTGCGGCATCACCCGCTCGGCGCCGAGATAGGTGAGGGTCAGCAGCGCGCCGCCCTCGGTCATCAGCGGTACGGCGCGCTGCGCCACGGCGGTGAAGCTGTAGCAGGAGATATCGAGCGCCTGCAGGAACGCCTGCCGCGGCGTATCGAGATAGCGGCCGCGCAGATAGGCCTTGTCGGCCCAGCCGATGGCATGGACCAGAAAGTCGATGCGCGGCCAGCGTTCGCCGATGGCGGCGAAGGCGGCATCGATGCTGGCTTCCTCACCGACATCGCAAGGCAGCACGAGGTCGGCGCCGATGCTCTCGGCGAGCGGGCGCACCCGCTTCTCCAGTGCCTCGCCCTGGAAGGTGAAGGCGATCTCCGCGCCCTGGGCAGCGCAGGCGGCGGCGATCGCCCAGGCGATCGAGCGGTCGTTCGCCACCCCCATCACCACACCGCGCTTGCCGCGCATCAGGCTGCCCCGCATCGGCAGCCGGCCGGCCGGCATCTCGGCACCCTCGTTCATCGAATAGATTCCCTCACATCCCATCTCGCCATATGTCACTGGCGCGTCATATCCTCTAGCTCGCACAACGCTGCGGCTGCCGGCAAGTGCCGGCGGCGCCGGCTTTGCCGCAGGAGTACCCGATGAGCGAGACCGACGACCCCTACGCACTGTTCCACGCCTGGCTCGACGCGGCCACGGCCAGCGAGCCGAACGATCCGAACGCGATGACCCTCGCCACCTGCGATGATGCGGGCATGCCGAGCGCGCGCATGGTGCTGCTGAAGGGCGTCGATGCGCGCGGCTTCGTGTTTTACACCAACACCGAGAGCCACAAGGGCCGCGATCTGGCGGCGAATCCGCGCGCGGCGCTGCTGTTCCACTGGAAATCGCTGCGTCGGCAGGTGCGCATCGAGGGGGCGGTGGAGCCGGTGAGTGCGGCGGAGGCGGATGCCTATTACGCCACCCGGCCACGGCTCTCTCGGCTCGGTGCCTGGGCCTCGGCGCAATCGCGTCCGCTCGCAAGCCGCGCCGAACTGGAAGCAAACCTTGCCGCCATGCGGACGCGCTACCCCGACGAGGCGATCCCGCGGCCGCCGCACTGGTCGGGCTATCGCGTGTTACCGGCGCGCTTCGAGTTCTGGCAGGATATGCCGTTTCGCCTGCACGACCGGATGATCTACACGCCGACGGCGGCCGGCTGGACGATGCAGCGGATCTATCCATAACCCGGCCACGGATCGGCGATGCGCGCGGCTTCAATCGTGCTAGGATCAAGCCGTAAGATTGAGGGGAGGCGAGAATGGCCATTCGCAAGCTGCTGCTGCCGCTCACCGGGTCGGGGGTCGGCGAGGCGGCCCTCGGCACCGCGCTGATGGTCGCGCGGATCTGGGGCTCGCATGTCAGCGCGCTGCATGTGCGCGTCGATTCGCGCGATGTGGCGCCGCTCGCCGGCGAGGGGCTGTCGGGGGCGATGATCGAGGAGATGATGTCGTCGAGCGAGCGCGAGAGTGCGGCGCGCGCCGGCTCGATCCACGCCATGTTCAACCGCTTCGTCGCCGAACACGGCATCGAGGCGGCCGATCCGCATCCCGAGCATCGCGGCCCCACGGCGAGCTTCGCCAGTGTGATCGGGCGCGAGGAGGATCTGGTGGCGCAGCAGGCGCGTATCGCCGATCTCACCGTGGTGCCGCATCCCGACAATGGCGAGGATGTCTCATCGTCCGACGCGCTGCACGCGGTGCTCTTCGACAGCGGCCGCCCGGTGCTGATCGCGCCGCGCCGGTTGCCGGCGAGCATCGGCCAGCGCATTTGCATCGCCTGGAACGGCACCGCCGAGAGTGCCGCGGCGGTGCTCGCCGCACTCCCCTGGTTGCAGCGGGCGGCGGCGGTGCGCATCCTCTCCGCCGCCGAATACCAGCGGCGCGGGCCGGAGGCGCCGGAACTCGCCGCCTATCTGGCGCTGCATGGCGTGCACGCCGATCTCGCGACCTTCCGCCCGCATGACCGCGAAGTGGGCGCCGGCATGCTGCTCGCCGCGCGCGCTTTCGATGCCGATCTGCTGGCGATGGGGGCGTATTCGCACTCCCGCCTGCGCCAGTTGATCCTCGGCGGTGTCACGCGCCATGTGCTCGAACATGCCGATCTGCCCGTCATGATGTGTCGGTGAGCGGCGGGCGGTGTTCGGTGTCAACGATCCGGCGATCGCCACGGCGGTCAGGCTCTATGTCAAGCTGCTGCGCGCCGATCGCGCCGTGCTGGCGCGGGTGGAGCGTTCGCTCGCGCCGCATGGGCTGACGCCGACACAGCTCGGCGTGCTGGAGGCGCTGCTGCACAAGGGCAGCCTCACCCATCGCGACCTCGGCCGCAAGGTGCTCACCAGCGCCGGCAACATGACCGACGTGATCGACAAGCTCGCAGCCCGCGGGCTGGTCGCCCGGGTGCGCGACCATTGCGACCGCCGGCAGGTGCATGTGGCGCTGACCGAGGCCGGGCAGGCGCTGATCCAGCGCGTGTTTCCCTGCCACGCCGCCGACATCGCCGCCGCCCTCTCCGGTCTCAGCGCCTGCGAACAGCACCGTCTCGGCGAATTGCTGCGCAAGCTCGGCCAGACCGCCGCCTCGCAATGCGAGCGGACTGCGGGTGGCATGGAGAGCGACACAACATAAAAAGTGGGGGAAATCGTCATGCCGAATGCCTATGACGCGAGGCCCTGGCGCGGCCTCTACGACGCCGGCCAACCGTTCGATCTCGTGCCCGACCATACCGATGCGCTGGCGCTGTTCCGCGCGGCCGTGCGGCGTGCCCCCGATCATCCGGCGCTGCTCTATTTCGATGCGACGCTCACCTACGCCGAGTTGGACCGGCTGAGCGACGGCCTCGCCTGCCGACTGCGCGCCGCCGGCTTCGCCCGTGGCGATCGGCTCGGCATCTATCTGCAGAACGTGCCGCATTTTCCCCTCGCCCTGCTCGCCGCCTGGAAGGCGGGCGGCATCGCGGTTGCCATCAACCCGATGAACCGGGCGCGCGAACTCACGAATTTGCTGGAAGACAGCACGCCGCGCGCGCTGGTGTGCCAGGATACGCTCTATGCCGAGGTGGTCGCCTCGCTACCGGCGCGGCCCGCGCTGTGCCTCACCGTCTCGGCGCGGGATTTTCAGACGCGCGACGATCCCCGGCTGTTCGCCGCACCGCCCCCGGCACCGGCCGAGGGTGGGGAAGATTTGCTGGCCGCGATCGCCCGCCATGCCGGCGAAGTGCCGCCAACAGTCGCCTTCACGCCCGACGAGACGGCGATGCTGGTCTATACCTCCGGCACCACCGGCGTGCCGAAGGGGGCGATGTGCACGCATGGCAATGTCTGCTTCAACGCGCAGGCCTATCGCGACTGGATCGGGTTGCGCGAGGGCGAGCCGATCCTCGGCCTCGCGCCGCTGTTCCACATCACCGGCCTGATCGGCCATATCGTCGCCGCCTTCCTGACCGCGAGCCCGCTGGTGCTCACCTATCGCTTCGAGCCGGCGGTGATGCTGGCGGCGATCGCCGAGCACCGGCCGTGCTTCACCATCGGCGCGATCACCGCCTTCATCGCCCTGATGAACCATCCGGCGGCGCAGGGGCCGGAGGCGTTCGAGAGCCTGCGGGTGATCTATACCGGCGGTGCCCCGGTGCCGGCGCGCGTGGTGGAGGACTTCGCCGCCCGCTTCGGCCAGTATATCCACAATGGCTATGGGCTGACGGAGACCAATTCACCCACCCATGTGGTGCCGCGCGGGCGGCGGGCACCGGTGGATGCGGTCTCCGGCGCCCTCTCGGTTGGCGTGCCGTGCTATGGGGTCAGTGCCTGGGTGTGCGACGAGGCGGACCGCGTGCTGCCGCCAGGCGAGAGTGGCGAGATCGTGGTCGCCGGGCCGATGGTGGTGCCGGGCTATTGGCGCAAGCCCGCGGAGACGGCCGAGGCGATGCGCGGCGGCGGCTTTCACACCGGCGATGTCGGCTTCATGGATGCCGAGGGCTGGTTCTATATCGTCGATCGCAAAAAGGACATGATCAACGCCGCCGGCTACAAAGTATGGCCGCGCGAGGTGGAAGATGTGGTCTATGGCCATCCGGCGGTGCGCGAGGCGGCGGTGGTCGGCATCGCCGACGATTATCGCGGCGAGACGGTAAAACTCGTGGTCAGCCTCAAGCCGGGGCAGAGCGTGAGCGAAGCCGAGCTGATCGCCTTCTGCCGCCCGCGCATGGCCGCCTATAAATGTCCGCGCGTCGTCGCGATCATCGACGAGCTGCCAAAAACGCCGACCGGCAAAATTCTCCGGCGGGAATTGCGGTAAGCTTACACTCAGAAATGGCGGCCTATGGGCTTACCGTGACCTGGCAATTGACCTGCTTGAGGACGGCTGTACCACCCCAACCGCGTGCTTGCCCTTCTTGCGCATGCCGGTGTCATCAATGATGGATGCCCGGACCGGTCCGCGCCGTTCGATGATGGGTAGGACACGGGCACGCACCACCCTGAGCACCGCTGCGGCGGACTAATCCCATCTTGCAACGAACTGATGCGGCGAGCGATGCGCCGCCTGCCCGTGCCCGTGCCACGTCATGCCAGAGAGATCGCCAACCAGCCGCACGGCCACTTCCGCAGACTTCCGCCGTTCAGCCGCGCTGCAACGCATCGAGACAGCGGAGAACCTCGACCGAGGCAGCCTCGACCGCAGCGATCTCCGAGAGCGCCTCGTCGGTCTTGCCGGCCTCGAACAAGGCAGCCGCGCGCTTGCCGTATTCGTGGACCCGGCGATGCGGCGCGTCCAACTGCGCGAAGGCGGGGTGGGCGCGATAGGGCGCCGAGGCCTCGCTCTCGATCCATTTGCCGAGGCGGCAGCCATGATGGTCGGCGAGTTCCGCCACTTTCAGACGCGCCCGGCCTGAGGCCATGGCGATCAGCCGGCGTTTCCAGATCACATGATCCGCCTTGGCGAGGCGGATCACCTTGCCGTCGAACTCCGCCGCCGCGATCATGCCCATTTGCTGCGAAATAGCCGCCTCTAGCCCGTCTGCGGCTTGCGCGACCGCTTCCATCGCCGCCAGATTGCGGGTGGCCATTTCGGCGACGCCGAGAACATGCTGCGAGCATTCCTGCATCGCGCTCATTTGCTGGCTGAGGATGCCGGCGTTGGTGGTCATCAACTGGCTGATATTGTCGAGCCGGGCACTGGCGGTTGCCATGCCCTCATTCAAGGCTTCGATGGTGGCGCGCCCGTCGGCGGTGATTTGGTCGCCGTTCGCCATTACCGCGCTCACCCTTGTCACCCGGCCAAGCAGGCCATCGATGCGGGTGCGGATGTCCTCGGTTGCCTTCGCGGTTTGCTGCGAGAGGTTTTTCACCTCATTGGCAACGACGGTGAACCCCTTGCCGGCCTCGCCGGCGCGCGCTGCCTCGATCGTCGCGTTCAGCGCGAGAAGCTGGGTCTGGCTTGCGATCCGTTCGATCGTGTGGACGATGCCGCCGATCTCGCGCGAGGCATCGGCAAGCGCCGCGACATCGCGCGCGGCCTCCTGCACCAACGCCTCGAGCGCGCGAAACGCGCCGACCGCGCGCTCGGCATGGTCGACACTCGCCGTCATCGCGCGCCCTGCATCCTCCGTGCTCTCGGCTGTATGCCGCGAGGCGCGGTCGATCTCGCGGATCGAGGCCACCATCTCCTCCACGGCCGTCGTCATGGCTTGCGCGTTGGCGCTGGTTTCGCGCAAAGGCGCGAGCAGGCGGATGAGAAGGATGTTGAGCTCGGTCGCGTTTTGCGAGGTTGCCACCACCGCATCTGCCTCGCCACGGGCGCGCGCGGCGAGCTTTGCCTGCACCTCGCCGAGCGCGCGCCCGAGCGCGGTCGTGGGCGCCGGGACCGAATTGGCGAAATGCCCGGCGCTGAGTGCGGCGAGGAAATCGGCGATCTCGGGCGCCACCGCCTCCGGGTTTGGGGGCGTCGAGCGCGCGCGCGGGGCCGAGGTCGGGTTGGTAAACAGATGGAACGGACGTGCCATTGGAACCCTTAATCTAAGGACGGCCCCCGGCCGCGTCATGCCTCGGGAGCGAGGTCCGATAGATAGCCAAAGACGATGAACGATGCGTTTAGAAACCAACTCGCGGCAAGCTTGACGATGGACCGGCCGTCCGTGCATAAGCATTGCGGTCCGTGCTGGATCGCCGCCGCTCCGCGAAGGTTCGCGCAGCGGCGCTTTTGCCATTGAGGGGTTCG
>DAHXNW010000326.1 GCA_027365195.1 Acetobacteraceae bacterium
GCTAATCGGACGCAGGCTCCTCCCCAGGCGACTTGCGCCTTTGCCCCTCAGGGATCATGCGGTATTAGCCGTAGTTTCCCACGGTTGTCCCCCACCCAAGGATAGATACCTACGCGTTACTCACCCGTCCGCCACTGCCAGAGTTACCCCTGACCGTGCGACTTGCATGTGTTAAGCATGCCGCCAGCGTTCGCTCTGAGCCAGGATCAAACTCTCAGGTTCATCCCGAAATCCTAGCCAAAAGACCAGAACCCCAAAACGAACAAACCCAGCCCATCAGAGTGCCACCCATTCCAGAGCAGCAAGCATTTCGAAGCGTATACTGTCAAAATAATCCAAAGAATACATCAACAGCATCCAACCTCGAAATCATCCAATGAACCAGATCAAAACCAGATCACCAAATAACCCCAAACCATCCGCCCTGACCCCAAAACCAAAAGCCAAAACAAACCAAAGAACGCCGCCAACGTATCCCTTCCAATCCCAGATGTAATTGTGAATGAACAAGCTCTTTTCTGAGCGTCTGCTACAGTCGCTCTGCAGCGGTGGGCGGGTTCTAGTCGCCTCCGCGGCATGTGTCAACTCTGTGAAAACATCTGCAAATGCATGCACAACCAAGGCTTTCCGGCATCATCGCGGTTTCAGCGCGACATCGGTCGGCATGTCGTGGCATGCTGAAAACGCATGGCTCCCCCTCATCCCCGCGCCGTCGCGGCGCGCGCGATCGCCAGGATCGCCTGGCGGCAGATCGGCTCGGGCGGATAGCCAGTCAGTTTACATAGCCGCTCCGCTTCCCATAACCGGGCCAAGGCGGCGGCGATCGTGGCGGGGCGCCACTGGCCGATTGCGGTGGTGAAAGCGCCGAGACGGCGAAAGAACACCGGTGGACGGGCAGCGCGCGCCGCTTCGCCGGCGCTGCTGCCGTCCTCCACCAATGCGCGCGCGCGGGCGAGACGGTGCAGATGACCCAGTCCGGCGCGCAGCACGCCGACCGGTGTCGCCCCCTCGGCGAGCGCCAGATCGAGCGCTCGCCCGGTCGCCGTGGCATCGCCGGCGGTGGCCGCAAACAGCGCATCCTCCAGCGAAAGCCCACTATAATCCCCCACACAAGCGCCAGCAGCGGCGAGATCGGCCACGCCGCCGGGGCCGACATAAAGCGCCAGCTTATCGATTTCCTGCTCCATCGCGCCCTGATCGGCGGCGAGCTGCTGGGCGAGCCAGGCCAGCGCATCGGCGTCGAGCGTGATCTGCGCCGCGCCGAGCCGGGCGCGGATGCTCTGCTCCAGCGTGCGGCGGTCGGGCGGATAGCACGCCACCACGGCGGCATGCGGCGAGCGCTCCAGCACGCTGCGCAACCGCGAGCGCGCCGTCAGACTGGCCGCCTCCAGCAGCAAAAAACCGCCACCCTCGATCTCCAGCGCCGCCTGCACGCGCGCGGTGAGCGCATCGGTCGCCTCGCGCAGGCGGACCACCCGGCGCCCACCGCCGAGCGGCAGCGTCGCCATTTCGGTCGCAAGATCGGCCGCCTGCTCGCGTTCGAGGTCGAGCACGCGGAACGGATCGTCGAGGGAACCGGCGATCTGGCGGATCAGCGCCTGCGCGCGGGCGCGGATCTGGCCGCCATCCGGCCCGTGCAGCAGAACCGCGCGAAACCGCCCGACATTCCGCGCCAACTCGGCCGCCTGGCGTTCGTCGAGCTTCACGCGGCGTCAACTTTTCGATGGATGGCGGGTGAAATAGTTCGACAATTGCAGCGTGATCTGATCGGCGATCTCCTGCGCGATGCGCCCGCGCACGATCTCGTCCTCCAGCGTCGCCAGGAAGAATTGCTCGTTGATGAAGTTATAGCCATCCACCGCCTTCGCCTTGCCGGAAACCAGCGTGGTGCGCACCGGATCCTCCGCCGTCAGCGTCCAACTGGCGGTGCCGATCACCCGCTGATAGGTGGTGGAGGTATCGGGCTGGATCGCAATCCCCTGCTCGCCGATCGCATAGTTCACCGTCAGATCATAACGATGCGCAAGGCCGAGGCCGCCCCGCTCGAAGCGCTGTTGCAGCGCCTGCTGTAGCAACTGCCCAGTACGATCGGGGATCTGGCCCACGGTGATCGCCGAGAGATCGGCCTGGGTCGGGCTTTCGGCGTCCCCGCTGGCCGGAGCGTAGAGCGGGTGAAAGCCGCAGCCGGCGAGGCTGAGGGCGAAGGTGAGGGTCGCTGCGCGCCAGCCTCTCATCCGGCGAGCACGAAATTGACGATGCGGTCCGGCACATGCACGCGCTTGACGATGCGCTGGCCTTCGAGGAGCCGGGCGATATGCGGCTCTGCCGCCGCCGCCGCCAGCGCGGTTGCCGCATCGGCCCCCGGGGGCAGGCTGATGGTGGCGCGCAACCGGCCCATGATCTGCACCGCGACGGTCACGCTCTCGACCGCGAGCAGCGCCGGATCGGCCGACGGCCAGGGCGCCTCGGCGAGCAGCGCCGAGGCTTTCGGATGCAGCCGGGCGTGGATCTCCTCGGCCAGATGCGGCATCATCGGGGCGATGAGCAGGGCAAGGGTGCCGATCGCCTCGCGCAGGGCCCAGATCACATCGTCGCGCCCATCGTCGGCTCGTTCGGCCTCGGCGATGGCGTTGGCAAATTCATGGATGCGCGCCACCGCGACGTTGAAGGCGAAACCCTCCAGCGCCTCGCTCACCGCCGCGATGCCGCGGTGCGTATGCTGGCGCAGCGCCAGCGCCGTGGCGGCGAAGGCGCCCGGTATCGTGGGGGCCGGGAGAGCGGCGATCCGCTCGGCGAGGCGAAACAATCGCTGGATGAAGCGATAGGCGCCGAGCACGCCGGTCTCGGTCCATTCCATGTCCCGCTCCGGCGGGTTGTCGGCGAGGATGAACCAGCGCGCGGTATCGGCGCCATAGCGGGCGATGATGGCGCCGGGATCGACCGTGTTACGCTTCGATTTCGACATCGCCTCGACGCGCCCGACCAGCACCGGCTCGCCGCTCTCGCGATGCCGCGCCGCACCGTCCGCGCCACGCTCCACCTCCTCTGGATAGAGCCAACGGCCGTCGGCCCCCTTGTAGCTCTCGTGCTGTACCATGCCCTGGGTGAACAGCCCGGTGAAGGGTTCCTCGACGCCGATCAGCCCGCACTCGCGCATCGCGCGGGTGACGAAGCGGGAATAGAGGAGATGCAGAATGGCGTGCTCGATACCGCCGATATACTGATCGACCGGCATCCAGTGATCGACCGCCGCGCGTGCCAGCGGCGCGGCGGCGCGGGGGCTGCAGAAACGGGCGAAATACCAGGAACTGTCGACGAACGTATCGAAAGTGTCGGTCTCGCGCTGTGCCTGCGCGCCGCATTGCGGACAGGCGACGTGCTTCCAGTGCGGATGATGGTCGAGCGGGTTACCCGGCCGATCGAAGCGCACATCTTCCGGCAGGACGACGGGCAAATCGGCTTCCGGCACCGGCACCACGCCGCAGGCGGCGCAATGGATAACCGGAATCGGGCAACCCCAGTAGCGCTGCCGGCTCACCCCCCAGTCGCGCAGCCGCCAGTTCACCACGCCCTCGCCGAGACCGCGCCGCTCCAGCTCGGCGATCGCCGCGCGCTTGGCCTCGGCGATGTCGAGTCCGTCGAGGAATTCGGAGTGACACAGCGTGCCCGGCCCGTCATAGGCGCTCGCGCCGACCGTCAGCGTGGCCGCATCGGCGCCCGGCGGCAGCACCACCGGCGGCACCGGGAGGGCATATTTGCGGGCGAATTCGAGATCGCGCTGGTCATGCGCCGGGCAGCCGAAGACCGCCCCGGTGCCATAGTCCATCAGCACGAAATTGCCGATCCAGACCGGATAGGAGTCTGGCAGGAACGGGTGCCGCACGCGCAACCCTGTATCGAACCCCTGCTTCTCCGCCGTCTCGATCGCCGCCTCGCTGGTGCCGAGGCGACGGCAGGCGGCGATGAATTCGGCCGCTCCGGCATCCCGCGCGGCGCAGGCTGCCGCCAGCGGATGCTCCGGCGCGATGGCGAGAAAAGACATGCCGAACAGCGTATCCGGCCGCGTCGTATAGACCTCCACGCTCTCGATGCCGGCCTCGGGCGTCGTGAGGGCGAAGCGCAGCCGTGCGCCCTCGCTACGGCCGATCCAGCGCGCCTGCATCAGCCGCACCCGCTCCGGCCAGCGCTCCAGCCCGTCGAGGGCGGCGAGCAAATCCGGCGCGTAACGGGTGATTCGCAGAAACCATTGCGAGAGCCGCTTTTTTTCCACCGGCGCGCCGGAACGCCAGCCACGCCCATCGATCACCTGTTCATTCGCCAGCACGGTGCCGTCCACCGGATCCCAGTTGACCCAGCTCTCCCGCCGCTCGGCGAGGCCGGCGCGCAGAAAATGCAGGAACAGTTTCTGCTGCTGGCCGTAATAGGCCGGATCGCAGGTGGCGAACTCGCGCGCCCAGTCGAGCGAGAGGCCCATGCGCTGCAATTCCGCGCGCATCGCGGCGATGTTATCGGCGGTCCAGCGCGCCGGATGGATACCACGCTCGCGCGCCGCGTTCTCCGCCGGCAAGCCGAAGGCATCCCAGCCCATCGGATGCAGCACGGCGAAGCCGCGCGCCCGCTTGTAGCGCGCCACCACGTCGCCGAGGGTGTAATTGCGTACATGACCCATGTGGATCTTGCCGGAGGGATAGGGAAACATCTCCAGCACGTAATATTTCGCCCGGCCGTCGGCGGGCACGTCCTCGGCGCGAAAACAGCCGCGCGCCGCCCAAGCGGCTTGCCAGCGTGGCTCGGCGGCGGCGAAATCATAGGCGGTAGGGGTTTCGGTCGGCTCGCTCATCGTCGCCTCAATGCGCCACGGAGCTGGCGCGCAATTGCCGCGCGCGCGCCAGGATTTTGTTCTCGATCTCGGCGACGGTCGTCTTGCTGACCGGCGCGGGCGCCCATTGGCCGCCCTGCATCACCTCGCGGAAAATCGCCACCCGAATCGCATCCGGGCGCAGATCGCTCGCCAGCACATAGGCGGTGGCCTTGAACCGCTCATCCAGCGCGCTCGGCGGCTGATACCAGTCGGTCTGGATCACCCCGCCGAACGGATCCTCGCTGGCCAGCGGCATGAAGGAGAGGGTATCGAGCGCGCCACGCCAAAGGAAAGCATTCACGCCGAGGCCGGTCTCGCCCTTGCCCTGCTTGGCCGCCTTACCGACCACGCGCGGTGTCGTCGCGTCGGCCAACACGTCGCCCTGCGGATCGCTCGCCATCGGCGGCTTGCCGCCGGAGAACCAGCCGCTGATGTCGCAGCCGGCGAGCACCAGGGCAAGCATGGGAGCGAGGAGAGCCAGACGGCGGCGCATGCGGGCTACCCGATCAGCAGTTGAGCGGCCTGTTTAGCCGTGCCGGCTGTCCGCGCCAAGAGCGGCCGAAGCGCCGGAAATCACGCCATCGCGGCCTGCAGCGCGCCGTCGAGCTTGGCGAGGAAATCCTGCGTGTTGAGCCAGCTCTGCTCGGGGCCGATCAGCGAGGCGAGATCCTTGGTCATGAATCCAGCCTCCACCGTTTCCACGCACACGCGCTCCAGCGTCTCGGCGAAGCGGGTGACATCCGGTGTCGCGTCGAACTGGCCGCGATAGATCAGCCCGCGGGTCCAGGCGAAAATCGAGGCGATCGGATTGGTCGAGGTCTCGCGGCCCTTCTGATGCTGGCGGTAGTGGCGGGTGACGGTGCCATGCGCCGCCTCGCTCTCTACCGTGCGCCCGTCCGGGCTCATCAGCACGCTGGTCATCAGCCCGAGGCTGCCGAAGCCCTGCGCCACGATGTCGCTCTCCACATCGCCGTCATAATTCTTGCAGGCCCAGACGTAGCCGCCCGACCATTTCAGCGCGCTCGCCACCATGTCGTCGATCAGCCGGTGCTCGTAGGTGAGGCCGGCCTTATCGAAGGCGGCTTTGAACTCGGCGTCGAAGATTTCCTGGAACACGTCCTTGAACATGCCGTCATAGGCTTTCAGGATGGTGTTCTTGGTCGAGAGATAGACCGGATAATTGCGCAGCAGCCCGTAATTCAGCGAAGCGCGGGCGAAGCCTTCGATCGAGGCTTTCGTGTTGTGCATCCCGAGCGCGACGCCCGCGCCCTTGAAGTCATGCACCTCGATCACCTCGGCCGGGCCGCCGCCGGCCGGCTGGTAACTCAGGGTGACACGGCCGGGGCCGGGGATTTTCATCTCGCTCGCCCGGTAGATGTCGCCATAGGCGTGGCGCCCGATGACGATCGGCTGGTTCCAATGCGCCACCAGCCGGGGCACGTTGCGGCAGATGATCGGCTCACGGAAGATGGTGCCGTCGAGGATGTTGCGGATGGTGCCGTTCGGGCTACGCCACATCTTTTTCAGGCCGAATTCGGCGACACGCGCCTCGTCGGGCGTGATGGTGGCGCATTTCACGCCGACGCCGAATTCACGAATGGCGTTGGCCGCCTCCACCGTCACCTGATCATCGGTCTGGTCGCGGTATTCGATGCCGAGGTCGTAATAGCGCAGATCGATGTCGAGATAGGGCAGGATCAGCTTCTGCTTGATGAAGCCCCAGATGATGCGGGTCATCTCATCGCCGTCCAGTTCGACCACCGGGGTCTTCACTTTGATCTTCGCCATGCCATCCTCGCTCTTGTGCGCCGCGGCATGATCGCACCCGCCCGCCGGCGCGGCAAGACCATGGGGAGCGGCCCGTTCCGACTGGAACATGCGCATGCTTTCGCGTCATACTTCCCCCGACGCCGGCAGACGGCGCGGGAGGATGGTATGCAAGGAATGAAATCGACGCCGCGCATGCGCGGCATGCAGCGCACCGCGCTTACCCTGCTGGTGGTCAGCGGCGTGGTGAATTACATCGACCGCGCCACCCTCTCCATTGCCAACCCTTTGATCCGCCACGATCTCGGCCTGTCGATCGCCGATATGGGG
>DAHXNW010000334.1 GCA_027365195.1 Acetobacteraceae bacterium
CGCGCTCTGCCGGACCATCCGCGCGAACGATGCCGCCACAGAGATGAGGACAACCATGCGCATTTCCCGCCGCCCCCTGCTCGCCCTGCTCGCGGCGAGCCCGCTTCTTGCCCGCCCGGCGCTCGCGCAACTGGCCGATCCGCGCATGGCGCCGCGCAGCTTCGGCCGCCCCGATGCGCCGGTGAAGGTGATGGAGTTCTTCTCCCTCACCTGCACCCATTGCGCCGCCTTCTCGCGCGGCACCATGCCGCAGGTGACCACCGAGCTGATCGACACCGGCAAGCTGCAGATGATCTATCGCGATTTCCCGCTCGACCACGTGGCGCTCACGGCGGCGATGGTGGCGCGCGCGCTGCCGCCGGAGCGCTATGAGCCGTTCATCTCCGCGCTGTTCGCGAGCCAGGATCGCTGGGCCTTCGCGCGCGGCGCCAACACCACGGAGGAGTTGGCGAAGCTCGCGGCACTCGCCGGCATGTCGCGCCCGACCTTCGATGCGACGATTGCCGACAAGGGCCTCGAACAGGCGATCATGGCCGAGGAACAGCGCGCGGAGGAGGAATTCCATATCGACTCCACCCCCACCTTCCTCTGCAACGGCCACGCCCACGCCGGCGAGATGAGCTACGCCGCCTTCCGCCGCTTCATCACCGACGCCACCAGCTAGCATGATGGCTCAGCCTGAACATATCAGGCTCTAGGCCGTGCCCGTCCGCTTCGCCCGCCTGCGCATCGCCGGCTTCAAGAGCTTCGCCGAGCCGGCGGTGGTGGATATCCGCCCCGGACTGACCGGGATCGTCGGGCCGAATGGCTGCGGCAAGTCGAACGTGGTGGAGGCGCTGCGCTGGGCGATGGGTGAGAGCAGCGCGCGCGCCCTGCGCGGCGGCGAGATGGACGATGTGATCTTCGCCGGCACCGCCGCCCGCCCGGCGCGCGACCTCGCCGAGGTGAGCCTGCTGCTGGAGGAGGCCGCCGGCCTGCTCGGGCCACCGTGGCAGACGCAGGCGGAACTGGAGATCAGCCGGCGCATCGAGCGCGGTGGCGGCAGCGTCTATCGGGTGAACGGGCGTGAGATGCGCGCGCGCGACGTGCAGACGATGTTCGCCGATCTGGCGAGCGGCGCGCGCGCCTCGGCGATGGTGAGCCAGGGGCGCGTCGGTGCCATCGTCAACGCCCGGCCGGAGGAGCGGCGCGGCATCCTCGAAGAAGCCGCCGGCATCACCGGCCTGCACGCCCGGCGTCATGAGGCGGAGCTGAAGCTGCGCGCCACCGAAGCCAATCTGGCGCGGGCGGAGGATCTGCGCGGGCAACTGGCGCAGCAGCACGAAGGGTTGCAGCGTCAGGCGCGGCAGGCCGAGCGCTATCGCACGCTCTCCGCCACGCTGCGCGCCGCCGAGGCGGCGTGGTTCGCGATCCGCCAAGCCCGCGTCGAGGCGGCGCGGCAAGCGGCGCAAGGCGCCCTCGCAGAGGCCCGCGCGGCGCTGGCGGCAGCGCCCGCGGTGCCCGCCGAAGCCACGGAAGCCGCCGCCCTGCCGGCGCTGCGCGAGGCGGCGACGCTTGCGCGCACGGCGCTCGAACGCCACCGTCTGGCCGATCAGCACTTCGCCGCCGAGGCGCAGCGCCTGCGCGCGGCGATCGGCGCGGCGGCCCAGCGGCAGGAGCAGATCGCCCGCGACCTGCGCCACGCCCGCCAGATCGCCGCCGATGCCGAGGCCGCG
>DAHXNW010000091.1 GCA_027365195.1 Acetobacteraceae bacterium
CGGGCGAGATTGAGCACCGCCGCGGTATCGTTCGGCTGCTGGTGCAGCACGGCGAGAAAATCCTCGCGCGCGCCGGCGAGATCGAGCCGCGCCAGTTGTAGCGTGCCGGACAGGCCGAGAACCTCGACGCTGGCGCCCTGCTGCTGGCGCAGCACCGCCAATTCCCGCGCCGCCGCATCGAGATCGCCGGCGGCGAGGGCGGCGACCACCAGCATCGGTCCGCTGCCGGCCGCCTTCGGGTCGAGGGCGACCGAGCGTTGCAGATCGCCGACCGCGGCGTTCGGATCGCCGGCCGCGAGCCGGCTCGCGCCGAGGCGCGAGAGCAGGGCGGGGTTGTCGGGCGCGAGCTTCACCGCCTGTTGATAGTTCTGCGCGGCGAGGCCCGGCTGACCGGTCAGATTATAGGCGTTGCCCAGCAGCTCATACACCCCGGCGGTCGCGGTGCCGCCGGCGGCGAGGAATTTCTGCAGCGCCTCGATGGCCGCCGCCGGGCGTTTCGCCTTCAGCTCGATGGTCGCCAGCAACTCGGCGCCGCGCGCATCGCCCGGGTTGCGGGCGGCGTATTTGCGCGCCGCGTCCACCGCTTCGGCATCCTCGCCGAGATGGTCCTTCACCACCGCCTGGAAGAAATAGGCGCCCGGAAAGCGGCCGATCACCGGTGAGAGGCGTTGCAGATCGGCATTCGCCGCCTTGTAATCCTGCGCACGGGTGAACAGCACGGCCTGCAGATAGATCGCCATCGCGCTGCCCGGCAGTTGCTTCAGCGTGGCGTCGACATCGGCTTTTGCCGGCACGTCCTGCCCCGTCGCGACATAGACGCCGGCACGCGCGAGCCGGATCGAATAATCCGCCGGCGCCGCCGCGACGGCGGCATCGAGGGTGGTGATGGCGGCCGCGGTGTCGCGCGTGGCGGAGAGCAGCTCGCCCTTGCGCAGCAACGCATCGGCGGAATGCGGATCGATCGCGAGCGCGGCATCGAGCGCCTTGCGCGCCCCCGCCGCGTCGTTGTGCGCGCTCGCGAGCTGCGCGCTGGCGAGCAGCGGGGAGACGCCGTGCGGATCGGCGGCGAGCGCGCGCGTCACATCCGCCTGCGCCGCGTCGGCATGGCCGAGCGCCTGCTCGGCCAGACCGCGCGCGGCGAGGATCTCGCCGGCAAGCTCTGGTGCGGCCCCCTCGGCGGGGAAATCTTGCAGCAATTCACGATTTTTGCCCTGTTCGAGATAGGCCCGCAGCAGCAGACCGGTGGCGGCGCGCGGATCGTAGCCGAGGTCGCGCGCCGCGCGCGCTTCCTTCTCCGCACCGGCGGCATCGCCGAACTGCCGGTCCACCTGGGCGAGATAGAAATGGGCGGCGGCATCGCGCGGCGCGTCTTTCACCGCGTTGCGCAGATCGATCTGCGCGGTACGCAGATCGCCGGTGGCGATGGCGGCCTGGCCCTGTGCGAGATAGCTCGCGGCGTGCGCCGGCAGCGGGCATGCCATGGCGCACCCCGCGAGCAGCACCAATCGGAGAGTGCTATGCGTCTTCATGTTCCCCCGCTCCATTCCCGCCAATGTCCGTCGGCTCGCCCTGACCATGCGCGCCGATGCCCAGGCTCTCCAGCAGCGTATACAGCGTCGGCCGGCTGATGCCGAGCAGCTTCGCGGCCAGCGAGAGTTTGCCGTGGCTGTGCGCCAGCGCCAACTGCACCACCTCGCGTTCGGCGCGCAGCCGCGCGGCGCGCAGATCGAAATCCGGCGTCGCCGCCACGGCCGCGAGTTCCATGTCGGCGGCGTCGATCAGTGTACCCTCGGCCATCACCACCGCGCGTTTCACCCGGCTCTCCAATTCACGCACATTGCCCGGCCACGGATGGGCGGCGAGGGCGGCGAGGGCGGCGGGGGTGAAGCCGCGCACCGAGCGGTTGTATTCGTCATTGGCGCGGGCGAGAAAATAGCGCGCCAGCAGCACCGCATCGCCGGCCCGCTCGCGCAAGGGCGGGATGCGCAGCGTGACGGAATCGAGCCGGTAGAGCAGGTCGCTGCGGAATTTCCCCTCGCTGATCTGCGAGTCGAGCGCCTGGTTGGTGGCCGAGACGATGCGCACATCCACCTTGATCTGCTGGCGCCCGCCGACCCGCTCGATCACCTGATCCTGCAGGAAGCGTAACAGCTTCACCTGCAGCGCATAGGCGAGATCGCCGATCTCGTCGAGAAACAATGTGCCGTGCTGGGCGCTCTCGATCTTGCCGATGGTCTGCTTCACCGCACCGGTGAAGGCGCCACGTTCGTGGCCGAACAACTCGCTCTCCAGCAGCGCCTCGGGGATCGCGCCGCAATTGATCGCAACGAACGGCTGGCGCGCGCGCGGACCAAGCTCGTGCAGCCCGCGCGCCAGCGCCTCCTTGCCGGTGCCGCTCTCGCCGAGCAGCAGCACCGGCACATTGGTCGCCGCGAGCCGCTCGATATTGCGGCACAGCTTGAGCATCGCCGCGTTCGCGGTGACGATGTTGCGCACCGAGGACTGCCCCTGCAGGCTCGCCAGCCGCCGGTTTTCCGCCTGCAACCGATGGAGCTCGAAGGCGCGGCCGACGATGGTGCGCAGCACCTCGATATCGATCGGCTTGGTGTAGAAATCATAGGCGCCTTCGGCGACGGCGCGCAGCGCGTGGGCGCGTGCGTCGTTGCCGGTGGCGACGATGATTTTCATCGCCGGCGACAACTGCTGCAATGCCGCCAGCACGGCGAAGCCCTCGCTCACCCCGTCGGGATCGGGGGGCAGGCCGAGATCGGTGATGGCGACCGCCGGATGCTCCTGCCGCGCCAGGCGCAGCGCCTCGGCGCGGTGCTGCGCGATCACCACCCGGTGGCCGGGAAACGCCCAACGGTACTGGCCGCACAGGCCTTCGTCATCCTCGACGATCAGGAGAGCAGGGTCGGCCATCGGCGCCGTCAGCCCGCCAAGGTCTCGGCCGGGGCGCGCAGCTTCAGGCGCAGGCGCATCGTGGTGCCCAGCCCCGGCGCGCTCAGCACCAGCAAATCGCCCCCCGCCTCGCGCAGCAGGGCGCGCGCCTGGAAGGCGCCGATGCCGGAGCCATGGCGCTTGGAGGTGGCGAAGGGGCGGAACAGTTCATCGCGAATGAAGGCCGCACTCATGCCGGCTCCCTGATCGACGATATCGATCATCAGCGCATCGCCCTCCTGGCGCAAGACGAGCCGCACCACGCCGCCTGGCGGCGATGCCTCGATCGCATTGGTCAGCAGATGGGTGATGACATCGTCGAACGCCGCCGCGGCCATGGAAACCCCAGCCGGCGCGCCACCGGCGCCGCTGTCGGGATCGAAGGCGATCGTGACGTTTCGCCCACGCCCGATGGCGGCGATCAGCGCCGGCAGCCGCGCCTGCGGCACCACCCCGGACGGTGCGGGCGAGAGCGCCTCGGATGGCGCCTGCAATCGCGCCAGCATGCCGCCGATCTTCTGCACCGAGGCGCGGATGGTGCCGAGCATGTCGCGCTGGAATTCCGGATTGGCGATGTGGATTTCGGCGTTGTTCAGCAGCAGCGCGAGCTGGCTCGAGAGATTCTTGATGTCGTGGGCGACGAAGGCGAAGCGCTGGCCGTAGTCATGCAGATCGCGCGCCTGCGATAGCTGCTGCGTCGCGCGCTGCTCGGCGAGGAAAGCCGCCACCTCGCGGCCGAGAATGCGCAACAGGTCGAACACCTCGCGGTCGAGCGTGAAGCCGGCGCGCGAGTGGGCGAGCAGGATGCAGCCGAGCAGCGCGCCGCCGTGGCTGAGCGGAACGGCGAGCCAGAAGCCGGGCGTGTCCTCGGGTGCGATGCCCTCGCCGAGTGACGGCGCGCGGTCGAGCTCGACGATCCAGCCGCCCCCCATCGCCGCGATCAGCGGATGATCGCCCGCGATCGGTGCGATCGGCTCCGGCAGATTCCACTCGCCCGCCCAGCAAAGGGCCGCACCCTCCTCGCGCAGCAACAGCGCGCCGGCCGGGCTGTCGACCGTATCAGCCACCGCGCGCACCACCCGCGTCTGCAACGGGGTGCGGGTGTTGTCGTCCGAGAGCGTGGCGATGCAGCGTAACCATTCGCGACGATAATCGTAGCGATGTGTGAAGAAATGATCGACGATCAGCGCGATCAGCCGCGAGCGGGCCGAGCCGGAACTGGCCAGCACCGCGATGGCGACCACGCCGCCGGAGATCAGGCTGGCCTCGGCGAGCACCCCCCAGTCGGCGCCATAGCGGCGGAACACCTCGCCGGCGAGCGCCAGCCCGACCAGAAAAATGCCGCCCACGATCAGCGTGGCACTGTGGAAGACCGCGCTGCGCGAGAGCGCGATCGCCCCACCCCGCCAGCGCCGCTGCCGCACGCTGGCGATGGCGAGCAGCGGCGCCACCATCAGCGCCACCACCGCGCGCGCCTCCATCAGCGGTGGCGAGAGGCGGCGGAATAGCACCGCGTCGGCATAGAGAATGGCGGTGAATAAATAGAAACCGCCGATGGCGATGCAGGCGAGATTGATATGCCAGCGCCCGTCATCGGCGGTATTACGATAGAGATTTTCGATCAACAGCATCGTGACGAGCGCCAGGCAAAGCGGTGCGCTGATACTCACCGAACCGAGCGAGAGCGGATTGCCGCCAGTGCCACCCTGCCAGAGGTTCGCCACGGCGAATAGCGCGGCCAGCAAGACCACGCCGAGCAGGATGCGCCCGCCCTGCCGTGCTCCCAGGCCCGCGCGCCGATAAAGCTGCAACAGAAAATTCGACCAACCGAGCGAGACCAGCAGTTCGAGCGGCAGGGCAAGATCCCGCGCGCCGTCCGGCAACCCGGTGGCCAGCGTGAGCGCCCAGAACGCGGTGAGCAGACAGGCGCCGGTCAGGCTCCAGGTTACCCGGTTCGACAGCCGCCAAGAGATCGAAAACGCCGCGACCAGCGCATAGGCAATGGCACAAGCCGCGTAGAGCAGGCTCATTGTGGACATGGACGACCCACCGATATGCCCTTTCTTACTTGCAAAACGGCGTCTAATCAATGAGTCCACGGTAGTGTCTCAATTTGTATGCCGGCACCGGCCCGCGCCCTTCGTTCGGGATTGACGGCGGCTGGCATTCCGGCTGTTCTGCCGCGATGAAAGGGCGGTTAGTCCTGGCGCTGCTGCTGGCCATGCGGTTTACTCCCGTTCAGGCCGCCGACCTCGGCTATCTCGGGCCGCCGGGCACCTATTCGGAGCAGGCGGCCGATGCCTATCGCGCCGCCGAGCCGGCGTTCGACACGCTGCACGCGCTGCCCAGCATCACCACCGTGGCCGGGGCGGTGGCACGTGGCGAGGTGCAACGCGGCCTGTTGCCGGGGCTTTCCACCACAGCCGGTTTTCCAGCCGAGAGCCATCTCGCCCTGCTGCGCGCGCATGACCCCGGGTTTCGCATCCTGGGTGCCGTGATCGTGCCGATCGAGACCGATTTGCTGGTCCGCCCCGGCACGCGGCTCGCCGACATCCGCGCCGTGCTCTCGCATCCCAACGCGCTGGCCGAGGCAGGAGGTTTTCTGCATGCCCGGCTACCTGGCGTGGCGCTGCGTCAGGTGGCCTCGACGGCGGCGGCGGCGGCGATGGTGGCGGCGAGCGATGGCTCGCTCGCCGCGATCGCCTCGCCGGCCGCCGCCGCGCGCTACGGACTGCAACGCCTGGCGCCCGACATCGAGGACGATCCACGGAATGCCACGCTGTTCTGGGTCATTGCTCCGGCGTCGGCCGCCATCCCATCGACCACCGCCGACCGCATCGCGGTGATCCTCGATGCGCCGGCCGGCACGCCGGCGTTCAGCGCGCTGGTGCTGGCGCTGCACACGGCGGGTTTTACCGTGGCGAGCGTGGATGCGCGCCCGCTGCGTGGGCCGCTGTTCGGCTGGCGCTATATGCTGGTGCTCACCGCCGCGACGCCGCAGCCAGAAGCCGCAATCGCCACGGCGCTCGCGGCGAGCGGGCGGGACGCGCCAGCGCTGCTGCTCGGCGCCTGGCGCGCGCGCGACGTCATTGCCGACGTCATTGCCCCTGGGCGAGCGCCAGCCACTCTGCCTCGCTGATCGTCGCAACGCCCAGCTCGGCGGCGCGGCGCGCCTTGCCGCCGGCCTCGGCGCCGAGCACCACGAGATCGGTGCGCCGCGAGACGGTGTCGGCCACCTTGGCGCCCAGCGCCTCGGCGCGCGCGCGCGCCTCCGCCCGGCTCATCGCGGCGAGGGTGCCGGTGAAGACCAATGTCTTGCCGGCCAGTGTGCCCCCCGGCGCAGCGGCATCGCCGGCCGGCGCGATCTCCAACAACCCCGCCAGTTCGTCGAGTGTGGCGAGGTTGCGCGGCTCGGCGAAGAACGCCACCAGCTCATCGGCGATCGCCGGGCCGATGCCGAGGATGCTGCCCAACGTGCCCCGCGCCTCGGAGCCGATCGTCGCCGCCGCGCGCATCTCCGCCCGCCAGGTCGCGTAATCACCATAATGCCGTGCCAGCAGCTTCGCGTTCGCCTCGCCGATGCGGCGGATGCCGAGGGCGTAGACGAAGCGCGCGAGCGGGATGCGCCGGCGGCTCTCGATGGCGCGGGCGAGCTTCGCCGCCGACACCGGCCCCCAGCCCTCGCGCGCGGCGATCTCGGCCTCCCGTGCCGGCAGGCGGAAGATGTCGGCCGGCCCATGCAGCAGCCCTTCGGCGTGGAATTCGGCGATGCTGCGCGCGCCCAGGCCCTCGATGTCGAACGCCGGGCGGGAGACGAAATGGATCAGCCGCTCCACCGTCTGCGCCGGGCAGGTGAGGCCGCCGGTGCAGCGGCGGACCACCTCGCCGGGCGGGCGCAGGGCGGCGCTGCCGCAAGCCGGGCAGGTCTCTGGAAAGGCGAAACCCGGCGCGTCCGGCGCCTGATGCGCGAGCACCGAGACGATCTGCGGGATCACGTCGCCGGCGCGCTGGATCACCACGGTATCGCCGATGCGGATGTCCTTGCGCGCGATCTCGTCCTCGTTGTGCAGCGTCGCGCGATTGACCAGCACGCCGCCGACATTGACCGGCGCGAGCCGGGCGACCGGCGTGAGCGCGCCGGTGCGGCCGACCTGGATCAGAATATCCTCGATCCGCGTATGCGCCTGCGCGGCGGGGAATTTCCAGGCGATCGCCCAGCGCGGCGCGCGGCCGGCGAAGCCGAGCCGGGTTTGCAGGGCGAGATCGTCGATTTTATAGACCACGCCGTCGATGTCATAGGCGAGGTCGGCGCGCGCGGCGGCCATCTCGGCCTGGAATTCAACCGCCGCCGCGGCGCTGTCTAGCAGCCGCGAGAGCGGGTTGACGCTGAAACCCCAGCCGCGCAGGCGCTCCAGATAGGCGGCATGGCTTGCGGCCACCGGCGCGCTCGCCGCCCCCATCGCATAGGCGAACAGCGAGAGCGGGCGCGCCGCCGTGATCCGCGCGTCGAGCTGGCGCAGCGAGCCGGCGGCGGCGTTGCGCGGATTGGCGAAGGGCTTTTCGCCGGCGGCTTCCTGTGCCGCGTTGAGCGCCAGGAAATCGGCCTTGGCGATGAACACCTCGCCGCGAATTTCGATCAGCGCCGGCGCCTCGCCCGCGAGCCGCAGCGGCAGGCCAGCGACGTGGCGCAGATTGGCCGAGACATCTTCCCCCTCGATTCCATCGCCGCGCGTCGCCCCCTGCACGAAGCGGCCGTTTTCATAGGTGAGCGAGATCGACAGCCCGTCGATCTTCGGTTCGGCGACGAAGCGCAGCGGCGCCTCGTCGGGGAGGGCGAGGAAGCGGCGGGCGCGGGCGCAGAACTGCTCGAAATCCGGCGCGGCGAAGGCATTGTCGAGCGAGAGCATCGGCTCGCGATGGCGCCGCCGGGCGAACCCCTCGGCGAGGGGCGCGCCGACACGCCGGCTCGGGCTGTCGGCGCGGATCAGCGCGGGGAAGGCGGCCTCGATCGCGGTATTGCGCTGGCGCAGCGCGTCATAGGCGGCATCGTCGATCAGCGGCGCATCCTGCCGGTGGTAGGCTTCGTCATGCTGCGCGATCTCGGCGGCCAGCGCCGCGAGTTCCGCCGCCGCCGCGGCTTCGTCGAGGTCTTCGACCGGGGTGGGCGTGGTCATGCCAGCAGGCCGTTCATGCGAGCAGGCTGTCGGCGGCGGCGCGTGCGGCCTCGGTGATCGTCTCGCCGGCCAGCATGCGCGCCACCTCCTCGCGCCGCGCCGCCGGCGCGAGCGCGCTCACGCGGGTCAGGCTGCTGCCGTGCGTCGTGGCCTTGAGCACGCGCAGATGCGCCGCCCCGCGCGCCGCCACCTGCGGGCTGTGCGTCACCACCAGCACCTGCACCGCCTCGGCGAGGCGCGCGAGCCGCTCGCCCACGGCGGCGGCGGTGGCGCCGCCGATGCCGGCGTCCACCTCGTCGAACACCAGCGTGGGCACCGGCGAGCCGCCGGCCAGCACCACCTTCAGCGCCAGCATCAGCCGCGATAATTCGCCGCCCGAGGCGATGCGCGCCAGCGGCCCCGGCTCCTGCCCCGGATTGGTGGCGATCAGGAAGCGCACCGCATCGATGCCCGTGGCACTCCACGCTGGCTCCTCCAATGCGCTCACCGCGACCTCGAAGCGGGCCTTGTCGAGCCGCAGCGGCGGCAGTTCCGCCCCGATCGCCCGCGCCAGTGCGAGGGCCGCCGCCTGGCGGGCCGCGCTCAGCGCTTCGGCATCGGCGACATAGGCAGCGCGGCGCCGCATGGCTTCCTGGCGCGCGGCGGCGATGTGCGCCGTGCCGGTCTCCAGCGCCGCCAGCCGGCCGCGCAGCGTCGCGAGCAGGGCCGGCAACTCGGCCACGGGGATCGCGTGTTTGCGGGCGGCGGCGCGCAAGGCGAACAGCCGCTCCTCGGCGGCTTCGAGCCGGCGCGGATCGGCCGCCGCCGCCTCGCCGAGCCGGCTCAGTTCGCTCTCCGCTTCGGCCAGCGCCTCCTCGGCCCGCTCCAGCGCGGCGGCGGCGGCGTGCAGCCCGGCGTCCGGCGGCGCCTCGCCACCCTCGCGCGGCGTCAGGCGTTGCAGGATGCGGGCGGCGGCGCGCAGGGCGGCGGCTGGGCCGGCGTGCCGCCGGTCGCGCGGGGTGAGTTCGGCCAAAGCCGCGGCGATCGCCTCGGCCCGCCGCTCGCCTTGCTGCAAATGCTGCCGCTCGGCCGCGAGCCGCACCTCCTCACCCTCCTGCGGGGCGAGGGCGGCGAGTTCGCCGATGCTGTAGTCGAGCCATTCACGGTCGCGCTCGGCGCTGACGATGGCGGCCTCGGCGGCGGCGAGGGTCGCCTCGGCCTCGCGCCATTGCCGCCAGGCGCTGGCGACGGCCGCGACGAGGGCGGGTACGACGCCAAAAGCATCGAGCAGGACGGTATGGCTCGCCGGATCGGCGAGGCCCATCTGTTCATGCTGGCCTTGCACATCCACCAGCAGGGCGGCGATGCGGCGCAGCATCGCAAGCCCCACCGGCTGGTCGTTGATGAAAGCGCGCGAGCGGCCATCGTGCCCGAGCACGCGGCGCAGCACGATCGCTTCCTCGCCGTCGGCGCAGCCCTGTTCCGCCAGCGCCTCATGCACCGGATGGGCGGCGGGCGGCAGGAAGGCGGCGGCGACGCTCGCCTGCGCCGCGCCGGTGCGCAGCAGCGCCGGATCGGCGCGGGCGCCAAGGGCGAGGCCGAGACTGTCGAGCAGGATGGATTTGCCGGCGCCCGTTTCGCCGGTGAGCACGGTGAGACCGGGGCCGAAGCTGAGATCGAGCTTGTCGATCAGAACGACGTCTCTAATCGATAGGGTAGTCAGCATGCTGGAGTGACGCAGGCCAACGCTGATCCGTCAATCTGTAGCGGCCCAGGCCCGTGGCGCGTCGCCTGCTCCGCCGGATCAGTAGAACCAGGCGAAGAGGCTGTGCAGCAGGCCGGTTTTCTGCGGCGGCTTTGGCGTGCTGCCGTCCGCCAGTTGCACGTCCTTGCCATCGGCGGAGATCGCGCCGGCGGCGTAGAGTTGCTGATAGCCGGCGGCGTACCAGCGGCTGCCCGGATAATTATTGCCGAGCACGGCGGCGACCCGCTTGGCCTCGTCCGGCATGCCGAGGCGCATATAGACCTCGGTCAGCCGCTGCAGGGCTTCCGGCACATGGTTGGTGGTCTGGAAATCATCCACCACGCGCTGATAGCGGTTGATCGCGGCGGTGTAGAGATGCTGCTGCTCGTACCACCGCCCGATCGCCATCTCCTTGCCGGCCAGATGGTCGCGGCAGAGATCGATCTTCAGCCGTGCGTCATGCGCATAGGCGCTGTCGGGGAAGCGGGTGACGACGTCCTGCAGCGCATTGAGCGCCTCCTCGGTATCCTTCTGCTCGCGCTGAATGTCCTCGATGCGCTCGTAATAGCAGAGGGCGCGGAGATAATAGATATAGGCGATGTCCTTATTGGTCGGGTGCAGCTCGATGAAATGATTGAGCGTGTTCACCGCCCCGGTGAAATCGTGCTGGAGATACTGTGCATAGCCCTGCATCAGTTGCGCGTTCACCGCCCAGGGAGAATAGGGATAGGCGGCTTGCAGGCCATCGAACTGCTTGACGGCGACCTTGTATTTCTGCGCGTTCAGCGCGTCCACGCCATTATTATAGAGCTGCTCGACGGTCTGATGCTGGCGCTGCGACTCGATCTTGGCCTCTGTCGCGGCATCGGTGCCGATGCAGCCGGCCAGCAAGGCATTGATCCCGATCAGGGCCGGGATCGCCAGATACCGACGAAAACGATGCGTGGGGGAGGCGTTCATCACCGGATGCTCTCCTGAAACTTGGCCCGCTTAACGCATATCGTGAAAAGAAAGACAATCAGAAAATAAACCAAAATTAATCCAACACGCCGCGCAAGTCTAGCCCATCACGCGGCGGAACGCCAGTCGGGGCGGCGAGGCGGCATTTCGCGCAAGGCCGCTGGGTCGGCGAACAGTGCGTGCAGCAGGCGATTGTTGAGGGCGTGGCCGGTGCGGTGGGCAACGAATCGGCCATGCAGGGTGCCGCCGGCCAGCGCCAGATCGCCCACCGCGTCGAGCAATTTGTGGCGGACGAACTCGTCGGGCATGCGCAAGCCGCCCGGATTGAGCACGCGCGCCGCATCGACCACGACGGCGTTGTCGAGACTGCCGCCGAGCGCCCGGCCGCTTGCCTGCAACTGCGCGATGTCGGCCAGCAGGGTGAAGGTGCGCGCACGCGCCAGATCATGGCGGAAACTATGCGGCGAGAGGGTGAGAGAGAGCGCCTGCCGGCCGATCGCCGGCGCATCGAAAGCGATCGAGAGCGCCAGATCGAGCCCCTGCTCGGCCGGATGATGATGCGGGCGCAGTTCGGCGAAGGCATCGCCCTCGCTCACCCGCACGACGCGTTGCACGGCGCGATAGCGGCGCGGCGCGTCCTGTTCGACGGTGCCGGCGCAATCGATCAGAAACAGAAAGGGGGCGGCCGAGCCGTCGAGGATCGGTACTTCCGGCCCATCGATCTCGATCAGCGCATTATCGATGCCGGCGCCGGCGAGCGCCGCCATGACATGCTCCACCGTGCCGACCGTGGCATCGGCGCGCACGTCGCTGGCCAGCAGGGTGCAGAGCCTTGTATCCATCACCCGATCGAAGCGGGCGGCGATCTCCACCGGCCCCGGCGCGAGATCGAGCCGGCGGAAGCGGATGCCGCTGCCCACCGGCGCCGGATGCAAGGTGAGATGCACCCGCTTGCCGGAATGCAGCCCGACGCCGACGCAGCCGATCGATCCCTTCAGCGTCTGCTGCCAGTCGGATCCGACAGCGGGCGCGGCCGCATCCCGCGCCAGCCCATCCCGCCGCATCCGTTCGGTGATCACCAACGCATCGTGCAAGCCGTCCATGACGATCCTGTCCAGAGTTGCCCATCTCGTGGCGCCCCGGGCAAAAACCACCCGGGAGGCCGACGCGACCCATGGGTCTCAGGCAATAGACCGCGTCCAAGGCAAAACTAGGGCGCATCCCCGGCGTGCGCGAGTCAATCATTATTGCCGAATGTTTCTATGTAACCGCTTGTTTTCAAAATATTTCATGAGCTTTGCCGACGCAGGAAAGCGGGGATGTCGAGGCCCATCTCCTCGCCGGTCGTCGGCCGCACGGCGGCGCGCGGGGCGGTCTCGGGCTGCTGGGCGGCGAGCGAAGGCTCCGCGCGCGGGCTGTTGTGGGTCAGGCTTTCGGCCATCGCCGGCATGCCGCGCCGCAAGGCGCCGGTGACGATGCCGAACAGGCTCGCCCTGGGCGCCAGCGGTGCCGGCTCGCTGACCGGCGCCGGGGCGGCGGCGAACAGGCCGCGCGGTGCGGCGCCGGCGTGCGGTGCCGCGGCTGGGCGTGGCAGCGGCGCCGGTTGCGGTTCCATGGCCATCGCCGGCTGCAACGCGGCGGCCGATGCCGGCTGGGCGGTGGCCTGCACCAGCGCCGGCTGTGGCAGGGCCGGTTGCAGCGCCGGCTGGACATGCACCACCTGGCTCTGCGGTGCCTGCGCGACGGCCACGGCAGGCTGCGGCGCGAAGCCGCCGCCGCCATTCACCGCCGCCAGCCGTGGGCGGCTCTGCTCCACCGGCTTCGGTGTGTCGATCCCGGTCGCCACCACCGAGACCCGCACCTTGCCGTGCAGCGTCTCGTCGATCGCCGAGCCGAAGATGATGTTGGCCTCCTCGTCCACCTCCTCGCGGATGCGGTTGGCCGCCTGATCCACTTCGTACAGCGTCATGTCCTCGCCGCCGGTGATGTTGATCAGCAGACCGCGCGCGCCGGCCATGCTGGTGTCTTCGAGCAGCGGATTGCTGATCGCCGCCTCGGCGGCACGGATCGCGCGGCCCTCGCCCTCGGCCTCGCCGGTGCCCATCATCGCCTTGCCCATCTCGGCCATCACGGTGCGGATGTCGGCGAAATCGAGGTTCACCAGACCGGGCGCCATCATCAGGTCGGTGACGCCGCGCACCCCCATGTAGAGCACGTTGTCGGCCATCTTGAACGCCTCGCGCCAACCGGTGTTCTCATTGGCGAGGCGGAACAGGTTCTGATTGGGGATGACGATCAGCGTATCGACATATTGCTGCAACTCGTCGATCCCCGCCTCGGCGGCGCGGCCACGGCGGATGCCCTCGAAGGTGAACGGCTTGGTCACCACGCCCACGGTGAGGATGTTGCGCTCGCGCGCCATCCGCGCGATCACCGGCGCCGCGCCAGTACCGGTGCCGCCGCCCATGCCGGCGGTGATGAAGACCATGTGGACGTTGTCGAGGTGGCGATACAGCTCGTCGGCCGCCTCCTCGGCGGCGGCGCGGCCGATCTCCGGCTTCGCCCCGGCGCCGAGGCCCTGGGTGATGTGCGGGCCGAGCTGGATGCGCCGGTCGGCGCGGCTGTGCGTGAGCTGCTGCGCATCGGTGTTGGCGACCACGAAATCGACGCCCTGCAGATTGAGCGCGATCATGTTGTCGACCGCATTGGTGCCGCCGCCGCCGACCCCGATCACGGTGATGCGCGGGGTGAAATCGGTGTGCGACTGCTGCGGGATGGTGAGATTGAGGGTCATCGCGGGATATTCCTCCGTAAAAAGCCGAGAGATCGGGCGGGTGAATGCGTCGCGCGCATCAAAAGCGCTCGCGCAGGAAGCGGAACAGGCGTTGCACCGGGCCGGCCGGCGGCGCGTCGTGCAGGTCGAGATCGTGCAGGAAGCGGCCCTCGCCGGCGGCCCAGGCGAGCAGGCCGGCGGCGGTCGCGAAGGCTTCGCCGGAGGCGGCATCGGGCAGGCCGCGCAGCCGCGCCGGGCGGCCGAGCCGCACCTGCCGGCCGAGAATGCGCGCCGCCATCTCGCGTGCGCCGGCGAGCTGGCAGGCGCCGCCGGTCAGCACCACCCGCGCCCCGGCGGCGCGCGACAGGCCGGAGCCTTCTAGCCGGTCGCGCACCATCTCGAAGGTTTCTTCCAGCCGCGGGCGGATGATGCTTACCACCATGCTGCGCGGCACACGCGCGAACTGGTGCTCCGCCTCGCCGACCAGCGGCACCGGCAGCATCTCGCGCTCGTCGTCCGGGCTGCTCTGCGCGCTGCCGTACAGCGTCTTCAGCCGCTCGGCATGCACCACCGTGGTCGAGAGCATGCGTGCGATATCGTTGGTCACGTGCACCCCGCCCACCGGCAATTGTGCCGTGTGCAGCAGATGCCCCTCGCTGAACACCGCGAGCCCGGTGGTGCCGCCGCCCATGTCGATCACCGTGGCGCCGAGGTGGCGCTCGTCGTCCACCAGGGTCGCGAGCCCGGCGGCGAGCGGGGCGGCGACGAGTTCGGCGATGTCGAGATCGCAGCGCTGCATGCAGGCGGCAAGCGTGCGCAGCGCCGTCGCCGTCGCATCGATCACGTGCAACTGCGCGGTCAGCGTCTCGCAGAACATGCCGCGCGGATCGCCGATGCCGCTGGTATCGTCGGCGGCGAAGCCGAGCGGCAGGGCGTGGATGGTCTCGCGCCCCTCGCTCATCGCCCGCGCGCGGCCTTCGGCGATGACGCGGCGGATGTCGTGCTCGGTAACCGCGCGCCCGCCCACCGGCCATTGCACGTTGAACAGCCGGCTCTCCGGCTGGCCGCATGAGAGATTGACCGAGACCGCGTCGAGCCGCGTGTCGGCCATGTTCTCCGCCTGCCCGACGCTGGCGCGGATGGCGCGCTCCGCCGCCTCCAGATCGGTGATGCCGCCGCCGCGCACGCCGCCGCCGCGCTGCCAGCCGAGGCCGAGCACGCGCAGGCTGCCGTCGCTCTCGGTGCGCCCGATCAGGCAGACGATTTTGGTGGTGCCGATGTCGAGCACGCCGAACGGCCCGGCGCGCAGCCGCCGCCCGCGCGCCGGCGGCTCCGGCTCGCCGGGCGGCGGCGGCAGACGGTTCGAGAGCAGCGTGGCAGCGTCGATCCGGCTCATGTCGGGCTCCGTGCCGCAAGGGGGGAAGGCGCCGGCTCGGCGCTACGCGGGCGCAGCAGCAGCCGGTCCGGCAGGCGCATGTCGATGGTCTGCAACGGGCGGTCGAGCAGCGCGTGCGTTTGCTGTAGCGCAGCCAGCCGCGCTAGCGCCGCCGCCGCGTGGCCCTCGGGCAGCAGCACGTCGCAGCCGTTGCGCAGGTGCAGCGTCCAGCGCCGCTCGCCCACCCGCACCATCGCCACCACTTGTCCGGCGATCACCGGCACCCTGGCCAGCGCATCGAGCAAAGCGGCGGCATGCGCCGGCGCGCCGGCGCCGACCACCAGCGGCAATTGGCGGAACTGCGCCAGATCCTGATCGGCGACCATCGCGCCCTGGCGGTCGATCAGGGTGAATTTTCCCTGATTCTGCCAGATCGCGAAGGCGCGCCGCTCGACCAGCCGCACCACGATGGTATCCGGCAGGCGCCGCTCCACGGCGGCATCGCGCACCCAGCTCAGCGATTCGATGCGCGCGCGCGCCGCCGCCAGCGAAAATCCGAGGATCGGCTGCCCCGGCAGCGCGCCGATGGCGGCGCGCAGCAGCGGCTCGGGCGTCTGCGCGCGGCCTTCGATCTCGACATGGCGGATGCGCAGGCCGAGGCTCGCCCCGGCCAGCCCCAGCCGCTCGCCGAATGGCGCAAGGCTCGCCTGCGGCCCGGGTGCCACCGCGCGCCATGCCATGGTTCCGATGAGAGCGATCACCGCCACCCCGGCGAGGCCGAACAGCGCCGGGCGCAGCCGGCGGCGCTGGCGGCGGAGCAGCAACTGCCAGCGCCCCGGCCGGTCCTGCAACGCGGGTTTGCGGCGGGCGCCGCGCGGGCTTAGGCGTGGCATGCGGCGCGCTCCACCATCCAGGCGCAGAGAGCGGGAAAGCCGATGCCGAGATGCGCCGCCTGCTCCGGTAGCAGCGAGGTTTGCGTCAGCCCCGGCTGCGTATTCACCTCCAGCAGCACGAGTTGGCCGGGGGGCGTATCGTCGTAGCGGAAATCCGCCCGCGTGGCGCCGGCGCAGCCGAGGGCGCGATGCGCCGCCAGCGCGCATGCCATCGCCCGTGCGGCGATCTCTGCCGGCACCGCCGCCGGCAGCACATGGCGCGAGCCACCGGCGGCGTATTTCGCCGTGTAGTCGTAAAACCCCTCCGCCGGCAGGATTTCCGTCACCAGCAGCGCCCGATCCTCCAGCACGCCGACGGTCAGCTCCCGCCCTGGGATGAACGCTTCGACCAGAGCGCGCGCGCCAAAACGCCAGCCGGCGGCAATCTCGGCGCGCCGGTTGTCGCCGCCGCGGATGATGGCGACGCCGACGGAGGAGCCTTCGTTCACCGGTTTGATCACGTAGGGGCAGGGCAGCGGATCGCGCGCGGCCAACTCGTCGAGCGCCACCACGCGCCCGGCGGCGAGCGGCAGGCCGGCGGCGGCAAAAATCGCACGCGAGGCGGCCTTGTCCATCGCGAGAGCAGAGGCGCGCACGCCGGAATGGGTGTAGGGCAGGCGCAGCCATTCGAGCACGCCCTGGATGGTGCCGTCTTCGCCGAAGCGCCCGTGCAGCGCGTTGAACGCCACATCCGCCCGTGCCTCGGCGAGTGCCGCGAGCAGGGCGGTCAGATCGGCGCCCACCTCGATCGGGATCGCGGTGAACCCGGCCTCGCGCAGACCCGCGATCACCTGCGCGCCGGAGGCGAGGCTCACCTCGCGCTCGGCCGAGATGCCGCCGTGCAGCACGGCGACACGGGTCAGGCCGGGGGGGCGGGTCATGCCAAGCTCTCCGCAGGCCAGGTCGGCACGCCGAGGCGGCGGATTTCCCACTCCAGCCGCACGCCGCTGGCGGCGAACACGAGGCGGCGCAATTCCTCGCCCAGCCCCTCCAGATCGGCCGCCGTCGCACCCCCGGTGTTGAGCAGGAAATTGCAATGCAGTGTGGAAACCGCCGCACCCCCGCGCGTAAGCCCACGCCCACCGGCCGCCTCGATCAGCTCCCACGCCCGCATGCCGGGCGGATTGCGGAAGGTGGAGCCGCCGGTGCGGGCGTTCACCGGTTGGGTCGCCGTGCGCCGGGCGCGAATCTCGGCCATCCGCGCGGCGATCGCCGCCGGCGCGCCCGGCCTCGCGCGCAGCCGAGCGCGCAGCACCACGCCACCGGGCGGCAGGCTCGCGCTGCGATAGGCGAAATGCAGTGCTTCGGCGGCGAGGCGAACGATCTCGCCCTCGCGGCTCGCGATCTCCACCCAGTCGAGCACGCTTGCCATGTCGCCGCCATAGGCGCCGGCGTTCATCGCCACCGCACCGCCGATGCTGCCCGGAATGCCGGAGAGGAACTCCAGCCCCGCAAGGCCGGCGGCGGCGGCGGCTTCGGCGACGCTCGCATCGCGCGCCGCAGCCCCGGCGATCAGCCCGTCCGCCTCGATCTCGACGGCGCCGAAACCGCGCCCGAGGCGCAGCACCACGCCGGGGATGCCGCCGTCGCGGATGATGACATTGGAGGCGGCGCCGAGCACACAGAGCGGCATGCTCGCCGGCAGCCGGCCGAGCAGGGCGCAGAGATCCTCGGCATCGGCCGGGCGCAGCAGCCATTCCGCCGCCCCGCCGACGCGCATCCAACTGCCCGCGGCGAGCGGCGCCTGCGCCTCGCAGCGCCCGCGCAGACCCGCGTGCAGCCAGTCGGGATCGGGCCGTGCCCGCTGCGCCATCATCGCTCGCCCCGCTTGCCGGAAGGCGCGGGCCGGCGCGGCGTGCCGGCCTGCAAGGCCGCGAGTTCGGCCGGCAGGCTCTGCGCCCAGTTGGTGATCGTGCCGGCGCCGAGGCAGACGACGAAATCGCCGCCGCGCGCGATCGCATTCACCATCTCGGCCAGATGCTCCGGCGCCGGCAGCGGCACCACGCTGCGGTGCCCGGCGGCGCGCAGCCCCTCGACCAGCGAGTCGCGATCGATGCCCTCGATCGGCGCCTCGCCGGCGGCATACACATCGGCGACGATCACCGTGCCGGCATCGTTCAGGCAGGTGCAGAAGGCATCGAACAGCGAGTGTAAGCGCGAATAGCGATGCGGCTGCACCACCGCGACCACATCGCGCGCCCCGGCCTGCCGCGCCGCCTTCAGCACGGCGGCGATCTCCACCGGATGGTGGCCGTAATCGTCGATGATGGTGATGCCGCCGGCCTCGCCGGTCTTGGTGAAGCGCCGCTTGACGCCGCGAAAGCCGGCGAAGGCGCTGCGCAGCGTCGCGTCGTCGATTTCCATCTCCAGCCCGACGGCGACGGCGGCGAGTGCGTTCTGCACATTGTGCTGGCCGAGCATCGGCAGGCGGAACGGGCCGAGCTTGCGGCTGCGGTTGCGCGGCCGGTCGATCGCCGTCACCTCGAAGGTGGCGCCGAGCCGGTCGGTCACCACCCGTTCGGCGCGCACATCGGCCTGCGGCGAGAAGCCGTAGGTGACGATGCGGTGATCCGACAGACGCGGGATCATCTGCTGCACCGCCGGATGGTCGATGCAGAGCACGGCGAAGCCATAGAACGGCACATTGGCGACGAATTGGTCATAACCGGCGACCATCGCCTCGGCGGTGCCCCAGTGGTCGAGATGCTCGGGGTCCATGTTGGTGACCACGGCAACTACCGAGGGCAGGCGGAGGAAGCTGCCGTCGCTCTCGTCGGCCTCCACCACCATCCACTCGCCGGCGCCGAGGCGGGTGTTGCTGCCATAGGCGTTGATGATGCCGCCGTTGATCACCGTGGGGTCGAGCCTGGCCGCTTCCAGCACGGCGGCGATCAGGCTGGTGGTGGTGGTCTTGCCATGCGTGCCGCCGACCGCGATCGACCATTTCAGCCGCATCAGCTCGGCCAGCATCTCGGCGCGGCGGACCACGGGAATGAGCCGCGCGCGCGCCGCCAGCACCTCGGGATTGTCGCGCCGCACCGCCGTCGAGACGACGACGACGCGCGCCTCGCCCAGATGCTCGGCGGCATGCCCCACATGTACGGCGATGCCGGCTTCGCGCAGCCGGCGCACATTGGCGCTCTCGGCGATGTCACTGCCCTGCACCGCGTAGCCGAGGGTGTGCAGCACCTCGGCGATGCCCGACATGCCGATGCCGCCGATGCCGATGAAATGGATGACGCCGATGCCGAGCGGCAGGGTTCTCATCGGCCGCTCTCCCCGATCACGCCGAGACGCGCGCCATGGACCTCGACCAGATCGGCGAGGCGTGCCGCGGCATCGGCGCGGCCCAGCCGTGCGGCAACCCTCGCGGCATCGGCGAGGGCGGTCGGATCGGCGAGGATGCCGGCGAGCAGAGCGCCGAGCGACGCCGGGGTGAATGCCGGCTGCGCCAGCACCCAGGCACCGGTGCCAAGGGCGCGGGCATTGGCGCTCTGATGATCGTCGATCGCGCCGGGTAGCGGCACCAGCACCGCCGGGCGGCCGACGGCGGCGATCTCGGCGATGCTGGAGGCGCCGGCGCGGCTGATCAGCAGATGCGCGCCCGCCATCCTGGCCGCGACATCGGCGAAGAAGGGTGCCAATTCGGCCGCGATGCCCGCCGCCGCATAGACCGCGCGCACCGCCGCCAGATCGTCCGCCCGGCATTGCTGCACCACATGCAGCCGCGTGCGCAACTCTGCCGGGAGGCCAGCGAGCGCCGGCGGCACCACCGTGCTCAGCACCCGCGCGCCGAGCGAGCCGCCGAGCACCAGCAGCCGGATCGGCTCGCCCGGCTGCGGCGGCGCATAGCCACGCCCGGCGAGGGCGGCGATCTCCGCGCGCACCGGATTGCCGGCGAGGTGGGAGGCGACCCCCGGCGGCAGACCGGCGGTCGCGGCGAAACTCAGCGCCAGCGCATCGGCAAAGCGTGCCAGCAGCCGGTTGGCGCGGCCGAGCACGGCGTTCTGCTCATGCAGTAGCACCGCCGGGCGATGCGCCAGCAGCCGGCTCGCCAGAATGGGGGCGACCGAGGGATAGCCGCCGAAGCCCACCAGCACCGAGGGCGCGAGCCGCGCCAGAATGGAGCGCGCCTGCACCGTGCCATACCCGATCGCGCCGATCGCCCGCGCCGCGCGCCAAACGCCGCGCCCGGCGATGCCGGCGCCGGCGATGACGAAACACTCTCCGCCGGCGAAGGCATCCCCCGACACGGCGCTCGCGCGCGCATCGGTGAGCAGCGCCACGCGCTGGTTGCGCCGCACCAGTTCGCTGGCGAGCGCCATGGCGGGAAACAGATGCCCCCCGGTGCCGCCGGCGGCGATTACCACCGGGCGCAGCATCGCCCCCCTCACGCGAGGTCTCCATGATGCCGCCGGCGGGTCAGCGCCAGCAGCATGCCGATGCCGAGGGCGACGGCCAACACCGAGGAGCCGCCGTAGGAGATGAACGGCAGGGTCATTCCCTTGGTCGGGATCAGATGCAGCGAGGAGGCCATGTTGACGAAAGCCTGTAGCCCGAAGCTGGTGATCAGCCCGCCGGCGGCGAGCACCACGAAGCCGTCGCCCTCGCCGCGCAGCCGCAGCAGGCCGCGCACCACGACGAAGGCGAACACGCCGAGGATCAGCAGGCACACCACCATGCCGAATTCCTCGCCGGCGACGGCGAAGACGAAATCGGCATGGGCGTCGGGCAGGATGTCCTTCACGCTGCCCTCGCCCGGCCCGCGCCCGAGCAGCCCGCCATGGCCGAACGCCTGCAACGCGGTGATCACCTGGTAATTGTCACCCACCGCCGGATGCAGGAAGCGCTCCACCCGGCTATGCACATGCGGAAACAGATAGAACGCGCCCACCCCGGCGCCCGCCATGCCCGCCAGCGCCAAGCCGACCAGGAACAGGTTGAGGCCGTCGAGATAGAGCTGGGCGACGAACACCGCGACCACCACGGTCAGCATGCCGATATCCGGCTGCGCTTTCAGCAGCAGGGCGATCGGCACCAGGGCGCCGCAGGCGAGCAGCGTGCCGGGAAACCCCGGCCGCCGGTGCCGCGTGGCGAGCAGCCAGGCGGTGAGCACGGCGAAGCAGGGTTTCAGGAATTCGCTCGGCTGCACCGACAGCCCCGGCAGCGCGATCCAGCGCCGTGCGCCCTTGATCTCCACCCCGGCGACCAGGGTGAGGGCGGTGAGCGCGAGCGCGATGATGCCGAGCAGCAAAGCGAGCCGGCGCACGCCGCGCGGGCTGAGCCAGGACACCGTCACCACCACGCCACCGGCGAGCGCAAGAAAGCCCAACTGCTTGAGGATGAACACGTCGCGCGACTGCCCGATGCGCTCGGCGACGGCCGGGCTCGCGGCCAGCATCATCACATAGCCGAAGCCGATCAACACGCCGATGGCGATCAGCGTCCAGCGGTCGAGGCTCCACCACCAGCGGCCGAGCAGCGAGGTGTCGGCGCGCGAGAGCGCGGGCATCAGCCATCCCTCCCGAGGTCTGCCACCAGGGCGCGGAAGCGCTCGCCACGCGCCTCGAAGCCGGCGAATTGGTCGAAACTCGCGCAGGCCGGCGAGAGCAGCACGACCGCCGACGCCTCCCGCGCCACAAGCCAGGCCGCCGGCACCGCCGCCTCGAGCGTGCCGAGGCTGCGATGCGCGACGCCGTGGGCGGCGAGCGTCGCCGCCAGCAGCGGCGCGTCCCGCCCGATCAGCAGCGCCTCGGTGATGCGGGGGAAATAGGGCGCGAGCGGGGCGATGCCTTCGGCCTTGGCGATGCCGCCGGCGATCCAGACGATGCGGTCGTGGCAGGCGAGCGCGCGGGCGGCGGACTCGGCGTTGGTCGCCTTGCTGTCGTTGATGAAGGCGACGCCCGCGAGGCGCGCGATGCGCTCCTGCCGGTGCGGCAGGCCGGGAAACCGCCTTATGCCGTCGGCGATCGCCGCGCGCGGCAGGCCGAGCGCCAGCGCGAGTGCCGCCGCGGCGGCGGCGTTCTGCGCATTATGCGCGCCGGGCAGCGCGATGGCTTCGGTGAGCGTGACGAGCGGCCCCTCGGCATCGCGCAGCACGGACGCGACGCAGCCGAGATCGGCCGGTCCCTCGCCGGAGACACGCACGAGCCGTGCCGGGCGCGTCTCGGCGGCGATGGCACGGGAGTCCGCGTCGTCGATGCCGATCACGGCGGTGCAGGCGCCGTCCTGGCGGGCGAAAATCTGCCGCTTGGCGGCGATATAGCCCGCCAGGTCGCCGTGCCGGTCGAAATGGTCGGGGCTGAGGTTGAGCATCGCCGCCGCATCGAAGCGCACGGTCGCGATTCGCTCCAACAGATAACTCGACATCTCCAGCACATAAATGCCGGCATCGGGCAGCAGCGGCAGGGCGAGGGCCGCCGGGCCGAGATTGCCGCCGGCGGCGAAGGTCCAGCCGGCTCCCTTTAGCATGTGCGCGAGCAGGGCGGTGGTGGTCGATTTGCCGTTGGTGCCGGTGATGCCGACGAAGCGCGCGCGCGAGCCGGCGGCGCGCACGGCGCGGTAGAGCAGTTCCACATCCGAGACGATCGGCACGCCGGCCGCGATCGCCGCTTGCGCGATCGGGTGCGGGGCGGGCAGCGCATGCGGGATGCCGGGCGAGACCAGGATGCTATCCAGCGCGCCCATCGCCGCGCGCGGGTCGGCGACATGCAGCCCCGCCGCCGCCGCCTCGGCGCGCGCTGCCTCCCGGTCGTCCCACACGCTCACCGCGGCACCCATCGCGACGAGGGCGGCGGCGGCCGGACGCCCATTGCGGCCGAGGCCGAGGACTGCAATGCGCTGGCCGGCGAAGACGGGGGGAAAACCGCTCATCGGATTTTCAACGTGGCGAGGCCGGCGAGGGCGAGGATCATCGAGATGATCCAGAAGCGGATGACGATGGTCGGCTCGGCCCAGCCCTTTTTCTCGAAATGATGGTGCAGCGGCGCCATCAGGAACACCCGCCGGCCGGTGCGCTTGAACCAGAACACCTGCACGATCACCGAGACGGTCTCGACCACGAACAGCCCACCGACGATCGCCAGCACGATCTCGTGCTTGGTGGCGACGGCGACGGCGCCGAGCGCGCCGCCGAGGGCGAGGCTGCCGGTATCGCCCATGAACACCGCCGCCGGCGGCGCGTTGAACCACAGGAAACCCAGGCCGGCGCCGACCAGGGCGGCGCAGAACACCCCCAGTTCGCCGACACCGGGGACTTCATGCAGTTGCAGATAATCGGCGAAGATGCGGTTGCCGACCAGATACGCGATCAGCGCGAACACGCCGGCGGCGATGATGGTCGGCACGATGGCGAGACCGTCCAGCCCGTCGGTGAGATTGACCGCGTTCGACGCCCCCATCATCACCAGCGCGCCGAAGATCGGGAAGGCATAGCCGAGCGGGATCAGCACCTCCTTGAACACCGGCAGGGCGAGGCCGCTGCCGAGCGGGCCATGGGTGATCGTGGCGATCCAGCCGGCACAGAAGAGCCCGATCGCCGCCTGGCCTACGAGCTTCACCCGCCCCGGCAGCCCACGCGCATTGCGCCGCGACAGCTTCAGGTAATCGTCGGCGAAGCCGAGCGCGCCATAGCCGAGGGTGAGCGCGAGCACCGCCCAGACATAGCGGTTGCGCAGATCCGCCCACAGCAGGGTGGAGATGCCCATCGCCACCAGGATCAGCACGCCGCCCATGGTGGGCGTGCCTTTCTTCTCGATCAGATGCCGCTCCGGCCCGTCGGCGCGGATCGGCTGGCCCTGACGCTGCATCGATTTCAGCCAGCGGATCAGGGCCGGGCCGGCGAGAAAACTCACCACCAGCGCGGTGAGGCAGGCCGCACCCGAGCGGAAGGTGAGGTAGCGGACCAGGTTGAGCAGCGGCCAGTGCTCGCCCGAGAGATGCGCCAGATCGTACAGCACTACGGCGTCTCCCGCGTCAGAGCCTCGACGACAAGGCGCATCCGGCTGCCCAGGCTGCCCTTGACCAGCACCACGTCGCCCGCCCGCACCGCCGCCGCGACGAGCGGCGCGAGGGCGGCCGAATCGGGCGCATGCGCGGCGCGCAGCGGGGCTGGCAGAGCCTCGAACAGGGCGCGTGTCAACGGGCCGCAGGCGAAGCACAGATCCGCGTGGGCGATGACGTGCGGCGCGAGGCCGCGATGCTCGCGCGGGCCCGCTTCGCCGAGTTCCAGCATGTCACCGAGCACCGCGAGCCGCCGGCGCGCCGGTTGCAGCCCGAGCACCGCCAGTGCCGCGACCATCGAATCGACGGAGGCGTTATAGCTCTCGTCGAGCAGCAGGGCCTGCCCATCGGCGGCGGCGATCGGCCGATGCGCGCCGCGCCCGGCGAGGCCGGTGAAATGCGCGAGCGCGGCGGCCCCGGCCTGCGGATCGGCGCCGAGGGCGGCGGCGGCGGCCAGCGCCGCGAGCGCATTGAGTGCCAGGTGCCGCCCCGCCGCGCCGAGGCGCACGGCGAAACGTCGGCCGCCGACGCGCGCGGTGAAGCGGCTGCCGATGGCGTCCAGGGCGAGATCGTCGAGCTGTGCCTCGCCAGTTCCCGCGCCAAAACCGATCCAGCGCGGCGGCAGCGCCGGATCGCACAGCGCGAGCCGATCCTCCGGCAGGATCAGCACACCCTGCGCCTCCAATCCCTGCGCGATGCTGAGCTTCTCCGCCGCGATCGCCGCGAGGCTGCCGAGATGGCCAATGTGGGCAGAGCCGATCGCGGTGATCAGCGCGACATGCGGCCGGGCGAGGCGGGCAAGCGGGGCGATCTCGCCGGCATGGTTCATGCCGATCTCCACCACGCAGAAATCCGCCTCCGGCGGCAGCCGCGCCAGCGTCAGCGGCACGCCCCAATGATTGTTGTGCGAGGCGTCCGCCGCATGCACGCGGCCCTGGGTTGCGAGGATGGCGCGCAGCATCTCCTTGGTCGAGGTCTTGCCGACGCTGCCGGTGATCGCCGCGAGCCGGCCGGTGAAGCGGGCGCGGGCGAAGCCGGCGAGCCCCTGCAGCCCGGCGAGCGTATCGGCGACGTGCAACAACGGGGCTTGCGCCTCCACCCCCGCCGGCGCGCGATGCACCAGCGCGCCCCCCGCCCCCCGCGCCAGCGCCTCGGCGACGAAATCGTGCCCGTCGCGCGCCGGGCCGGCGAGGGCGACGAAGAGATCGCCCGGCTGCAATGACCTCGTATCGATGGAAATCCCGCTGGCGGCGAAGCGCGCGCCAAATTGCCCGCCGGTCGCCGCGCTCAGCGCCTCGGCGCTCCACAGCGCGCTCATGGCGATCCGGCCAGTTGGCGCACCATGGCGACATCGTCGAACGGCAACACCTGGTTGCCGACGATCTGCCCCTGCTCATGGCCTTTGCCGGCAACCGCCAGTACGTCGCCCGGGCGGAGATCGCTCATCGCAGCGGCGATCGCGCTCGCGCGATCGGCGATCTCGGCGGCTTCCGGGCAGCCGGCGCGCACGGCGGCACGGATCGCGCCCGCATCCTCGCCGCGCGGATTGTCGTCGGTGACGATCACCCGGTCGGCGGCGGCGGCGGCGGCACCCATCAGCGGCCGCTTGCCGGCGTCGCGCTCGCCACCGGCGCCGAACACCAGATGCAGCCGCCCGCCCGGCCCGACGTGCGGGCGCAGGGCGGCGATCAGCCGCGCCAGCGCATCGGGCGTGTGCGCGTAATCGACATAGACCGCCGCGCCGCCGAACTGTGCCGCGCGTTGCAGCCGTCCCGGCACCGGCGCCAACCGCTCCAGCATGGCGAGCGCATCGCCGCTGCCGAGCGCCATCGCGAGTGCCGCCGCGAGCAGCGCGTTATCGGCCTGAAACCGCCCCGGCAGCGGCAGGAATAGCGTCTGCCGGCGCCCTTGCGCGGTGAACTCGATCGTCTGTCCATCGGGCTGCGGCATGGCGCGGTGCAGCACGATCGCATCGCCCGCCTCGCCGACCAGCCGCAGATCGAGCCGGCGCGCGGCGGCGATGGCGCGCAGACGTTCGAGGGTGGGCGGATGTAGCGCGCTCGATGCGACGGCGAACGCCCCCGGCGGCAATAGATCGGCGAACAGCCGCAGCTTTGCCGTGGCATAGGCTTCCAGGCTGCCGTGATAGTCGAGATGGTCGCGGGTGAGGTTGCAAAAGCCGCCGGCGACGAGGCGCACGCCGTCGAGCCGGAACTGATCGAGCCCGTGCGAGGAGGCCTCCATCGCCACGTGCGTGATGCCGGCGCGCGCCAGATCGGCGAGCGTGCCGGCCAGCGCCACCGGGTCGGGCGTGGTCAGTCCGGGGCCCGTGGCGAAGCCTGGCGCGCAGAGGCCGAGGGTGCCGAGGCTCGCCGCCGGACTTCCGGCGCCGGCCCAGATCTGGCGCAGGAAATCCACGCTGCTGGTCTTGCCGTTGGTGCCGGTGATGGCGACGACGACCGCCGGCTGCGCGCCCGCGAGCCGCGCGGCGAATTGCGCGAGGCGCCGGCGCGGCTGCTCATCCTCGATCAGCGGGCGTGGCGGCACCCCGGCGGGCCAGGCGGTGCCGGGCGGCGCGAGCACCGCCGAGGCGCCGCGCGCCACCGCCTCGGCAATGAAGCGCCGGCCGTCGAGCCGGCCGCCGGGCAGGGCGGCGAACACGTCGCCGGGGATGACGCGGCGGCTGTCGGCGGTGATGCCGCGCACCAGCGTCTCGCCGTCCATCGCGCGCGCGGGGTCGAGCAGACCGGCCATCAGCTCAGCGAGCCGCATCGGAGGGCGCGAGATAGAGCGCGGTCGCGACCGGGGCGGTGATCTGTGCATCGTGGCGCAGATCGTGCCGTGGGTCGGCCGTGCGCGCCGGGGCTGGCGCGATCATCGGCGCATGATGCGCGGGCGGATGCTCCGGGGCGAGCGCGTGGGCGATGCCGCCGCCGCGCGCCGGTTGCAGCGGGATCGCGAGGCCCGCCTCGATCGCCGCCGCATCGGCGGTCTGCGGCAGCAGCCCGAGCATCGGGCCGATCCGCGCGATCACCCGCCCGGCCGCCGGGGCGGAAACCTGGCCGGCGGTGGAGAAGCCGCCGGTGCTGGCATCGCCATGCGGCTCGTCGAGCATCATATAGACCGCATAGCGCGGCGCGTTCATCGGGAACACGCTGACGAAGGCGCTGACGTTGGTGTGTTTCTTATAGCCGTGCGCACCGACCTTCTCCGCCGTGCCGGTCTTGCCGCCGACGAAATAGCCCGGCACGTCGGCCTTTTGCCCATAACCGGCGGTGACCACGAGGCGCATCAGCCGGCGCAGCGTGTCCGAGGTGGCCGGTTGCATGATCCGCTGGCCGCGTGCCACCTCGTCCTCCGCCAACGCCGGCTGGGCGAGCAGGGTGGGGGAGATCAGCAGGCCGCCGTTGGCGAGCGTTGCCACGCCGCGCACCACGTGCAGCGGCGAGACGGCGATGCCGTGACCGAAGCCGATCGTCATCGTCGCGACTTCATGCCAATTTGCCGCCGACGGCACGATGGGCAGCCCGGCCTCGGGCAGCTCGATCGGCAGGCGGGCGAACATGCCCATCTGGCGCAGCCAGGCGCGCTGGCGCTCGGCGCCCACCGCGAGGGCGATGTGCGCGGCGCCGAGGTTGGAGGAATAGGCCAGCACCTCGGGCAGATAGAGCCAGCGGTGCTTGCCCTGGAAATCGGTGATGGTGAAGCGGCCGATATGGATCGGCTGCGCGGCATCGAACTGGTCCCAGATATGCGCCACCCCGGAATCGAGCGCCATCGCCGCGGTTTGCAGCTTGAACGTGCTGCCCGGCTCGAACATGCCGGTGACGGCGCGGTTGAAGCGCGCCTCGGCGGGCGTCGCGCCGAAGGCGTTGGCATCGTAATCCGGCAGGCTGACCATCGCCAGCACCTCGCCGGTGCGCACATCCATCACGATGCCGCAGGCGCCGATGGCATGGAACTGCACCATCGCCGCCGTAAGCTCCTCGCGCACCACGGTCTGCACGCGGATGTCGAGCGAGAGGCGCAGCGGCTCGACCGCCTCGCGCAGATCGCGGTCGAAGAAGCGCTCCACCCCGGCGACGCCGCGCTCGTCCACATCGACGCCGCCGAGCACCTGGGCGGCGAGCCGGCCGCGCGGGTAATGCCGTTCCTCGGAGGGTTGGAAATAGAGGCCGGGGATGCCGAGATCGTTGATCGCGAGCTCTTCCTGCGGGCTGAGCCGGCGGGCCAGATAGACGAATGCCCGCCCGGAGGTGAGGCGCGCGCGCAGCATCGCCGCATCGAGCCGTGGCACCGCGCGTTTGAGCTGATCGGCGGCGGCGGCGGTGTCGATCATCTCGCGCGGATTGGCGTAGAGTTCGGCGGTCGGCAGGGAGACGGCGAGGATCTGGTTGTTGCGGTCCACGATCATCTGGCGCAGCCGGTGCGGCAGGGCGGCATTGGCAACCACGGGCAGAATGCTGCCCGGTGTTGGGTCGTGCTCCTCCGGTGGCAGCCGGGCGATCTGCGGGGCGCGCGGTTGCAGCGGATGCAGCACGGTGGCGTCGGCGAGTTTCAGGCTCACCGCGGCGAATAGCAGCAGAAAACACAGCGCCGCCGCGCGCAGCCGGCGATGCGTGGTGGCGAGTGCGGCGCGGCGTGCCAGATCGGGGGCGGTGACGCGGACATATTCCATGCGTGGCACCGCGCCCTGGCGCGGCGCGCCGGCACCCTGCGCCGGCATTCTTGCGCCGCCACCGCGCAGGGGTGGCAACGCATCCGGCGAGGGTGGCGTATCAGTGCTCACCGTGCCGCCTCGCCAGTGACCGGCACCGGGGGCGCCAGCGCCATCCGCGCGCCGCCGAGCAGGGAGACGGCGGAAGGTGCCGCGACCGGGGCAAACACGGCGACTGGCGCGGCGGCGACGCTGTGCCCGCGCGCCGAGACGGTGGTGCCGGCGACGGCGACCGGCGCATAAGCCGCCAGTTGTCGTTTCGCCACCACGCGCGGCGCCGGAGCGACGGCGAGCGCCGTCGGATGCGGCGCCGGTGGACGCGCGGGCGCCGCGTGGACGGCGGACGATGGTACGGGGAGGCGCGGATGCGGCGTGGCGGCCGCGACCGGGCGTTCCGGCGTGAAGGGACGCTCGGGTCCAGGGGCTGGCGCAAGGACAAGGACCGGCGCAGGGGCCGGCTCGGGCGCGCTCTGTGTCGCGATCTCCGGCGGCGGCGCGACCGGCGCCACGGGCGGCAGCGCGCGATCGAGATCGGCGAGGGTGACGAACTGCGTCGGCGCGAGCGGTTTGAGCGCCAGAAACTGCCCGGCGAGGCCGGCCAGCCGGTCCGGCTCGTTCAGCAGCGTCCATTCCGCCTGCAGAATGCCGATCCGCGCGCGCATCTCCGCGTCCTGATGCGCGGTGAGGGCGATCTCGCGGTCGAGCAGCAGGGTGCGGTGCTTGATCTGATAGACATAGAGCCCCGAGGCACCGGCGGCGAGGGCGCAGAGCAGGGTGAACGGGCGGATCATGCGGCAAGCATCTCCAGATCGGTGGAGGGGTGTGCGGCTTCGAGCGCGCGCAGCCGGGCGCTGCGCGCGCGCGGGTTGGCGGCGATCTCGGCCGCACCGGGACGCAGCGCGCGCGGCGTGAGCAGGTGAAAGCGCGGCGGCGGCTTTGGTGCGAGGCCGCCCGGATCATGCCGCGAGGGCGCCGGACCACGGCCGCAGGCGGCGGCCATGAAGCGCTTCACCAGCCGGTCTTCCAGCGAATGGAAGGCGACGACGACGAGCCGCCCGCCTGGCGCCAGATGCTGCGCCGCCTGCGCGAGACCGCGCTCGATCTCGCCCAGCTCGTCGTTCACCCGGATGCGCAATGCCTGAAAACTGCGGGTCGCCGGGTCGATACCCGAGCGATCGGGGCGCACCACGCCGCGGATCAGGCGTGCGAGCTGCGCGGTGCCGGTGAGTGGGCCGGCGGCGCGGGCGGCGATAATGGCGGCGGCGATGCGCCGCGCCGCGCGCTCCTCGCCCAATGTGTAGAGCAGATCGGCGAGATCGCGCTCGGCGAGGGTGTTGACCAGATCAGCGGCAGTCGGTCCGCTTTGGCCCATGCGCATGTCGAGCGGCCCGTCGGCGCGAAAGCTGAAGCCGCGCGCCGGCGTATCGAGCTGAAACGAGGAGACGCCGAGATCGAACACGATGCCGTCCAGCGCGCCGGCCGCCGGCGCCTCGGCCAGCAGGGCCGCGAGATCGCCGAAACGGCCGAGGCGCAGATGCAGCCGCCCGGCGCAGGCCGCCGCCAGCGCCTCGCCGCGCGCGATCGCCTCGGGGTCGCGGTCGATCGCCCAGAGGGTGCACATGGCCCGCGCCAGCACCGCCGCCGCATAGCCGCCGCCGCCGAAGGTGGCATCGAGATAGCGCCCACCCTCGCGCGGCGCCAGCAGGGCGAGCACCTCGGCGAGCAGCACCGGCTGATGGCCGGCGGCGGGCGATCGTGCCGTCGCGGCGCTCATCAATTGCGTCCTGATGCGGCGGGCAGGGTGAGGGCACCGGCGCGGGCGCGCTCGCGCGCTTCGTCGCGGCGCCGGTCGGCGGCGGCGGGTTCCCAGATTTGAAAGATGCGGCCGAGGCCCATGAACACCACCCGATCGGCGAGGCCGGCATGCCGCGCCAGCGCCTCGGGCAGCACGATGCGTCCTTCGCGATCCGTCTCGACGGGAAACGCATCGGCGTAGAGCGCGGCGGCGAGATCGTCATGCGCCTCGCTGAACAGGTCGAGCCGGTCGAGCGGGGTCGCGAGTTCCTGGAACACGGCGGCGGGCCATGCCTCGATGCAGGGGTGCTTATGCGAGGGGCGCAGCACCAGGGCCGCCTCCGCCTCGGCCGGCAGCGCGGAGGCGGCACGCAGGGCGGCGCGAAAGGCGGCGGGGACGGACACCCGGCCCTTGGCGTCCAACCGGTTCTGGTGGGTGCCGAGGAAATGGGTCATCAGGCGAGGCGCGCCCCCTTTGCGTCATGGCATCGGTCACGGATGCCGTTGTCTCGTCACGATTCGCCACCACCCGCGACAGCCGGCCGGCAGCGCCAAGAGCCAAGAAATCGGGGGTCTGTCGCGTGACGCTTGGGAGATCATGGGATAACATGGG
>DAHXNW010000251.1 GCA_027365195.1 Acetobacteraceae bacterium
GTGCTGTCGCGCCAGATCGCCGAGCTTGGCATCTATCCGGCGGTTGATCCGCTCGATTCCACCTCGCGCTCGCTCGATCCGCGCATCGTCGGCGAGGAGCACTACAACGTGGCGCGCGAGGTGCAGCGCATCCTGCAAACCTATAAATCGCTGCAGGACATCATCGCCATTCTCGGCATGGACGAGCTCTCCGAGGAGGATAAGCTGGTGGTGGCGCGGGCGCGCAAGATCCAGCGCTTCCTGAGCCAGCCGTTCCATGTGGCGGAAGTGTTCACCGGCTTCCCCGGCGTATTCGTGCCGGTGGCCGAGACCATCCGCAGCTTCAAGGCGATCTGCGCCGGCGAATACGATCATCTGCCGGAGGCGGCCTTCTATATGGTCGGCACCATCGAGGATGCGATCAAGAAGGCCGATCAGCTCAAGGCGACGGCCTGAGCCATGCCAACGGCGCTCGAAATCGTCAGCCCGGAGAAGCTGCTGCTGGCGCGGCCGGTCGATATGGTGGTGATCCCGGCGGCCGATGGCGAGCTTGGCGTGCTGCCCGGCCATGCGCCGATGATCGTGCTGCTGCGCGGCGGGGTGATCCGTCTCTACGAGGGGGCGCAGGTGATCAGCCGATTGTTCGTCGATAGCGGCTTCGCCGAGATCACGCCGGAGCGCTGCACCGTGCTCGCCGATCAGGCGATCCCGATCGCCGAGTTGTCGAAGACCGCCGCCGGCCAGCGGCTCGCCGAGGCGGAAGCGGCCTATGCGGCGGTGGATAAATTCGACAATTTGGCGCGCGAGACGGCGATGGGCCGGCTGCAATCGGCGCATGCGATGGTGGAGGCGGCGGAGGCTTCTTAAACAGGAGCGGCTTGGGAGCGTGGCGTGAAGCATTGGCGGATCGATCAGGTGGCATGGGAGCGTTTCGATTCGGCGAAGCTCGATCCCGAACTGGTACCGCTGGTGAAGGCCGCCGCCATGGTCGAGCGCAACGGCACCGATTATGCGGTCTATCTGAACAATGTCTTTCCCGACGATCCGGATTTCCAGGGTGCGGTGGCAAACTGGGCGACGGAAGAGGTGCAGCACGGCGATGCGCTCGGCCGCTGGGCGATGCTCGCCGATCCGGCGTGGGATTATGAGGCCGCCTTCGCCCGCTATCGCGCCGGCTATCACATTCCGCTCGATGCCCAGGCCTCGGTACGCGGCTCGCGCACCGGCGAGCTGATCGCCCGCTGCATGGTCGAGACCGGCACGTCGAGCTATTACACAGCACTCGCCGAGGCGACGCGCGAGCCAGTGCTGGCGCAGGTCTGCCGGCTGATCGCCGCGGATGAATACCGTCATTTCAAACTGTTCTACGATCACATGCGGCGCTATCTGGGGCGCGAGCGGATCGGCCTCGCGCGCCGGCTGCGCATCGCCCTCGGGCGGATCGGCGAGAGCGAGGACGACGAACTGGCCTTCGCCTTCCATTGCGGCAATCTGCCGGAATCGACCGCCTTCGATCATCGCCGCTGCACCGCCGCCTATATGGGCCGAGCGATGAGCTATTATCGTCCGCACCACGTCGTGCGTGGCATCGGCATGATCCTGAAGGCGGTCGGCCTGCCGCCGCGCGGGCGCATCGCGGCGGCGTCCGCCTGGCTGTTCTGGCGGGTGCTGCAAAGCCGCCAGCGGCGCTTCGCGCGGCAACGCACGCAACCGGCCTAGCCGCGTCATGCGTCGCTGGGTACGTCTGTTATTGGTGTTGCCGTTCGCCGCCATGCTGTGGGTGCCGAGCTACAACCGGCTCACCCCCCGGCTGTTCTCCATCCCATTCTTCTACTGGTATCAGATGCTCTGGATTCTACTCACCGGCGTGCTGGTGGGTGTCGTTCTGCTGGTCGAACGGGACGCCGAGCGGCGATGAACCCGATCGCGGCCGGGGTGTTTCTGGCGCTGTTCGCCGGGGTAAGCGGGCTTGGCTTTTATGCCGCGCGCTGGCGCCGTGGCGATCTGGCGCAACTGCATGAATGGGGCCTCGGCGGGCGACGGTTCGGCACCTTCGTCACCTGGTTCCTGCTCGGCGGCGATCTCTATACCGCCTATACCTTCATCGCCGTGCCGGCGCTAATCTACGGCGCCGGCGCGGTCGGCTTCTTTGCCGTTCCCTACACCATTCTGGTCTATCCGATCCTCTATGTCGTCTTTCCCCGGCTGTGGTCGGAGGCGCGCGCGGCGGGCCATGTGACGGCGGCCGATATCGTCGGCGCCCGCCATGGCGATCGATGGCTCGCGCTCGCGGTGGCGCTGACCGGCATTCTCGCCACCATGCCCTATATCGCGCTGCAACTGGTGGGCATGGAGGTGGTCATCGGCGCGCTCGGCTTGCAGGCGCCCGGGCTGCTCGGCGATCTGCCGCTGATCATCGCCTTTCTGGTGCTGGCGGTGTTCACCTATAGCTCCGGCCTACGCGCGCCGGCGCTGATCGCGGTGGTGAAGGATGCGCTGATCTATGTCACCGTGCTCACCGCACTCGTCGTGGTGCCGGCGCGGCTCGGCGGCTTTGCCGCGGTGTTCGCGCATGTGCCGGCGGGGAAGCTGCTGCTCGCCGCACCGCTCGCGCATCGGCCGACCGGCTTCGATTTCGGCGCCTATAGCGGCTATGGCTCCCTGGCGCTCGGCTCGGCGATGGCGCTGTTTCTCTACCCGCACTCGATCACCGGCATATTGAGCGCCAGCAGTGCCGGGGTGATCCGCCGTAATGCGGCGATTCTGCCGGCCTATTCGCTGGTGCTCGGGCTGCTCGCGCTGCTCGGTTTCATGGCGCTGGCGATGGGGGTGGGTGGCATGCCGCAATTCGCCGCCGGTTTCGCCCGATTCGGCAATAATTTTGCCGTACCCGCCCTGCTGCTGGCGAGCCTGCCGCCGTGGTTCGTCGGTCTCGCCTTCGCCGCCATCGCCATCGGCGCGCTGGTGCCGGCGGCGATCATGTCGATCGCGACGGCCAACACCTTCACCCGCAACGTCTGGCGCGCCGTGTTGCGGCCCGGCTGCGGTGAGGCGGAGGAGGCGGGGGTCGCCAAGCTGGTCTCGCTGGTGGTGAAGTTCGGCGCGCTGATTTTCGTCCTTGCCTTGCCGCTGCAATACGCGATTCAACTGCAATTGCTCGGTGGCATCTGGATGATTCAGATCGGCCCCGCCCTGCTGCTGCGACGCAGCGACTGCGATGCCCGCGCGCTGCTCGCCGGCTGGGCCGCCGGCATGGCCAGCGGCACGTGGATGGCGGCGAGCCTCGGGTTCAAATCCTCGATCTATCCGCTGCATCTCTTCGGCAGCGTGATCCCCGGCTATGCGGCGGTCTATGCGCTGATCGTCAATCTACTGGTGGTGGCGGCCCTCGCGCTGCGCCGCCGTCCGCTCGCGGCAGGTGCGCCGCCGTCTTGAACATGGTACCTTCGCGCCGGAGGCTTTCCCCATGCCCGTGATGCCCGACCACTGGATCCGCCGCATGGCGGCCGATGCCCGCATGATCGAGCCTTTCGTCGAGACGCAGCGGCGCGACGGGGTGATCAGCTATGGGCTGTCCAGCTACGGCTACGATGCCCGCGTGGCGGAGGATTTCAAAATTTTCACCAATGTCGATTCCGCCGTCGTCGATCCCAAGGCGTTCAGCGCCGCGAGTTTCGTCGATCGCACCGCGCCGGTGTGCATCATCCCGCCGAACAGCTTCGCCCTCGCGCATACGGTGGAATATTTCCGCATCCCGCGCGACGTGCTGGTGATTTGTCTTGGCAAATCGACCTATGCGCGCTGCGGCATCATCGTCAATGTCACGCCGCTGGAGCCGGAATGGGAGGGGCAGGTGACGATCGAGATCAGCAACACCACGCCACTGCCGGCGAAGATCTATGCCGGGGAGGGGATCTGCCAGTTCCTGTTCCTCGCCGGTGCCTCGCCCTGCGAGGTGAGCTATGCCGAACGCGCCGGCAAATACATGGGTCAGCGCGGCGTCGCTTTGCCCAGGTTGTGACAATAGCGATTGAAGTCTGCGCCGGCCCGCACCCTCACCCGGCCACCCATTCAGCATACTGTCGTGGGTGGCCGGGTGGGGGTGCGGGCCGGCGCAGACTAAAACCATAAGGTTCTAGCAGATGGACCGTATCCTGATCCGCGGCGGCCGGCCGCTCGAAGGCGAGATCGTCATCGGTGGCGCGAAGAACGCCGCCCTGCCGCTGCTCGCCGCCGGGCTGCTCACCGATGAGCGGCTTTTGCTGAGCAACGTGCCGGCGCTCGCCGATATCGCGACGATGAGCGAATTGCTCGCCCAGCACGGCATCGCGGTGGAACCGGCCGGCGCGGATGGACGCAGCCTCTCGCTCGGCGGCGCGATCCGCAGCACTGAGGCGCCGTATGACATCGTGCGTAAGATGCGCGCCTCGGTGCTGGTGCTCGGCCCGCTGCTGGCGCGCGCCGGCGAGGCGCGGGTCTCGCTGCCCGGCGGCTGCGCCATCGGCACGCGGCCGGTCGATCTGCATCTGAAGGGCCTCGAACAGATGGGCGCCGTGATCGCGCTGGAGGGCGGCTATATCAACGCCCGCGTGCCAGACGGGCGGCTGCGTGGGGCGGCGATCGTGCTCGCGCTGCCCTCGGTGGGGGCCACCGAGAATCTCATGCTGGCGGCGAGCCTCGCCGAGGGCGAGACCAGCATCGCCAATGCAGCGCGCGAACCAGAGATCACCGATCTCGCCGCCTGTCTCTGCGCGATGGGCGCGCGCATCACCGGCATCGGCACCGACCGTCTGGTGATCGAGGGAGTGCCACGGCTGCATGGCGCCGCGCATCGCATCGTCGCCGACCGCATCGAGACCGGCACCTATGCCTGCGCCGCCGCGATCGCCGGCGGCAGCCTGTTGCTACGCCATGCACGGCTCGATCACATGGCGGCCCTCGCGCGGGTGCTGCACGAGGCCGGTATCGAGGTGGAAGCCGAGGCCGATGGCGTGCGGATCCGCCGGCGCAACGGGCTGCGCGGGGTGGATGCGATGACCGAACCCTATCCCGGCTTCCCGACCGACATGCAGGCGCAGTTCATGGCGCTGATGGCGGTCGCCGAGGGGGCGGCGATGCTGACCGAGACGATCTTCGAGAATCGCTTCATGCATGTGCCGGAACTCAACCGCATGGGGGCGCGGATCAACGTGCATGGCGCCTCGGCAATCGTGCGCGGGGTGGCGCAACTCTCCGGCGCGCCGGTGATGGCGACCGATCTGCGCGCCTCGGTCTCGCTGATCCTCGCCGGCCTCGCCGCGCGTGGCGAGACGATGGTGAGCCGGGTCTATCATCTGGACCGTGGCTATGAGGCGGTGGAACGCAAGCTCGCGGCCTGCGGCGCCGACATCGAGCGGATTTAGAGCATGATGCGCGCCGGGTTGGCCGGCGGCGGCGCGCGAAACAGAGCCTCCCCACGCCCCTAAGGAAACTCTGAATAACTCCTATGCGACGCGGCGCTGACTATGATTTGATTGCGCCCTGGAGGGGCATTCGGATGCAGCGCAGTTTCGCCGATTACGACGGTTTCCGGAAGCAGCGGAAAGTCACGCGGCGGGAAGCGTTCCTGGCCGAGATGGACCGCGTGGTGCCGTGGCAGCGACTGGAGGCACTGGTCGAGCCGCACTACCCCAGCGGCGGCAACGGGCGGAAGCCGTATCCCTTGAACACGATGCTCCGGATCCATTTTCTCCAGCATTGGTATGGGTATTCGGACCCCGGGATGGAGGAAGCGCTGCACGACATCCCCATGCTGCGCCGCTTCACCGGCCTGGATGCGGGCACGAGCCGCATGCCTGACGAGACGACGATCCTGAACTTTCGTCATATCCTGGAAGAGCACCAACTCGCTGAAAGCCTGTTTCAGGAAGTTGTCGCGCTGCTGACGGATCGCGGCCTGATCCTGCGCGAGGGCACCATCGTCGACGCAACGCTGATCGCCGCGCCACCGTCGACGAAGAACGAGGCGCGCAAACGCGACCCCGACATGACATCGAGCAAGAAGGGCAACCAATGGCATTTCGGGATGAAGGCGCATATCGGCGTCGATACGGCACACGGCCTGGTGCACACGGTGATTGTGACGACCGGCAAAGTGTCCGACTACAGCATGGCGGAGGACTTGCTGCACGGCGATGAGGCGACGGCGCACGGCGACCGCGGCTATGCCGACAAGACGCGCGACCCCGATCGTCCACGCTCGGAAGAGGATATCGGCCCACGCTGGTTCGTGCCGTTCAAGCGCAAGAAAGGCTGCGACACGACGCCTGAACAGAAGCGCCTGAACCGCCTGCTGGCGGCGTTGCGTTCGGCCGTCGAACATCCGTTCCGGATCCTCAAGCGCCAATTCAGTCATACGAAGGTGCGGTATCGGGGTTTGTTCAAGAACGAACAGCACGTGTTCAGCCAGTTTGCCATGGTGAACCTGTATCTGGCGCGGCACCACATCGCCCCTGGCGGTTAAGCGCCAGGGCCGGAGTCTGTCCGGCGCGCGGAAAAAGCCCGGACGTGCCCGAAGAGCGGTAAATCGAAGCTGGTATCAGACGCAGCGCAACCCAAACCGTGTGCCGGTACACTGCTGGATTTGCGTCGACACGTTCAAGAATGAAAATCGTCGGCTGTTCAGAGGTTCCCTAATCGATCACCGTTGCCGAGATGATCACCTGGGCGAAGGCATAGGGATATTCGTCGGTCATGCTGAGTGCGAGATGCGCCTGCATCGAGGGCGGGGTGATGCGTGCGAGCCGTGCGGCGGCGCCGCCGGTGAGGTGCAGTGTCGGCTGGCCGGAGGGCAGGTTGATCACGCCGAGATCGGCAAAGAACACCTGCTGGCGAAAGCCGGTGCCGAGTGCCTTGGCGCAGGCCTCCTTGGCGGCGAAGCGCTTGGCGTAGGTCGCGGCCCGCACGCGATCGATCTGCCGATCCGCCCGCGCCCGCTCGGCGGGGGTGAAGATGCGCTCGACGAAACGCGCGCCATGCCGCGCGATCACCGCCTCGATCCGGCGGATGTCGCAGAGATCGACGCCGAGTCCGATGACCATCAAGCGCTGGTCTCTGTGAGAGCGTTAGCCTGCACCGGCCCGCGCCCCCAA
>DAHXNW010000100.1 GCA_027365195.1 Acetobacteraceae bacterium
GGCATGCGACAAGTCGTCGACACGATCATCTTCAACGTCAGCCACTACTATGATCTGCCCGGCGAACCGCCGCATGCCCCGGCGTTGAACGCCGGTGCGCAATATCTGAGCGAATTGCGCTTCGACGAGGTGACGAATTGGGAGCAAAGGGGGTATTTCTCCCTGCTATGATATCCCGCCCGCAATAGGAGTTTGCCCGATGCCGCCCGCCCTCCACCGCTTCGCCGTCCTGGCCTTGGCCGTAGCCTGCGCTGCCCCGGCGGCGGCGCAGATCCCCGGCAACACCGTGCGGGTCGGCGTGCTGACCGACATGAGCGGGCCGTTCGCCGATCAGGTGGGCGCCGGCTCGGTGGTGGCGGCGAAGCTCGCGGCGGAGGATTTCGCCGCCGAGAGCCATGGGCTGAAGGTCGAGATCGTCTCGGCCGACCATCAGAACAAGCCCGACATCGGCGCCGGCATCGCCCGCCACTGGGTCGATCAGGAGGGGGTGGACGCGATCGTCGATCTGCCCAACTCCGGCGTCGCCCTTGCCGTCGCGACGGTGCTGAACGAGAAGCACCGCGTCACCCTCGCCTCCAGTTCATTGACCTCAGACCTCACCGGCAAGGCCTGCTCGCCGAGCACCGTGCAATGGGTGAGCGATACCTGGGCGCAGGGTGCCAGCACGGTACACGCCGAGATGCAGCGCGGGTTGAGCAACTGGTATTTCATCACCGTCGATTACGCGCTCGGCCATACGCTGGAGCGCGATGCGAGTGACGCCCTCACCCGCGCCGGCGGCCATGTGCTCGGCGAGTCGCGCCATCCGCTCGGGACGACGGATTTTTCTTCGCCGCTGCTCGCCGCGCAAAGCTCGGGGGCGAAGGTGATCGCGCTGGCCAACACCGGCTCGGATGCGATCAATGCGGTAAAACAGGCGGGTGAGTTCGGCCTCGCCAAAGATGGCATCAGCCTCGCCGCCCTGTTCATGCAGATCTCGGACGTGCATGCCCTCGGCCTGCCGGTCGCCAAGGGGCTGCAACTGATCGCTGCCTTCTACTGGGACCGTAACGCGGAAACCCGCGCCTGGAGCCAGCGCTTCGCCGCCCGCATGGGCGGGCGGATGCCGACCGAGGATCAGGCCGGCGTCTATTCGGCAACGCTCGCCTATCTGCGCGCGGTGCAGGCGGCGGGCACCATCGAGGGCGCGCCGGTGGTCGCGGCGATGCGCCGGGCGCCGATCAAGGATCGGCTGTTCGGCACCGTCACCATCCGCAGTGACGGCCGCGCCGTGCATGATATGTATCTGTTCCAAGTGAAGACGCCAGCGGAGAGCCACGGACCATGGGACGTTTACAAGCTGTTGCAGACCATCCCCGGCAATGTCGCCTTCCGCCCGCTCGATCCGGCGCTCTGCCGCTTCGCGGGAGCTCGGTGATGGCCCACCTGCGACCAGCGCGTCTGCGCCCAGCCACGCTGCTGGCCATTCTGGCGCTCGGCCTCGCCGGCGCGAGCCTTGCCGCCTGCGGCGATCTGACGGCCGGCTTCGGCCCCGGCTACATGGGCGGTGACGGATTCGGCGGCGATGGCTATGGCGGCGACGGCTATGGCTCCTATGGCATCGGGCCGCCGGGCTATTACCCCGGCGGCTTCTTCGGCGGCCCGGGCTTCATGGGCGGCGATGACGACGATGACGATTGAACGCTGATCGTAAAGGATACCTCGATGACCCAATCCTCGCAGCATGGCTTGCCACGCGCGATGCGCGCCATCATCGCCGCAGCCCCCGGCGAGCCGGAGGTGCTCACGCTGGCCGAGGCACCGGTGCCGACGCCGAAGCCCGACGAGGTGCTGATCCGCGTGCTCGCCGCCGGGGTGAACCGGCCGGACGTACAGCAGCGCAAGGGACTCTATCCGCCGCCGCCGGGCGCGAGCCCGCTGCTCGGGCTGGAAGTTGCCGGCGAGATCGTGGCCTGCGGCGAGGCGGTGAGCACGCTGCGGCCAGGCGAGCGTGTCTGCGCGCTGACCAACGGCGGCGCCTATGCAGAATATTGCACCGCCCCGGCGAGCCAATGCCTGCCCTGGCCGCGGGGTTTCGACGCCATCCGCGCCGCCGCCCTGCCGGAGACCTATTTCACCGTCTGGGCCAATCTGTTCCAGCTCGGCCGGCTGGCGGAGGGCGAGCGCGTGTTGATCCACGGTGGCAGCAGCGGCATCGGCGTGACGGCGATCCAGCTCGCCGCCGCCTTCGGCGCCACCGCCTATGCCACCGCCGGCAGTGCGGAGAAATGCGCCGCCTGCGAACGCCTCGGCGCGGCGGCGGCGATCAATTACCGCACGCAGGAATTTCCCGACGAGATCAAGCGGCTGACCGAGGGGCGCGGCGTCGATGTGGTGCTCGATATGGTGGGCGGCCTCTATGCGCAGCGCAATCTGTCCTGCCTCGCGATGGATGGCCGGCTGGTGCTGATCGCCTTCCTCGGCGGCGCCAAGGTGACGGAGCCGTTCGACCTCACCTCGGTGATGGTCCGGCGCCTCACCATCACCGGCTCCACCATGCGTCCGCGCAGCACGGCGCAGAAGGGCGCGATCGCCGAAGAATTGCGCGCGCGCGTCTGGCCGCTGCTCGACGCCGGGCGCTGCCTGCCGGTGGTGCATGATATCTTCTCGCTCGCCGAGGCGTCATCGGCGCACCGGCTGATGGAGAGCAGCGCGCATATCGGCAAGATCATGCTGAAAGTCGCCGATTGAGCGAGGCCCCGGCCGCCCCTTTAGCGGCACCTGTGACAGCCCCGGTAGCAGCCCCGGGGGCGCTGCCGGCGGCCGGCCTCGCGCAGCTCGCGGGCTCGGTGGTGCTGCTCGGCAGTGGCTGGCCGATCACCAAATACGCGATCTCCCACGGCGCCCCGCCCTTGTGGTTCGCCGAGGGCCGCGCGGCGCTCTCCGGCCTCACCGCGCTGGTGCTGCTGCTCGCGCTGCGCCGGCTGCGCCTGCCGGGGCGCGCCGATCTGCCGGCGTTGTTCGGTGTCGGCCTGCTACAGCTCGCGGCGTTTTTTGCCCTCAGCCATGCCGCCGTGGCGCTGGTGCCCGCCGGGCGCACGGCGATTTTGTCGAACACCACGACATTGTTCATCCTGCCGCTCTCGCTGCTGGTGCTGCATGAGCGCATCGCGCCGCGCCGCTGGCTCGCGGTGCTGTTCGGCCTTGCCGGCGTCGTCGTGCTGATGGGGCCGTGGGCGATCGACTGGTCGGCACCGGGCGTGTTGCTCGGCCATGCGCTGCTGCTCGGCGCCGCACTCTGCTGGTCGCTCGCGATCATTCTGGTGCGCCGCTTTCCGGCGCGGCTGAGCATGCTGGAGTTGCTGCCCTGGTGCTTCGCGCTGGCCGCGCTGGCGCTGCTGCCGCTGGTTCTGGCGCAGGGGCCGCCGGGCATCTGGCCGCGCCCGGCGCTGCTCGCCATGGCCGCGATCGGGCTGATCTGCGGCCCGTTCGGCACCTGGTGCGTGATGCAGGCGGTGGTGACGTTGCCGGCGCTGGTCGCCTCGATCGGCTTCCTCGCCACCCCGGCGGCCGGGCTGCTGCTGGCGACATTGTGGCTGCACGAACGCCTCGATGCGGCGCTGCTGTCCGGCGCCGGGCTGATCCTCGCCGGCGTCGCCCTCGCCGCCTGGCCGGCGCGGCGATGATCCTGCACATCCAGGAACGCGGCGAGGGACCGCCGCTCGTCCTGCTGCACGGGCTGTTCGGCGCGGCGCGCAATTTCGCCACGATGCAGAGGCAACTCGCCGAAAGCTTCCGCGTGCTGGCGCTCGATCTACGCAATCATGGGGCGAGCCCGCACGCGCCGGGTATGAGCTATCCACAGCTCGCCGCCGATGTGCGCGAAACCCTGGCGGCGGCCGGCGCTCTGCCCTGTGCGCTGCTCGGCCATTCCATGGGCGGCAAGGTGGCGATGCGCCTCGCCCTCGATGCGCCGGGCGCGGTCAGCCGGCTGCTGGTCGCCGATATCGCACCACGCGCCTACCCGCCGAGCCATGGCGCGACCGCCGCCGCCCTGGCGTCCCTGCCACTCACCCAAGGTCTGACACGCGCCGCCGCCGATGCCGCCTTGGCCGAGGCAGTGCCGGAGGCCGGGGTGCGGGCGTTTCTGTTGCAGAATCTGCTGCCCGGCGCCGCACCCTCCTGGCGCATCGGCCTCGCCGAGATCGCCGCCGGCATCGACGATATCATCGGCTGGCCCGAACCGCCCCCCGCCGCGCGCTATGCCGGACCGACGCTATTTCTCGCCGGTGCCACCTCGGACTATCTGCGCCCGGAGGATCGCGCGCCGATCCGCGCCCGCTTTCCGGCGGCCCGCTTCGCCACGCTCGAAGGCGCCGGGCACTGGCTGCATGCCGATAATCCGGCGGGATTCATGGCGGCACTGCGGGGGTTTCTGCTGGCTTGATTTTTTTACCCGCATCCGAGGCACGCCAGAGATACCAGGCGGCGATGCTGCGATAGGGCGCCCAGGGCGCGCCAAGGGTGGCGAGCGCGCGCGGCTTCGGTTGCTCGGCGAGGCCGTGCAGCAGCCGGTAGCCCTCCCGCACGCCGAAATCGTCCACCGGCAGCACATCCGGCCGACCAAGGGTGAAGATCAGCAGCATCTCCACCGTCCAGCGGCCGATGCCACGGATCGTCGTCAGCCGCTCGATCAGCGCCGCATCGGAGAGGCGCGCCGCCGCCCGCCGGCTCGGCACCGTGCCATCCAGGGCACGTGCGCCGAGATCGCGCAGGGCGGCGACCTTGCTGGCGGAGAAACCACAGCCGCGCAGCGCCGCGTCGGGCAGCGCGAGAAGGGCTGCCGGCGGCGGTATCGGGTCGGCGAGCAATACCCGCAGCCGGCCGAGAATCGCCTCGGCGGCGCGGCCGTGCAATTGCTGATGCGCGATCGCGTGCAACAGCGCGTGATACGGCTCGCGGCCGCGCTGCACTTCCAGCCGGCAGGGACCGATCCGGCGGATCAGCCCGGCGAACGCCGGATCGACCGCCGAGAGATGGCGCAGTGCCGCGCGCTGCACTCAAACCAACATCGAAAGCCGGGCGCCGAGCAGAGCGAAGAAGCCATCCGCATCGAGTCGCCGCAACAGCTTGGCCCCCTCGCCGGGGCCGATCCGCGTGCGTCCCCGCATTTCTGGCGGCGCGCAATCGACCGCGACGGCGCAGCTTTCGGCGCTGAACAGCCCCGGCGCGATCAGCCAGGCGATGACGCAGGGATCATGCAGTGGCACACCCGCCGGGTGCGCCCCGACGGCGAGGCTCGCCGCCAGGATATCGCAGGCGACGCGCAGACACAGGCCATCGCCGCAGGCGGAGAGGGCGGCAAGACGCGCCGGCGTCACCCGCGCCTGCGCCGTCAGTTCCAAGGTCACGAGGCTCACCGGCGCGCCGCAGCCGAGCAGGATTGCCAGCGCCTCGGGGTCGCTCCAGGCGTTGAACTCCGCCGCCGGGGTGACATTGCCGGCCCCTGCCGCGCCGGTCATCAGCACGATCTCGCCGATGCGCGCGGCGAGTGCCGGCTCGCTCGCCAGCGCCAGAGCGAAATTGGTCGCCGGGCCGATCCCGACCAACGTGAGCGGCATATCGGCGGCGCGCAGTTCGGCACGAATGACATCCATGGCAAGGCCCATGGCCGGCGCGCCACCAGGAGGCAGTGCGATGCCGCCCAGCCCATCGGCGCCATGCACCGCCTCGGCCGAGACATAGCGCCCGAGCAGCGGCCGATCGGCGCCCGCATGCACCGGCACACGCGCGCCGGCCAGCGCGGTGAGCGCCAGCGCATTGCGCAGCGTGTGGGCGAGGCCGACGTTGCCGCCGGCAACGGTGATCGCGCGCAGATCGATCGCCTCCGGCGCGGCAAAGGCGAGCAGCAGCGCGATGGCGTCATCGGTTCCCGGATCGCAGTCGATGATGACGGGGCGCGGTGCCATCGCTCAGCCAATGTCGCAATAGGCTTCGATACGATAGCCATCGGGGTCGATCGCGAAGGCGGCGTAGTAGCCCGGCCCGTAGGGCGGGCGCAGGCCAGGCGCACCATTATCGACGCCACCAGCGGCGAGAGCCGTCGTATGGAACGCATCCACGGCGGCGCGATCGGGTGCGCTGAAACAGACATGCAGCCCGGAGGCGGCATCCGGCGGTACCGGTCGCGCCACTTCGCTCAGCCAGAAGGCGGCATCGGCATCGCCATAGCCGAGCGTGCCGGCGCCAGCATGCAGACGGCGGAACCCCAGCGTGCCCAGCACCGCATCATAGAACCGGCCGGCGCGCGCCAGATCGGCGACACCGAGGGAGATATGGTCGATCACGCAACGGAGTTTGGCCCGCGCACGCGGCTGGCGTCAATCACTCCCGCCGCAAGAGCCGCCGCTCGACCAGGCTGGCGAGGCGGCCGGCGGCGAAATCGCGTCGCAGGGCGGCCTCGTCGTAATCGTCGCGCAGCCAGTCGAGGAAGCTCACCCGCCCCTCGCCCTGCTCCGCGTAGCGGGCGAAGAAGGCATCGAGAATGCCGGTGCGCGAGCGGCGCAGATGGCCGAAGCGCCAGGAGAGCTGGGACGCCGCCTCGGCGCTGCTCGCACCAGCGAGCAGCAGGAACAGCCCGGCGGCGAACCCCGCTCGGTCGGCACCCGATTTGCAATGCACCAGAATGGGTTGCGGTGCGCGCTGCAACGCCTCGCACAGGGCGAGGATGCGCCCCCGCTCGGCGACACGGCTGCCGAGGGCGGCATCGATGAACTGCAACCCGAGCTTCGCCGCCGCCTCGCGCGAGAGCGCGTCGGAGCCGTTGCCGGTGGCGCCACGCAGGTTGATCACGCTGCGCAGACCGAAGCGCCGCGCGGCGGCGGCCAGTCGTTGCGGCGTGGGGTGGTTGCAGCGATAGAGCCGCCCCGGCACCACCGCCGCCCAGTTGCTCCACAGCAGCCGCAGCAATGCGTGATCGACCAGCAGGCTGTCGGCCCAGGCGAGGGTGCGGCCGTGGCGACGTGAGAGATCGCCGTGAAAGATCGAGTCCATCCTTCTCAACCTTCCGGCAGCAATTCGCGGCTGGCGCGGATGCGCGCCACCCTTCGGCCCTCCATCTCCAGCACCTCGAAGCGCCAGCCGGCGAAGACGATGCGATCGCCGACCTGCGGCACCCGGCGCAGCAAGGCGAGCAGGAGGCCGGCGACGGTGTGATAGCTGCCTTCGGCGGGCAGATCGGGCAGCAGCAGCCGCGCCTTCAACTCATCGGCCGGCATCATGCCCTCCAGCACCAGCGCGCCTTCCACCAGCGCGCCGCCGGCCTCGGCGGCGGTGCTGTCGGTCGGATCGCCGACGATCGCCTCCAGCACGTCGGCCGCCGTCACCACCCCCTCGAAACTGCCGTATTCATCCATCACCAGCGCCATGCCGAGCTGATCGCTGCGCAGCCGCTCCAGCGCATCGAGGGCGGAGATCGCATCCGGCACCACCATCGGCTGGCGCAGCACGGCGGCGAGCGAGAGCGGCTCGCCGGCCAGCACGCGGTCGAGAATGTCCTTCGCCTGCACCACGCCGACGACATTGTCCACCGCGCCGTCACCGACGACGAAGCGCGAATGCGGCGAGGCGCGCAAGGCGGCGACGATATCGGCGGCGGGGTCGGTGCGGTCGATCCAGGCGAGATCGGTGCGCGGCGTCATGATCGCGCGCACCGGCTTGTCGGCGAGGCGCAGCAGGCGCTCGATCATGTTGCGCTCCTCGGCCTCCAGCACGCCGGCCTGCGCCCCCTCGGCGAGCAGCGCGCGCAGCTCCTCCTCGCTCACCGTCGCCGGCGCCACCCGCGCCATGCCGGAGAGGCGCAATACCAGCGCCGAGGAGCGCCCGAGCAGCCAGACCACCGGGGCGGCGAGGCGCGAGAGCACGGCGATCGGCCGTGCCACCCAGGCCGCCGTCAGCTCCGGCCGGCGCAGCGCCAATTGTTTAGGCACCAACTCGCCGAGCACCAGGGTCGCGAAGCTGATCAGCAGCACCACCAGAACGAGCGACAACTCGCCGGCGAAGGCGCGCAGATGCGGCACCCGCGCGAGCCACACCGCCACGCGCGCGGCGATTCGCGCGCCGCCGAACACGCCGGCGAGAATGCCGACGAGGGTGATGCCGACCTGCACCGTCGGCAAAAAGCGCTGCGGATCGGCGGCGAGTTCACGCGCGAGCGTCGCCCCGCTCACGCCCTTGCGCTCCAGCACCGCGAGCCGCGCGCGGCGCGCCGAGACCAGCGCCATCTCGCTCAGCGCGAACCAGCCGTTCAGCGCGATCAGCAGCAGCACGACCAGAATTTCAAAGCCCAAGCCCATCGCACGATCCATCCGTCGCACCGCTTGGTCGATTGGCCTCGCCCGTGCGTTTCGATTATGCCTTGCAATGCAGAGGAAAAGGAACCGCCCGCGTATGAACCGCGTAGCTATGTCTGCCGCAAGCAGCCCGGCACCGGCCCGCATCCCCGCCCGGCCACGCAACGTCAGTATAATGGCATTGGGTGGCCGGGCGGGGGTGCGGGCCGGTGCCGGCTTTCCGACCAGGACACCAACCCCATGAACCGCACATTGCCCCGGCTCGCCCTGCTGCTCGGTGTCCTCGGCCTGCTACCATTTCTCGGCTGCGGCCTTGGTGCGGTCGCGGCGGGCGAGGCGCATCGCGCGCAGATGCTCACCGCCCTGCTCGCCTATGGCGCCGTCATCCTCGGCTTTCTCGGCGGCGTGCATTGGGGCATCGCCCTCGATCAGGCCGCCCCGGTCGCGATCGGCGTGCGGAGCACCATGGTGGAACGGGCGCGGCTGCTGCTCGGCGTGCTGCCGGCGCTGGCCGGCTGGCTCGCCCTGCTGCTGGCGATGCTGCTGCCACCGGAGGTGGCGCTCGCGTTGCTGATCGCCGGGTTCATCGCAACCGTGGTC
>DAHXNW010000104.1 GCA_027365195.1 Acetobacteraceae bacterium
GGGCCGGCGCCGGCTAAAGCTATCATGCTCTAAGCCCGCAGGCTCAGAGCGACGGATTTTCCGCCCATGGTCATGCCAAACCCATCGCCGCTGGTTTCGATCGTCATGCCCGCCTACAACGTCGCGCCGACCATCGAGGTCGCCGTGCGCTCCGCCCTTGCGCAGACGATGGCGGATTTCGAGTTGGTGATCGTCGATGACGGCTCGCGCGACGATACCAGGCGGATCGCCGAGAGACTGGCGGAGGCCGATCGCCGCATCCGCGTCTGCCCAACCCCGCAAAACGGCGGACGGATGATGGCGATGAACCATGGCATGGCGGAAGCGCGCGGCACCTGGATCGCGGTGCTCGACGGCGACGATTGGTACGCCCCCGAACGGCTCGAAAAATTGCTGGCCGCCGCCCGCGACGATATCGACATGATCGCCGACGACTGGATCGCGGTAGACAGCAAGGCCGGGCTCAACCTGGCCTCGCCCTTGCCACAGGGGGCCGGCGACCGGATCATCGATCTGGACGCGTTCCTCGATGGCTCCAACCCCACCGCCAAGGCCGATCTCGGCATGCTCAAGCATATGGTGCGCGCCGATTTCGTCCGCCGCACCGGCATCACCTATTACCCGAAGGCGCGCACCGGCGAGGATTTTTATTTTCTGCTGTCCTATTTCCTGGCCGGCGGCCGCTGCCTGCTGCTGCAAGCGGCCTATTACTATTATGTCGAGCCGTTCGGCACGGTCTCGCGGCAATGGGCGCAAGAAGGGCGCAAGCGCTACCGGTTCGAGGTACTGGTGGAGGTCAACGAGGATTTCCTCGCCCTGCACGGGCCGGCGATGACCCCGCGCCAGCGCCGCCGCCTCGCCGCGCGCACCCAGGGTTGGCTCGCGCTGATCGCCATGCACCAGATCCGTGAGGCACTGGCCGAGCGCCGGCCCGGCGTTGCCCTGCGCAAGCTGCTGACCGCGCCGCGCAGCTTCTGGCACCTCGCCATGCTGCGCGCGCTGGCGCGGGTGCGGCAGAGTGCGTTGGGGCCGGAACGCAAAATCCTCGGCCCCATGGCGATGCCCACGGGGTCTTCCTGAGCGACCCCGGCATGGAGCTGCCGGTCGGCGCCCTCCTGCCCCAACTCCTGCGCAGCCTCGATACCTGCCCCCGCGCCGTGCTGGCCGCTCCGCCCGGCGCCGGCAAGACCAGCCTCGTGCCGCCCGCTCTGCTGACGGCCGATTGGTGCCGGATGGGCAAAATCCTGCTGCTCGAGCCGCGCCGCCTCGCGGCACGGGCAGCGGCGGCGCGGATGGCGGCACTCCGCGGCGAGCCGCTCGGCCAGAGCATCGGGCTGCAAACCCGGATCGAGCGGGTGGTCTCGCCGGCCACCCGCATCGAGGTGATCACCGAGGGGTTGCTGATCCGTCGCCTGCTCGCCGATCCCGGACTTGAGGACGTGGCGGCGGTGATCTTCGACGAGGTGCATGAGCGCGGCCTGGATGCCGATCTCGCCCTCGCCCTCTGCCTCGATCTGCAATGCACGTTGCGCCCGGAATTACGGCTGTTGGCGATGTCGGCGACCGCCGATACCGCGCGCCTCGCGCAATTGCTCGCCGCCCCGGTGATCGAGAGTGCCGGGCGGGCCTATCCGGTGGACATCCGCCACGCCGCGCGCGATCTCGCTGGCGCCCGCGAAGTGGGCGAGGCGGTGGCGCGCGCGGTGCGCGCCGCTCTCGCCGCCCATGCCGGCGACATCCTCGCCTTTCTGCCCGGCATGGCCGACATCCGCCGCGCCGAGGCGGCACTCGCCGGCTGTGGCGCCACGGTGCTCGCGCTGCATGGCGATCTGGCGCCAGAGGCGCAGGCGCTCGCCCTGCAACCGGCGGCCGATGGCAGTCGGCGGGTGGTGCTGGCGAGCGCCATCGCCGAAACCTCGCTCACCGTGCCCGGCGTGCGGGTGGTGGTGGATGGCGGCTGGCGCCGCGCGCCGCGCCACGATCCGGCGAGCGGGCTGAGCCGGCTCACCACCCTGCGCATCAGCCGCGCCGCCGCCGCGCAGCGTGCCGGGCGGGCCGGGCGCGAGGCGCCGGGCGTCGCCATCCGGCTGTGGAGCGAGGCGCTGCATCGCGGGCTTTCCGCCTTCGACACGCCGGAAATCCTCGACGCCGAACTCTCCGCCCTGTGTCTGGACTGCGCCGCCTGGGGCACCGCGCCGGAGATGCTGGCCTTCGCCGACCCACCGCCGGCCGCCGCGCTGGCGAGCGCGCGGGCGCTGCTACGGGCGCTCGGTGCGTTCGATGCGGGCGGGGCGATCACCGATCGCGGCCGGGCGATGGCGCGGCTCGGCGCGCATCCAAGGCTCGCGGCGATCATGCTGGCCGCCGGCAATCCGACCGAGGCGGCGCTCGCGGCCGATCTCGCAGCCCTGCTGGAGGAACGCGATCCGCTGCGCCGGTCACAGCGCGCCGATCCGCCGGCGGATATTGCGCCGCGTCTGGCGGCGCTGCGCGGCGCAGCGGCGGGCGATCTCGACCACGCGGCCCTCGCCGCCATCCGACGGGGTGCGGCCAGCTATCGCCGCCGTCTGCGTCTGCCCGCCGATACGCGGCCCGGTGGCGATCCGGCGCCGCTGCTCGCGCATGGCTTTCCCGACCGCATCGCGCAGCGACGCAGCGAGCCGGGGAGTTTTCGTCTCTCCGGCGGTGGCGGTGCGCGGCTCGCCGACACCGACGCGCTGGCCCGCGCACCGCTATTGGTGGTTCCCACGCTCGCGCTCCAGGCCGCCCCGCGTATTCGTCTTGCCGCCGCCCTCGACCCTGCCGCGCTGACCACCATCCTGGCCGGCCAAATCCAGGAAAGCCAGGAAAGCGGCATCGACCCGGCGAGCGGTGCCGTGCTGCTGCGCCGGCGCCGGCGCCTCGGCGTGCTGGTGCTGGAGGACCGCACCGAGCGCGCACCGCCGGCATTCGCCGCCGCCTGCCTCGCCGAGGCCGCCGATCTCGCGTCCCTGCCCTGGAGCACGCCGGCGCGACAGTTGCAGGCAAGGGTCGGCCTGCTGCATGCGCTGGAACCGACGGATTGGCCGGATCTCTCCGATGCCGCGCTCGCCGCCGACAAACCGGGGTGGCTGGAACCGGCGCTGCTCGGCTGCGCGCGGCTCGCCGATCTCGCGACCCTCGACATGGCGGCGATCCTCGCGGCACGGCTCGATTTCGCGCAGCGCCGGCGGCTTAACCGGCTGCTGCCCGAGGCGCTCGACCTGCCCGGCGGCCGGGCGGCGATCGACTATCTCCAGCCGGTGCCGCAGGCGGCGGCGCGGGCGCAGGCGTTCTACGGTCTGGCCGAGACGCCGCGATTGGCGGAGGGCCGCATTCCGCTGCGCCTCGCCCTGCTCTCGCCGGCCGGCCGGCCGATGGCCATCACCGCCGATCTCGCCGGCTTCTGGCGCGGCGCCTGGGGCGAGATACGGCGCGAGATGCGCGGCCGCTATCCGAAACACGCCTGGCCGGAAGACCCGATGCGGTTGGGTTAACTTGAGCCTGCACCGGCCCGCCCCCCCCACCCGGCCACCCACGACAGTATGCTGAACGGGGGCCGGGTGGGAGCGCGGGCCGGTGCAGACTCAGACTTGAACATATCAACCTCTAACCGGCGAGCGCGCTCTCGCCATCGAGCACCGCCGCCACCGCATGCACCACGGAAGCGATGCGGGCGGCGCTCTGCACCTGCTCCTGCGTCAGCCCGGCCTCGCGCACCACATGCTCATGGCTGCTCATGCAGGCGCCGCAGCCATTGACCGCCGAGACCGCGAGGCACCAGAGCTCGAAATCGGCTTTTTCCACGCCGGGCCGGCCGATCACGCTCATCCGCAGCTTCGCCGGCATGTTCGGATAATCGCCGCCGACCAGATGGGTGAAACGGTAGTAGATGTTGTTCATGCCCATGATCGCCGCCGCCGACTTCGCCGCCTGGAGCGCCTCGGCGCTGAGTTGCGGCGCGAATTCAGCGACGATCGCCGCCGTCACCTCGGCATTGCGCGCGGCGAGGGCCACGGCGATGAAGCAGCCAGCGCGCTGCTGCAGGCTCAAACTCGGCTCCGCCGCCTGGGTGCCGAGATTGAGGCGGAGATCCTTGGCATAGTCGGGTATGCGCGTTTTCAGCGCCTCGATCGACATGGCGGCTCCTTCATAAGGGAAAGCCCCCCCCGCGGGCGGCGCGGGGGGAGCGGGTCAGGCGGCCGGACGGAGGAACTCGTCGCCCTTGTTCCAGTTGCACGGGCAAAGCTCGTCGCTTTGCAGCGCGTCGAGCACGCGCAGCACCTCGGCCGGATTGCGGCCGACCGAGAGATCGTTCACCGCCGCGTAGCGGATGATGCCGTCGGGATCGACCAGGAAGGTCGCCCGCAGCGCCACGCCCTCGTTCTTGTCGAGAATGCCGCAGGCGGTGGCAAGCTCGCGCTTGATGTCGGCCAGCATCGGGATCGACAGATCGCGCAAGTCGTCATGGTTCAGGCGCCAGTTCACATGCACGAATTCGCTGTCGGTGGAGACACCGTAGATCACCGTGTCCCGATCGGCGAACTCGCCGGAAAGCTTGGCGAAGGCGACGATTTCGGTCGGGCAGACGAAGGTGAAATCCTTCGGCCAGAAAAACACCAGCTTCCACTTGCCGGCATCGCTCGCGCCGGTGATGTCGGTGAAGCAGGTCTTCAGATCGAGTCCAGCCTTGCCGGGCTTGACGGCCTTGAGGGCGAAACTCGGGAATGTGTCTCCGATTGTCAGCATGTCGGCTCCTTTCCGTAACGCGCCGTTCGTTCGCACGTGCAGCATAACTAGGCTGCCATACCTCTCTTGCCAATCATCCCGGCGATTTTTTCATCGAACAACTGATTGGGATCGCGCCCAACGACTTCAGTCTATGTTTCGCGCGCCGCCGCCGGCCAACCCGGCGCGCATACCAGCGGCCGTTGATCTCGGAAGAGTCGAGATCAACGGCCGCTGGTATTACAATCAGAAGAGTGATAATTGCGCACTCGGCGGCGCGGGCGGGAGGGCGAAGCGGGTGGTGTCGAGCGCCGGGGTGGCGGTAAAGCCGCATTGCCGCGCGGCGCGGGCGAAGCGCTGCGCCAGCAGGACCGCATAGGGGCCCTCCCCCGTATGCCGGCGGTGGAAGGTCGCGTCGTTCATCGCGCCGCCCCGGCATTGGCGGATCAGGCTCAGCACATGGGCGGCGCGCGCCGGATAGTTCTGGCGCAACCAGTCCTCGAACAGCGGCCGCACTTCGAGCGGCAGGCGCAGCAGCAGGCTGCCGGCATGGCGCGCCCCGGCGTTCGCGGCCGCTTCCAGGATATGTTCGAGTTCGGCGTCATTCAGCCCGGGGATCATCGGTGCGGCGAGCACGCCCACCGGCACGCCGGCACGCGCCAGGGCGGCGATGGTCTGCAACCGGCGCGCCGGCGTCGCCGCGCGCGGCTCCATCCGCCGCGCGAGGCCGGCATTGAGCGTGGTGAGCGAGACATGCACGCGCACCAGCCGCTCCTGTGCCATCGCCGCGAGAATGTCGAGATCGCGCAGCACGCCGGCGGATTTGGTCACGATGCTGAGCGGATGGCGGAAACGCTGCAACACGCCGAGCACGCCGCGCGTCAGCCGCAGGCCGCGCTCCACCGGCTGATACGGATCGGTATTGGTGCCGAGCGCCAACGGGCGCACGCGATAGCCCGGCTTGCGCAGTTCCCGCTCCAGCAGGGCCGCCACCTCCGGCTTGAACACCAATTCGGTCTCGAAATCGAGGCCGGGCGAGAGGCCGAGATAGGCATGCGTCGGCCGCGCGAAGCAATAGATGCAGCCATGCTCGCAGCCGCGATAGGGATTGAGCGAACGGTCGAAGCCGAGATCGGGGCTGCTGTTCCAACTGATCGCCGAACGGCTCGCATCGCGCCGCAGGCTCGTCTGCACCGGGGCGACAACCCCCGCATCCTCGGCGCTCCAGCCGTCGTCGAAGCATTCGGTGTGCTGCGTCTCGAAGCGCACCGGCGGATTGCTGGCGGCGGCCCGGCCGCGCGGCGCCGTGAGGGAGGGGGCTGGCATGGCCCGAATTTCGCCGCAGGGCCGCCGGCTGTCAAGAACAAAATAAGAACATCATGGAAAGCCTGCACCGGCCCGCACCCCCACCCGGCCACCCATGCGAGTATACTGACGTGGGTGGCCGGGTGGGGTGCGGGCCGGTGCAGGCTAAACTTGAGCATGTCATCCTATCCGCTCGGCCGCAGCCGGTCTGGCAGCAGCGCGCCCTGGCCTTCGAGCACCGGGTAGGCGGCGGCGGCGACCAGATGCGCGTTGATCCGCTCCAGGTCGCGCAGCACGTCCAGATGCAGCGCCCCGCTCTCGGCACTCTCGATCCGCCCCTCGCGCAAGCGCTGAAAATGCGCCGCCGTCGCCTGCGCCTCCTGGTCGCGAAACACCGCTTTTTCGCTCGCCAGCAGACGGGCGGCGCGGGCGTCCTCGGTCAGGAACACCGCCGCCGCCGTGCGCAGATTGGCGGCCAGCCGGGCGAGCAGCCGGCCGATCTCCACCCGGCCCTCGTCGGAGAAGGTGAGGCCATGCTTGAGCCGACGGCTCGCCAGCGTCATCAGATTTTTGTTCACCACATCGCCGGCATGCGCCAGATGGGTGGTAAAGGCGAGGATCTGGCCGAGCCGGCGATGGTCGTCATCGCTCAGCGCGTCGGCGTCTAGCGAGGTGAGATAGCTCCGCACCGCCGCGTTCAGCCGCTCCACCACGTCATCGAGACGGCGGGTTTCGGCCACCCGCTTGCGGTCGCCACCGATCAGCGCCTCGCCGGCACTGCTCAACATCGCCTCCAGCATATCGCTCATCCGCAGCGCCTCGCGCGCCGCCGCGGCGATCGCGACCGACGGGCTTTCGCGTGCCTTCCCATCGAGATAGAGCGGCTGGCCGGGATCGGCATCCGCCACCCGCGCCGGCAGCAGCCGACGCAGCAGCCGCGCATAAGGCGGCAGCAACGGGAAGAACACCAGCGCGAGAGCGAGGTTGAAGCCGGTGTGGAAATCGGCCACCGCCCGCGCCGCGTCCGGCTCGATCTGCACCATCTGCCGGCCGAGCCAGTCGATCGCCGGCAGCACAGCGATGCAGCCGGCGATGCGCGTGAGCAGATTGCCGAGCGGCAGGCGCCGCGTCGCCGGATCCTCTCCCGCACCACCCTCCAGCAACGGATTAACCGCGGTGCCGAGATTGGCGCCGAGCACCATGGCGAAAGCGGCATCCAGCGGCACCACGCCGCGCGCCGCCAGCGACATGATCAGCAGCACGACGGCGACCGAGGAATGCGCCGCCCAGGTGATCACTGCCGCCAGCAGCAGGCCCATCACCGGGCTGGTGACGAACACGCCGAGCAGCAGCCGCAGGCTCGGCACATCCTCATACGGTGTCACCAGCGCGAGCAACTGATGCAGCGCCAGCAGCATCAAGCCGAGGCCGATCGCCACCCGCCCGAGATCGCGTACCCGCGTCGCCCCGGCGCGGCGGAACATCACCACCCCCACCAGCACCAGCAGCATCGACAGCCAGGAGACGTCGAACGAGAGCACCTGCACGATCAGCGTGGTGCCGATATTGGCGCCCAGCATCACCGCCAGCGCCGGTACCAGATCGACCAGCCCGGCGACGGTGAAGCCGGTGACCATCAGCCCGGTGGCGGTACTGCTCTGCAACACCGCGGTGACGCCGATGCCGGCCAGCACCGCGCGCCAGCGCCGGCTCAACGCCGCCGCCAGCACGCCGCGCAGCGCCGGGCCGAAGGCACGCTGGATGCCGCTCTGCACCATGTGCACGCCCCACAGCAGCAGCGCCACGCTGCCGGCCAGATCGACCAGGAAAAGGGTTGCGTCCATGCGGTGGCTCGTTCGGATTCGGGTTCGGCGATGCAAATGATACTGGATCGGCGCGCCAGCATGCGCTGTAGTGGCGAAACAGTTCAATGGCGCGCCGAGCCGCCCGCCGCAAGGAGTTCGCCATGCCCGAGGCCCTACCGCACGCCGCCGCGCTGAGCCCGGCCGACATCCGCCGCGCGGTGCTCGCCTCGGTCATCGGCAACGCACTCGAATGGTTCGATTTTCTGATCTATGGCTCGTTCGCCGCAGTGATCGGCGCGGTGTTCTTCCCCTCCAGCGACCCGACGCTGTCGCAGATCCTGGTGTTCGCGACCTTCGGCGTCGGCTTCGTGGTGCGCCCGTTCGGCGGCATCCTGATCGGCATGTATGCCGATCGCGCCGGGCGGCAACGCGCGCTGTCGCTGCTCATCGTGCTGATGGCCGCCGGCACGGTGGCGCTCGGCCTCACGCCGAGCTACGCCAGCATCGGCATCGGAGCGCCGATCATCATCGTCGCCGCACGCATTCTGCAAGGGATCTCGGTCGGCGGCGAATTCGCCTCGGCGACAGCGATGCTGGTGGAATACGCGCCGCCCTCGCGCAAGCTGTTCTACGGCTCGTTCCAGATGGTGTCGCAATCCTTCGCCGTCACCTTCGCCGCCGGCTGCGCCTTTCTGCTCACCGCCCTGCTCAGCCCGGCGCATCTGCATGCCTGGGGCTGGCGGCTGCCGTTCCTGCTCGGCGGGCTGGTCGGGCCGATCGGCTTTTACATCCGCCGCCGCGTCGCCGAATCGCCGGAGTTCGTGCGCCTGCGCCAGACCATGCCGGCGCGGCAGCGCGCGCCGATCGCACTGCTGCTGGGCCACCATCTGCCGCGCGTGCTCTGCGCCATCGGCGTCATTCTCGCCGGCACCGCATCGACCTATCTGTGGAATTTCTATCTGCCGGTCTATGCCACCCATACGCTCGGCCTGCCGGCGACGGCGCCGCTGCTCGGCGTGGTCGCCGGCGGCTTGCTCGGCATGATCATCAACCCGCTCTCTGGCAAGCTCGCCGACCGGGTCGGTGCCTATGCGGTGTTCCTGCCGCCGGTGATCCTGGCCGGGGTGCTGGCGTTGCCGATGTTCGCCTTCATCGTCGGCCATCCGACCCGGCTCAATCTGTTCGCCCTGCAGGTCGGCGCCACGCTCGTGCTGGGCTGGATGGCCGGACCGATGCCCGGCCTGCTCGCCGGCATGTTTCCGACCGAAGTGCGCTCGACCGGCATGGCGCTGTCCTACAACGTCTCGGTGACTTTATTCGGCGGCCTCGCGCCATTCACCGTCACCTTCATCACCCGGCTCACCCACAGCAGCATGTCGCCGGCCTATTACCTCACCGCCGCCGCCGCGCTCTCGCTGATCCTGGTGCTCGGCTTCCGCCCACGCGAGATGCGGGCGCAAGCATGATGGGGCCATGGTAGTGGGTCAGTTTGGAAAGCAAGCCGGCGCCGGCCCGCACCCCCACCCGGCCACCCATTCAGTATACTGTCGTGGGTGGCCGGGGGGGGGTGCGGGCCGGTGCCGAACTTCAAACTGACCCACTACCGGGGCCATTGCCGATGGTGCCATGCGGCCATTAGAAAGACTGCGAACGATCGCCCCGAGCCCGCCCCTTCATATCCAGGAGTTGCCTGCCGATGACCGACCCCGCCTCCCGCCGTGCCCTGCTCGGCGGTTTTGCCGCAGGCGCACTGATGCTCGCCCGTCCGGGTGCTTCCCGCGCGCAGCCGGCGAGCGTGAAGCTCGGTCTGCTGCACCCGGTCACGGGCGCCTTCGCCTATGAGGGCGGACAGGGTCGGCGCGGTGCGCAGTTGGCGATCGAGGAGATCAACGCGGCGGGCGGCATCCGCTCGCTCGGCGGCGCGCGGATCGAGCCGGTGCTGGCGGATGCGCAATCGAGCCCGGACGCGGCGGTCGCCGAGGTCGATCGGCTGGACAGCGCCGGGGTTTGCGCCATCCAGGGCGGCTTCGCCAGCAACATCGGCCTCGCCGCCACCCAGCAGGCGGCGCGGCACGATCTGCTGTTCCTGTGCGATGTCTGCGTCGCCGATCAGATCGTGCAGCGCGGCCTCACCAACACCTTCCGCTTCGGCCCCGGCTTCGGCAAAGTGGTGCAGACTGGTCTCACCAACCTCGTGGCGATCAACGATGCCGCCGGCAAACCGGCGAAGACCGTGGTGATCGTGCATGAGGACGGCGCCTTCGGCGGCGGCATGGCGAAGCTGCTGGCCGCCCAGTTGCCCGGCCTCGGCTTCACCGTGCTCGACTCGCTGAGCCACCCGACGCCGCAGCGCGATTTCACCACCATCGCACTCCGTGTGCGCAAGGCCGCCCCCGATCTGATCATCCCGTCCAACTACAAGAACGAATTCATCCTGATGGCGCGCGCCTTCGCGCAGCAGCACGTGCGCCCGAAGGTCGCGACCTACGCCATTCTCGGCGGCGCCGCCTCCAACCCCTCCTTCGCGCAGCAATATCCCGCACCGGCGCAATACATCATGGATTGCAACAACTGGTACGATCCGCTGAAGCCGCTCTCGCAGGCATTCCGCAAGACCGTCGCGGCACGCGGCTGGGATCTGACCTATGAGCTGATGTTGAACTACGCCGGCGCCCGCGTGCTGGCGCATGCGATCGAGGCCGCCGGGAGCACCGATCGCGCCAAAGTCATCGCCGCCATGGCCGCGTCGAGCTACAGCGACACCATCATGCCCTATGGGCCGACGCATTTCGTGAATGGACAGAATGCAGGCGCGCAGCCGATCAACACGCAGATCCAGAACGGCCAGATCACCGTCGTCTATCCGGCGCAATATGCGTCGGCCAAGGTCGTCTACCCGCGTCCAGCCGGCTAACCACCGATGGCTTGGGATCTGCTGCTGCCGGCCGTGCTCGACGGGCTGACCAACGGGGCTGTCTACGCGCTGGTGGCGCTCGGCCTCACGTTGATCTACGGCGTGCTGCACATCATCAACTTCGCCCATGGCAGTCTGCTGATGCTGGCGCTCTATGCGGCCTATTTTCTCTACAGCCTGCTCGGCATCAGCCCCTATGCGGCGCTGCCGATCCTGATGCCGGCGTTTTTCGCCCTCGGCTATGGGGTGCAGCGCTGGATCGTCGCCCCGGCGAGCCATGGGCGCGAGCAGAACGTGCTGATGATCACCCTCGGTCTCGCCATCGTGCTCGATAATCTCGCCCTCTACGCCTTCACCTCGACCACCCGCAGCATCGATTTGCCGCTCGCCGGCGAGAGCATCGATTTCGGCGTCGCGGTGATCGGCGTGCCGAAGCTGATCGCCTGCGCAGGGGCGCTGCTGCTGGCCGGCGCGCTGTGGCTGATGCTCGCGCGCACCGATCTGGGCCGCGCCATCCGCGCGGTGGCGCGCGAGCCGGAGGGGGCGCGGCTGGTCGGGATTCGCGTGGAGCGGATCTACGCCATCACCTTCGGCATCGGCACCGCCTGCGTCGCCGCCAGCGCCTGTCTGCTGCTGCCGAGCTTCTACGTCACGCCGCAAGTCGGCTACGCCTTCGTCCTGATCGCCTTTACCACCGTGGTGCTCGGCGGCATGGGCAGCCTGCCCGGCGCGCTGCTGGCCGGGCTGCTGCTCGGGGTGATCGAGGCGGTGAGCGGACTCTATCTCGGTGAGAGCCTGGGGCAGCTCGGCATCTATGCCGTGTTCATCCTGATCCTGCTGTTCCGCCCCACCGGCCTGTTCGGGGCGCGGGCGGCGTGAAGGCTCTCCTTCCAGGAACCGCCGTGCTGGCCGCGCTCGGTGTACTGCCCTGGCTCGCCGGCAGCGGTTTCTGGCTGACCAGCGCGACCTTGGTGCTGCTCTATGCGCTGCTCGGGCAGTCCTGGAACGTGCTGGGCGGCTATGGCGGGCAGTATTCCTTCGGCCAGGCGCTGTTTTTCGGCGCCGGGGCGTTCGCCAGCGGCGTGTTGCAGATCCGTCTCGGCGTGAATGCGTGGCTCGCGGCGGCGCTCGGCATCGGCGCCGGGGCGGCGCTCGGCGCGGCGGTTGGCTGGCTGGTGTTCCGCTACCGGCTGCGCGGCTCCTATTTCGCCCTCGTGACGCTGGCCTTCGCCGAACTCGCGCGCATCCTGGTCGCCGCCTTCGCCTTCACCGGCGGCGGGTTCGGCCTGCTGGTGCCGCTCAGGCGCGGCGCCGCGACGTTCCAATTCGCCGATCCGCGCATACCCTATACGCTGCTCTGGCTGGTGGTGGTCGGCAGTTGCCTGCTCGGGCTGTGGCTGGAGCGCTCGCGCTTCGGTGCCCGGCTGCTGGCGCTACGCGAGAACGAGGCGGCGGCGCAGGCGCTCGGCGTGGCACCGGTGCGGTTGAAGACGCAGGCGATCACCCTCTCCGCCGCCCTCGCCGCCACCGCGGGGGTATTCTATCTGCAAATTTTTCTGTTCGTCGACAGCGGCGGTGGCTTCGGCCCGGCGATGTCGATCGCCGCCCTGCTGGCGCCGATCATCGGCGGGCTCGGCACGCCGTTCGGCGCGCTCTATGGCGCGGTGCTGATGCATCTGCTCGGCGAGGCGGCAAAGCGGGTGAGCGGCCATGCGCCGGGCCTCGATCTGGCGTTCTACGGCGTCATCCTGCTGCTGATGCTGCGTTTTCTGCCGGCCGGCCTCGCCGGCATCGGGCGCCGCGATGCTTGAGGTTGCCGGACTGAGCAAAAGTTTCGGCGGCCTGCACGCGGTGCGGGATGCCTCGCTCGTCCTCGCGCCGGGCGAAATCCTCGGGCTGATCGGGCCGAACGGCGCCGGCAAGACCACGCTGTTCGGGTTGATCTCGGGCTTCATCGCGCCTGACGCCGGCACGGTGCGGCTCGATGGCGCTGCGATCACCGGGCTGCCGCCGGAGGCGATCTGCGCGCGCGGCCTCGCCCGCACGTTTCAGATCGTGCAGCCCTTTGGCCGGCTCAGCGTGCGCGAAAACATCGCCATCGGCGCGCATCTGCATGAGCCGCGCCGCGCCGCGGCCCTGGCGGCAGCGGGCACGGTGGCCGGCCGGCTCGGTCTCACCGACCGGCTCGATCAGCCGGCGCGCACCCTCACGCTCGCCGGGCGCAAGCGGCTGGAGGTGGCGCGCGCGCTCGCCACCAGCCCGCGCGTGCTACTGCTCGACGAAGTGATGGCCGGGCTCAACCCGAGCGAGATCGCCGACTTGCTGCCGCTGGTGCGCGCCATCGCGGACTCCGGCGTCGGCATCGTGATGATCGAGCATGTGATGCAGGCGGTGGTGAATTTATGCGCGCGCGTGTGCGTGCTGAACCACGGCAGCGTGATCGCGCGCGGCAGCCCGGCCGAGATCGCCACCGATGCGCGGGTGGTGGAAGCCTATCTCGGCCATGGCGCCGCGGCGCGGTTGGGCCGCCATGCTGCTTGAGGTTGAGGGCCTGAGCGCCGGCTATGGCGCGCTCGCCGTGCTGCGTGGCATCGATCTTTCGGTCGAGCCGGGCGAGGTGGTCGCCGTGCTCGGCGCCAACGGGGCCGGCAAGACCACGCTGAACCGGGTGCTGAGCGGTCTGCTGCGGCCCACCGCCGGACGGGTGCGGTTTGCCGGGGAAGACATCACCGGCGCCGACCCGGCGGCGATCGTCGCGCGCGGGCTGATCCATGTGCCGGAGGGGCGGCGGATCTTTCCCGATCTGAGCGTGCGCGAGACGCTCGAACTCGGCAGCTATCGCCGCGCGCGAAACAGGCGGGCGAGCAACCTGGAGCGCGTGTTCACGCTGTTCCCGCGTCTGCGCGAGCGCGCCCGCCAGGCCGGCGGCACGCTCTCGGGCGGCGAGCAGCAGATGCTGGCGATCGGCCGCGGGCTGATGGCGGAGCCGCTGCTGCTGATCCTCGACGAACCCTCCCTCGGTCTCTCGCCGCTGCTGGTGGAGGAGATGTTCGCGCTCATCGCCACGCTGCGCGCGGCGGGGCCGGCTATCCTGATCGTCGAGCAGAACGTGGTGCAATCGCTGCTCGCCGCCACGCGCGGCTATGTGCTGGAGAACGGCACGATGGCGCTCGCGGGCGACGCGGCGGCCTTGCTCGACGATCCCGATCTACGCAAAACCTATCTGGGGCTTTGAAACCATGCTCGATCCGGTGACGCTCGCGGTGCTGCAAGGCAGGCTGGAACAGATCGCCGACGAGATGGACGCGAGCCTGTTCCGCGCCGCCTTCAACCCCACCATCGCCGAAGCGCGCGACGCGAGTCACGGGCTGTACGACGCGGCGAGCGGCGAGACGCTGGTGCAAGGCAAGGCGGGATTGCCGATCTTCGTCGGCGCGATGGCCTATGCGGTACGCGCGGTGATCGGGCATGCGGCGAAGACGGGCGATCTCGCCGAGGGCGATGTGTTCCTGTTCAACGACCCCTATGACGGCGGCACGCATCTGTCGGATTTCAAGCTAGTGCGGCCGTATTTCCGTGACGACGCGCTGTTCTGCTGGCTCGCCTCGGTCGGCCATTGGCACGATGTCGGCGGCAATGTGCCGGGCAACTACAACCCGAGCGCGCGGGAGTGCTTCCAGGAAGGCATGCTGATCCCGCCGGTGCGCCTCTATGCCGCCGGCGTGCTGCGCTCCGACATCATCGACATCGTGCTCGCCAACAGCCGGCTGCCGGGCAGTGCCTATGGCGATCTGCACGGGCAGATCAATGCGCTCGATCTCGGCGCCAAGCGGCTCGATGCGCTGCTCGACGAGCATGGCGCGGCGAGCGTCGCCGGGGCTTTCGTCGCCTTGCGCGCCCGCGCGGCACGGCTGATGCGCGCCAATATCGCCGAATTGCCCGACGGCCACTACAGCGCCGAGGATTTCCTCGACAACGACGGCGCCAGCGACACGCCGTTGCGTATCGCGCTCGACCTGACGATCGCCGGCGAGCGTCTGGTGCTGGATTTCTCGCGCAGCGCGCCTGCTTGTCTCGGGCCGCTCAACATCGCGCGCTCGACCGCGATCGCCGCCTGCTACGTGGCGCTCAAGCATGTGTTTCGCGACGTGCCGGCGAATGCCGGGGTGCTAGAGCCGGTCGAGGTGATCATCGCCGAGGGATCGCTGCTCGATGCGCGCTGGCCGAAGCCGGTGGGCGGCTATACCGAGACCATCCTGCGGCTGATCGACGTCGTTTTCGTGGCGCTCGCCGAGGCCGCACCGGAGCGGGTGAACGGCTGCGCCTATGGCACCATCAACGCGCTCTCGATCGCCGGCCATCGCGCCGACGGTCGGCGCTTCGTGATGTTCTCCTTCTTCGGTGGCGGCCATGGCGGCCATCCCGAGGGCGACGGGTTGAACCATGGCAACGCGCCGATTTCCACCGCCACCATCCCGCCGGTGGAAATTCTCGAAGCCGCCTATCCAGTGCTGTTCCGGCAATGGGCGTTGCGGCCCGATAGCGGCGGCGCCGGGCGGCAGCGCGGCGGCCTCGGCGCGATCTATGAAATCGAACTGCTAGAATCACATGCGGACGTGTTCCTGTTCGGCGAGCGCGCCCGCTTCGCCCCACCCGGCGTGTGCGGCGGCGGCCCGGGGGCGCTCAACCGGTTCACCGTGCTGACGCGCGCGGGCGACGTGACACCGCCGCTCGGCGCCAAGCTGGTCGGCTTTTCGCTCGCGCGCGGCGAGCGGGTGCGGCTCGAAACCCCCGGCGGCGGCGGCTACGGCCCGGCGGCCGAGCGCGCGCCCTCCGCCATCGCCGCCGATCTCGCGCTCGGCTATAGTACGCTGGCCGGGGAGTGCGGCGCGTGAGCGGGGCGTCGCTGGTCGTCGGCGTCGATGTCGGTGGCACCTTCACCGATCTGTTCTTTCTCGACGAGGCGAGCGGTCGCTGCTGGATCGGCAAGGTGCCGTCCACGCGCGGGCGCGAGGCGGAGGGTTTTCTCGCCGGCCTCGCCGATCTCGCGCCTGGCGACATCCGCACCATCGTGCATGGCACCACGGTCGGCACCAATGCGCTGCTGGAGCGGCGCGGCGGTAAGGCGGCACTGCTCACCACCGAGGGCTTCCGCGACGTGCTGGAGATGCGCCGGCGCGACCGGCCACGCACCTGGGGGCTGTGGGGGCAGTTCACCCCGGTGGTGCCACGCGACCGGCGGCGCGAAGTGGCCGAGCGCATCCGCGCCGACGGCAGCATCGATACGCCACTGGACGAGGACAGCCTCGTCGCAGAAGCCCGCGCGCTGCTGGCCGAGGGGGTGGAGGCGCTGGCGGTGTGCTTCATCAACGCCTATGCCAACCCGGCGCATGAGCGCCGCGCCGGCGCGTTGCTGCGCGCCCTCTGGCCGAATGACTACGTCACGATTTCGAGCGACATTCTGCCGGAAATCCGCGAGTTCGAGCGTACCTCCACCACCGTGCTGAACGCCTATCTGCAGCCCGTGGTGGCACGCTATCTGGACCGGCTGGAGCAGGATCTGGCCACCGCCGGCATCACCGGACAATTGCTCATCGTGCAGTCGAACGGCGGGGTGATGAGTGTCGCCGACGCCCGCGCCCGGCCGGTGCGCACCGCCCTCTCCGGCCCGGCGGCCGGGGTGATCGCGGCGGCGCATATCGCCGCCTCGGCGGGTTTCGCCAATGTGGTGACCGGCGATGTCGGCGGCACCAGTTTCGACGTCTCGCTGATCGCCAATGGAGAGACCGCGATCGCGGCGCAGAGCAGCCTCGATTTCGGCCTCGTGGTGCGCACGCCGATGATCGAGATCACCACCATCGGCGCCGGCGGCGGCTCCATCGCCTGGGTGGATCGCGGCGGATTGTTGCAGATCGGCCCGGAATCGGCCGGCGCCATCCCCGGCCCCGCCTGCTACGGTGCCGGCGGAGAACGCCCCACGCTGACCGACGCGCAGGTGCTGCTCGGGCGCATCAACGCCGAGCGGCCGATCGGCGGCAAGCTCGCGGCCCTCGATGTCGCGGCGGCGCGGGCGGCGATCGTCCGCGACGTCGCAACCCCGCTCGGCCTCACGGCGGAGGCGGCGGCGGAGGCGATCCTGCGCGTCGCGAACAGCCGCATGGCCGGGGCGATCAGGCTCGTGTCGATCGAGCGCGGGCATGATCCGCGCGATTTCGCCCTGATGCCCTTCGGCGGCGGCGGCGGGCTGCACGCCGGGGCGCTGCTGCGCGAAGTCGGGCTGCGCTGCGCGCTGCTGCCGCGCTTTCCCGGCGTGACCAGCGCGCTCGGCTGCGTCATCGCCGACATGCGGCATGATTTCGTCCAAACCCTCAACCGCCCGCTCGCCGCCCTCGACACCGCTGCCCTGCATAGGGAAATCCAGCGCTGCGCGGCAGAGGGTGCCGCACTGCTGGAACGCGCGGGCGTCGCGTTCACCGGGCGCGAGATCGCGGTCGGCCTGGATATGCTGTATCAGGGCCAGACCCACAGCGTCGCCGTGAAGCTGGACTGGCAGGATGCCAGACCGCCCGACCGAGGCGCCATCGCCGAGGCCTTCGCCACGCGCTACCGCGCCGTCTATGGGGGGGTGCTGGCGGATATCGCGCCCTTGGTGATGAACCTACACGTCGCCGTCATCGGCCGCCGGCCGAAGCTCGATCTCGCCGCCCTCGCGCCGCAGAGTGGCAGCCTGGAAGAAGCCCGGCGCGGCACGCGGGCGGTGTTCGCGGATGGCGCCTGGCACACGGCGCCGGTGTTCGACCGCGCGACACTGCCGATCGATGCCTGCGTCATGGGCCCCGCCGTGCTGGAGCAGGCGGACACCACCATCTTCGTCGATCGGGGCCTGCGGGCGCGGGTCGATCGCTTCGGCAACGTCATTCTCGAAGGCATCGAACCATGAGCCAGACCCTTGGGCCGCCCGACCGTTTCGCGCTGGTGCTGGTCGATCTGCAGAACGATTTTCTGCACCCCGATGGCGCGTATGGGCGCGCCGGACAATCGAGCGCCGCGATCGCCGCCCTGCCGGAGCGCTTGCGGCCGCTGGTGGCGGCGACCCGGGCGGCGGGCGGCTGGGTGATCGCGACGCAGTTCACCCTGGTGCCGGGGCGTCGGGGCGAGCCGCTGATCGCGGCCCATCTGCGCGCGTTGCGACCGTTTCTGACACGCGGCGATTTCGCCCCGGGCAGTTGGGGGCAGGCGCTGGTGGAGACGCTCGCGCCGGCCGATCTGCTGGTGGAAAAAATCGCCTATTCCGCCTTCTACATGAGCCGTATGGACTTCCTGCTGCGCAAGACCGGCATCGAAACGCTGGCCTTCGCCGGCATCGTCACCAATGGCGGGGTCGCGGCGACGTTGCGCGATGCGCATATCCGCGAATTCTCTCCTATTCTGCTGGAAGACGGCTGCGCCGATTTTTCCCCCGCCGCGCATCAGGCCGCCATCGCCTCGCTCGCCGGCATCAGCCGGGTGATGCGTATCGCCGATCTGATCGAACAGCTCGGCCCGCCGGCGTAATACCGGCGCGCACGCTGGCCTGAAGCGCCATTCCCGGTGTATGCGGCTGCGGGAGAGTTGGTGGAGAGCGGTCGGACGATGGACGAGGCAACGCAGGCGAGACAGGCATGGCGCGTCGGGGTGCTGTTTTCGCAGCGCGGTGTCACCGCCGGTGTCGAGCGCACGCAACTCCAGGCAACCTTGCTGGCGATCGAGCAGATCAACGCGGCGGGCGGCCTGCTCGATCGGCCGATCGAGCCGGTGGTGTATGATCCGGAGTCCAACCCAAAGAAATTCCGCGCGCTCGCCGAACATCTCCTCACGGTGGATCGCGTGCGGCTGGTGTTCGGCTGCTATATGTCGAGCAGCCGCAAGGCGGTGCTGCCGGTGATCGAATCTTATCGCGGGCTGCTGTTCTACCCAACCCTATATGAGGGGTTCGAATACTCGCGCCACTGTATCTATACGGGTGCGGCGCCGAACCAGAACTCGCTGCAACTCGCGCGCTTTCTGTTCGAGCATTTCGGCAATCGCTTTCTGCTGGTCGGCTCGAACTATGTCTATCCGTATGAGTCGAATCGGGTGATGGCCGATCTGGTGCGGCAGAATCACGGTAAGATCGTCAATGAGATCTATGTGCCGCTGAATGCGGGCGTCGCCGATTTCGGCCGGGTGATCGCGGAAATCCACAAAAGCGCGCCGGATGTCATCTTTTCCACCGTCGTCGGCCATAGCACCGCCAGTCTCTACGAGGCGTATCGCGCCGCCGGCTTCGACCCCGCCCGCCGCCCGATCGCGAGCCTGACCACCAGCGAGGCGGAGGTCGCGGAGATGTCCGCGGAGGTTGCCGAGGGCCATATCACCGCTGCCCCGTTTTTCGAGACGCTGGGCACCGCGACCGCGCGGCGCTTCGTTGCCGCCTACAAGGCCCGCTATGGCGCCGACGCACCGGTGCCGGCGGCGGCCGAGGCGGCCTATTTCCAGGTCTATCTGGCGGCGGCGGCGATCACGCGGGCCGGCAACGCGGAGCCCGATCGCGTGCTCGCGGAACTCGGCGAGATCGAGTTCGCTGCCCCGCAGGGGCGGGTGCGCATCGATCGGGAAAACAACCACGCCTATCTCTGGCCCCGCGTGGCGCGGCTCGACGCCGAGGGTCGTTTCCAGATCGTCTGGAACCCCGGCGTGCGCGTGCGCCCCGATCCGTATTCGATGCTGCAAAGCCTGGATGACTGGTCCTCGGACGGGATCGCCACACTGGCGGCCGCCCGCACCGACCCTGTGTGAGACGGGCGCGCCATGTCCATCCAGATCCTGCGCGATCTGCGCGGCCTGCGGGTGCAGGTGATCCATGCACCCGACACCGAGGGTGTCGATCTGGTTGACCATCTGCGCCGCGTCGGCTGTCAGGTCGAGCCGGTCTGGCCGATTCCGGAGGCGGCGGAGAGTGCCGATGTCGTCGTCCTCGCCATCGACCATGAGAGCAGGGCGCCGATCCAGCGGCTGCTGCGCAGTTTCAACGGCGCTCCGCCGACGCTGATCGCGGTGGTCGGCTATGAAGATCCCTCGATCCTGCAAATCGTGCTCGACGCCGGCGCGCATGCGGTGATCGAGCGGCCGGTGCGGCCGTTCGGTCTGCTCACGCAACTGACCGTCGCGCGCAGCCTGTGGCTCGAACGCCAGGCGGCGGCGCGCCACATCCAGAAGGTCGAGCGCAAGCTCGCCGGGTTGCAGAACATCCAGCGCGCCAAATCGATCTTGATGGCAGCCCAGGGCTTGTCGGAGGAAGAGGCGCATCAGACGATCCGTCGCAAGGCGATGTCCAAGCGCGTGCCGATCGAGGAGATGGCGCTCGCGATCATCAATGCAAATGAAGTCTTGAACTCGCCAACGAAACTCCGCTAAGAACGATCTCGTGGTGAATTGAGCGGAACGCTCGCACCATACGCCGGGGCACCAGCGCTGTTGCTCCGCATGGCATCGAAGCCAGGCAAGCCCGAACAGGGCTTCCCTGGCTTTTTTTGTTTTTTCTACGGGCCCGGCTAACGCCGCAGTCCGGGTTAGTGCCGCGCGCATGCATATTTCGGGGAGAGAGCCACGATGAGTTTGAATCGCCGATCTTTGTTGAAAGCCAGCGGCATCGGGGCGAGCACCCTGGCGATGCCATATTTTTTTCACCGCAGCGCCGCCGCTGCCGAGCCGCTGCGCGTGGGCGTGCTGTTTTCGCTCACCGGCGGCCTTTCGATCATCGAGAAATCGCTGTCCGACGCAACGATGATGGCAATTACCGAGATCAACGCCAGCGGTGGCGTGATGGGCCGGCCGATCGAGGCGGTGCTGGAAGACGGCGCCTCCGATCCGAAAACCTATAACGAGAAAGCCTCGAAGCTGGTCATCGGCGACAAGATCGTTACCGTGTTCGGCTCCTACACCTCGGCCAGCCGCAAGGCGGTGCTGCCGGTGTTCGAGAAGCATGACGCGATGTATTTCTACCCAACGTATTACGAAGGCTTCGAATGTTCGCGCAACGTGGTCTATACCGGCGCGGTGCCGAACCAGCAGCTCTCGAACTTCATCCCCTGGATCGTCAAGACGCTGGGTAAGAAGAAATTCTTCATCGTCGGCTCGAACTACATCTATCCGCGCGAGATGGCCAAGGTCTGCAAAATCCTGATGAAGCAGAATGGCGCCACTTATGTCGCCGACGAATATCTCGAACTCGGGGACTCCGAATGGGGTTCGATGGTCAACAAAATCAAGAATTCGGGCTGCGATGCGGTTCTCTCCAACGTCGTCGGTGATTCCGTCGTTGCGTTCTATCGTGAATACAAGAACCAGGGCCTAACGCACGAGACATTGCCGATCTGTGCGACGGTGACGTCGGAAATCGAGATCGCGGCGATGGGGCCGGAATATGCCGTCGGCAGCTATACCTCCTTCCCTTATTTCATGGCGATCGATACACCGCGCAACAAAGCCTTCGTCCAGCGCTATCGTAGCTTCGTCAAAGACCCCAAAGCGGTAACGCATCATGCTCTGGAGTCTTCTTATTTCCAGGTATTTCTCTGGAAGCAAGCGGTCGAGAAGGCCGGCAAGGCGACCGCCGATGCGGTGCGCGAAGGCGTGCGCGGTCAGGAATTCGATTCGCCGGGCGGCCATGTGACGGTCGATCCGAATAACCTGCATACCTATCTGACCCCCCGCATCGCGCAGTGGCAGGCCGATGGCCAGGGCAAGATCGTCAATGCCTATCCGCATCCGATCGAACCGCTGCCCTATGTCGCCTATGGCGAGACAGACAGCAATCTTTTCTGTACCCGCAATGGTCTTGATGTCGCAAAGCTGCGCAAGTCCTGAATCCACCGTGGCTTCGACCGGCATGTGGGAACCGCATCGTGTTTGATGTCATCTTCATCGGTCTGAGCCTCGGTTCGATTCTGCTGCTGGTCGCACTCGGCCTCGCCATCACCTATGGCGCGATGGGTGTCATCAACATGGCGCATGGCGAGATGGTGATGGTCGGCGCCTACACCACGGTGATGGGCGGCCTGTGGCTGCATATCGGCTTCCTCGCTTCCCTGCCGCTCGCCTTCGTCATCACCGGGCTGCTCGGTTGGGCGATCGAGCGTATCGTGGTGCGGCGGCTGTACGGACGGTTGCTCGATACGCTGCTTGCCACCTGGGGGGTGGCGATCTTGCTGCAGCAGGCGGTGCGGCTGGAATTCGGACTGTCGTTCTTCGGCATCCATATCCGAGGTCTCGGGCCGGGGTTGCAGAACGTGAAGGTGCCGGCATGGATGACCGGCGTCGTCAGCATCGGTGGCGATCAGGTGAACATCTATCGCCTGTTCATCATTCTGGTGACGGCGGCTCTTACCTTCGTCACCTGGCTGCTGATGTTCCGCAGCGACATCGGCATCCAGGTGCGCGCCATCACGCGCAATCCGCGCATGGCGGCGGCCTGCGGCATCGACGTGCAGCGGATCAACGCGCTCACCTTCGCCTATGGCTCGGGTCTCGCAGGGGTTGCCGGCGTGATGATGTCCGGATTCAAGACCGTCTTTCCCGACATGGGTAGCGCAATGGTGGTGGACGGATTCATGGTGGTCGTGGTCGGCGGTGTCGGCAGCCTGCTCGGCTCGGTGCTCTCGGCCGGACTGCTCGGCCAGGTGAATGGCGGGGTGGCCGCCGTGACGAACGATATTCTGGCGCGTGCGGTGGTGTTCGGCCTCGTCATCCTGATCATCATCATCAAGCCGACTGGCCTGTTCTCGTTCAAGGGCCGCTGAGCGTGATCACCCAACGCAGACTAGACCGCGCCGCCTACATTCTTTTCATCGCGTTGATTTTGCTGGCACCGCTGGTGCTAGGTGATTTCTGGGTCAATCGGATCGCCAAATTCCTGGTATTCGGCATCGTCGCTGTCGCGGTCTCGCTGTGCTGGGGCTATGGCGGCATCCTCAATCTCGGGCAGGGGCTGTTTTTCGGCGCCGGGGCCTACATGCTCGCGATGTCACTCAAGCTCGCGAGCGCCACCAGCATGCAGCAGGGATCGGATCATCCGGTGCCGGACTTCATGCTCTGGAACGCCGATCCCGGCGCGCCGACGGAATTATGCTGCATCAATCGAGGATCCTTCCTCTGGCTACCGTTCCAATGGCAGTGGTTCGGCGTCGTAATGGGAATTCTGCTGCCCGTGTTGCTCGCGGGAGGGCTCGGCCTCGTCGTTTTTCGCAAACGCATCGCCGGCGTTTTTGTCTCCGTCATTACGCTGGCCCTGGTACTGCTGGTGCGCCTCGTCGTCATCGATGCACAGCCGCTTACCAATGGTTTCAATGGGCTGACCGATCTTGGTACGTTCCATGTGGCTGGATTCGGCTTCGACCCATATGCCCGCGCAACCTACTATCTCGTCGCGGGCTTTTTGATCCTGACTTTGGTGGGTAGCCGACTCCTGGTGGAAACACGCGCCGGGCTGATTCTACAAGCAATCCGCGACGACCAGAATCGCGCACGCTATCTCGGTTTCGACGTACCGATCTATCAATTGTTTTTCTTCACCGTGTCGGCGGCAATCTCCGGCCTCGCCGGAATGCTCTATGTAATCGTCGCAGAGTTCGCATCACCGACCTTCATGGATCTGAGCTTCTCGATCACCATGGTGGTCTGGGCCGCGCTCGGTGGCCGCGCGTCGCTGCTCGGCGCCTGCATCGGCGCCATACTGATAAACGTCATTGCAGCCAGCATCAGCGAAACCGCGACCTTTGTCGAGGCATGGAAAGCGATCATCGGAGTGGTGTTCGTGCTGGTGGTACTCTATCTGCCACGCGGTCTCGCAGGATTCGCGCAGGATTTCGGCGAGAGGCTGGAACGCCGCTTTGCCGATTCTGGCAAAACAACCACGCCCGGCGTCATCCCGCAAGCTCAAGTGCCAAGAGGCCAGGCGCCATGACGGTCGCCTTGACGATCGACGGCATCGGCGTCTCTTTTGCTGGCGTAAAAGCCGTCGATAATGTCTCGATGCTTGTCCATGAAGGCGAATTGCGCGTGCTGCTGGGTGCCAATGGCGCCGGTAAGACGACGCTGATGGATTTGATCTCCGGCAAGACGCGCAGCACCGATGGCCGGGTGTTCCTGTTCGAGACCGAGATCACAAACTGGTCGCCCAATCGCATCGCGCGTGCCGGCATCGGACGTAAATTCCAGATCCCGAGTGTGTTTCGCGATTTCTCCGTGCGTGGTAATCTCAATGTCGCCAGTTGTACCGACCCACGAATACGAAGCAATCTCGGCATCGGCATCCCGCGCACACGCCGTCAGCGCATCGAGGAGGTGCTGGAACTCACCGGTCTCGCCGAATTTGCCGAAACCCCAGCAGCCAATCTCAGCCATGGCCAGACGCAATGGCTCGAACTCGGCATGCTGATCGTACAAAACCCGAAACTGCTGCTGCTCGACGAACCAACCGCCGGCATGACGCAGAACGAGACGCATAAAACCGCCGAGATCATCAAAGGGTTGCGCGGTCAGCACACAATTCTGGTGGTCGAGCACGACATGGCCTTCGTGCGCGAGATCGCCGAGCAGATTACGGTGATGCATCTCGGCCGGGTACTCGCCGAGGGCAGCATGACCGCGATCGAGCGTAACGAAGCAGTGCGCCACGCCTATCTCGGCTCCTACGGCATAAGCGCGGAGGCCGTCTGATGCTGACACTGCGCGAGGTGAACAGTTTCTACGGTCGCAGCCATGCGCTGCATGGCGTAACGATGGATATCGCCGATCGCAGTATCACCGCTATCCTTGGCCGCAACGGAGTTGGCAAGACAACATTGCTGAAATCGATCATCGGCCTTATGGACCGCGTGGCCGGCAGAATCATGCTACAAGGCAAAGACATCACGATACTCCCGGCATTCCGCCGCGCGCGCCTTGGTATCGCCTATGTGCCACAGGGGCGCGACATCATTCCGGATTTCAGTATCCGCGAAAACATTTTGATGGGGGCCTTTGCCCGAACCGACGGCAAGCGGGCCATCCCGGATCTCATCGCGCAGTTGTTCCCCTATCTAACGCAGAATCTGGATCGGCCTGGAGGCGTGCTTTCGGGTGGCCAGCAGCAACAATTGGCGATCGCACGCGCGCTCGCCGCAGAGCCAAAACTGCTGCTGCTCGACGAGCCGACCGAAGGCATTCAGCCCAATATCGTCGAAGAAATCCAGACGCTGATTCTGCGCCTCAATCAAGAAGTTGGCATCACCATCATTCTGGTCGAGCAGAATGTCGCGTTTGCGCGCCGTGCGGCGGGTGCCTTCGTGATGATGGAGAAAGGGCGCGTCGTCGTTGCCGAAAAGATCGCCGGTCTCACCGACGATATCGTGCATCGGCACATGGCGGTCTGAACCCCATTAGCATTTACGACCACGCGTTTTTACAAGGAGGGTACCATGTTACATGGCGATATAAGCAGCAGCAATGATACTATCGGCGTTGCTGTGGTGAATTACAAAATGCCACGTCTACACACCAAGGCGGAAGTACTTGCGAATGCCCGTAAGATCGGCGACATGCTGGTTGGCATGAAAAGCGGCCTCCCGGGTATGGATCTCGTAATTTTTCCGGAATATTCCACGCACGGCATCATGTATGATAGTGCCGAGATGTATGCAACAGCATCCACCTGCCCAGGCGAGGAGACCGAGATTTTTGCCGAGGCGTGCCGCAAGGCAAAGGTTTGGGGTGTATTCTCGCTAACCGGCGAGCAGCACGAGGAGCATCCCAAAAAAGCACCATACAACACACTGATCTTGATGAACGACAAGGGCGAGATCGTGCAGAAGTATCGCAAGATCATGCCCTGGGTGCCTATCGAGGGATGGTATCCCGGCAATTGCACCTATGTCTCCGAGGGACCGAAGGGCCTCAAAGTCAGCCTGATCATATGCGACGATGGTAATTATCCGGAAATCTGGCGGGACTGCGCGATGCGCGGGGCAGAATTGATTGTACGCTGCCAGGGCTATATGTATCCGGCGAAGGAGCAGCAGATCATCATGGCCAAGGCGATGGCCTGGGCCAACAATACTTATGTTGCGGTCTCCAACGCCGCTGGATTCGATGGCGTATATTCCTATTTCGGCCACTCTGCCATCATCGGATTCGATGGCCGCACGCTCGGCGAATGCGGTGAAGAGGAATACGGCATCCAATACGCAGCACTCTCGAAATCATTGATCCGCGACGCGCGGCGTACTGGACAATCGGAGAACCATCTGTTTAAGCTCCTGCATCGCGGCTATACCGGCATGATCAACTCCGGCGATGGCAACAAAGGCGAAGCCTCCTGCCCTTATGATTTCTACAAGAAGTGGATCACCGACCCAGATGCGACGCGGGAGATGGTAGAATCTTTCACACGTCCGACGGTTGGCACCGAGGAATGCCCGATCGAAGGTTTACCCACCGAAAAGACGACCCACCGCTGAGGGATACGTTCCAACGGCCATCACGCGTGGCCGTTGGTATTCGTCTCCTTTCTCCTGCTGTCGGACAATCCATATACAGCGATTTCATGCAGCGAGGCGCTTGCCGCTCTCAGGATCGAACAGATGAGCACGTGCAGGGTCGACCATGATATGCAGAATCGTGCCGGGCTGCGCAATAATACGCTCGCGCGACGCAGCGATCAGCGTACTCCCGCTCGCTTGCAGCACCACCTGCGTCTCCGAGCCCGTCGGCTCGACCAGTTGAACGCGCGCCGGTATACCCGCTTCCGTGATCGTGATATGCTCAGGGCGAATGCCGTAGACCACCTTTCGCCCGGATAAAGGTTGCGCCGCGAACGACTCTGGAAGAGGCCAGCGCAATCCGTCGGCAGCAATCATAGCGCCTTCGGCAATTTCGCCGTCTAAAAAGTTCATTGATGGCGAACCAAGAAACCCAGCGACAAATTGATTGGCCGGATGATCATAAAGATCGAGTGGTGCGCCCGTCTGTTCGACATAGCCGTTTCGCATGATGACGATTTTATCCGCCATGGTCATTGCCTCGATCTGATCATGGGTGACATAGACTGTCGTAGTCTTCAGGCGCTGCTGCAACTCTTTGATCTCGGCGCGCATCTGCACGCGCAATTTGGCGTCAAGATTAGAGAGGGGTTCGTCAAACAGAAAGACTTGCGGATTTCGTACCAGAGCACGCCCCATGGCGACACGCTGACGTTGTCCGCCCGAGAGTTGACGTGGCGACCGATCGAGCAATTGACCAAGCCCCAGGATTTCAGCCGCTCGCTCGACACGTTTATCAATCTCAACTCGTGCCGTGCGCGCCAGGCGCAGGGCAAACGACATATTCTGCCGCACCGTCATATGCGGATATAAGGCATAATTCTGAAATACCATGGCGACATCACGTGCTTTAGGTGCAATGTCATTGACACGTCGGCCGCCGATCAAAATCTCTCCATGGCTCACATCTTCAAGTCCGGCAATCATACGCAACAGCGTCGTCTTGCCGCAGCCGGATGGACCAACAAGGATGACGAAATCACCATCGTCGATTTCGACATCGACGCTATGTAAAACCTCGATTTGGCCGAATAGCTTGCGTACACCTCGGATCGCGACCGCCGTCATTCGTCATGCCTCCCTTTGGAGATACCGTTCAGCCAGACGTCGCCCAACGGTAGCGTGCCAAAACATCCGATATAGACGCTTTCACGAGATCGCGCCCTCGTGCCGCAATTTGGCCGGATAAAACACGATCGTGGAGCGCAGGTAAAAATTGCGCGATCAGGGATTTGGGAATGTCGTTATCAGCAAGCAGAGTTAGAAGTTTTTCGACTGCGACAATCGCCGGTTGGGCGTTCCAATAATAGCGGATACGATCGCTATAGCCGTAGTGCCGAAGCATCTTTTTTGTATTTTCATCGCCGCGGCAGTAGTGTTGCCATTGTTTTGGAAACATAACCATCAGCCGTTCCATCGTATGCCTGAGTAACTCGGTCTCATCAACAACAATGGCGGCAATCTCATCAAGCGCGTAGAGGGCAGCACGCAAGGCGAAAGTGAGTTCAGGTCCGACTTTGAGGATCGCAAAACCATCCTGCACCAGTTCACGGAGTTGTTTGGATGGTTGATAATCGGTCGAATGCGCTTCAAACACGAGGGCCGGATATGCGGTGAGCACACTCGAGAGTTCGACAGCTTCGCATGAATTATAAAGTGCAACATTGGTATTGCTGAACTCTACACCCGGCTGCACGACAAGGGCAATGATACGCTCTATTGCATCAGCAATCCCATGCTCAGCGAAAGCCGCGTGATGCGCAACGATTGTTTGGTGTGCGTCGGCTGAGTTCGTTGGCGTGATGGCTGTGAGCTCCTCCGATTCACCGCCTGGCACTGGCACTTCGGTGCCAATGACATAGAGCGGTGCACAATACCCGGCCTCCATCGCCGATTTCTCGGCCACAACAGCGAGGGTCGCAGCGCGAGAGGCAACTACAGATTCACTGAGAATGGGCGGATCATCGGCGCAACGCATGCTGGTATCGAGATGAATTTTTGTAAATCCAGCGGCTGCATAGTCACCAACCATAGTAGCTGCTTTGTCTAGTGCTGCTTGCGCACCGAGCCCACGCCAAGGATTAGGTCCGAGATGATCGCCGCCAAGGATGATGCGGTCTATTGGCAGCCCAATGCGCGCCGCATGGCTATGCACAAACCGCACAAAGTCCGCCGGCAGCATGCCGCTATAACCACCGTCTTGATTGACTTGATTACATGTCGCCTCGATCAACACGGCATGATCGCCCGATCGCGCTGCCGCCAGCGTGGCCTCAATCACCAGCGGATGCGCCGAACAAATAGAGGTGATCCCGCGTGGCGAGGCGGTGCCTCGCGCTTCTGCCAGAGTTTTCAGTGCATCCCTCGGGCGCTTCAATTCAGGCAATTTCCGCCATCGACATTATAGGTTTGTCCAACAATATAATCCGCATCCTGACTAGCCAGAAACACAGCCATGCCGGTAAGGTCGTCAGTACGTCCCATGCGGCCATATGGGACAGCAGCCCCCACCTGCCGCTTTTTCTCACCGATCGGCAGGTTTTCGTATCTCGCAAATAAAGCATCGACTTCATTCCACATAGGCGTATCAACGACGCCGGGCGAGATCGCATTGACGTTGATATGATATGGTATAAGGCTAAGTGCGGCACTTTGCGTATAGCTGATTACGGCGGCTTTGGAGGCGCAATAAATGCCGGCTAAAGCTTCCCCGCGTCGTCCAGCCTGAGAGGCAAAATTGATGATCTTGCCGCCAGTACCTTGGCTTACCATCTGCTGCGCAACGGCTTGAAGCATAAAGATCAAGCCTTCGACATTGACTGCAAAAAGCCGTTGATAACTCGCACGCGTCGTCTCGAGCACGGGCGCCAGATCGAATACTGCGGCATTGTTGACCAGTATATCGATACGCCCTTTGACACCAACAACGTGCGCAATCAGCGCATCGATTTGACCCTGCTGCGTTACATCAAGTGCAATGCCAATCGCCGGATCGCCAATCCCTTGCGCAACACGCGAGGCTTCCACGCCGTCGATATCGGCAATAACGACGACGGCCCCCTCTTTGGCATAGCGTTCCGCGATCGCCGCACCGATCCCACGCGCGCCACCGGTAATGACCGCGACCTTATCTTTGAGTTTCAAGAGAAAACTCCCTTCACCAACACGTATAACCACCATCAGCCTGCACGATAGCCCCGGTAATAAGGCTTGCTGCGTCGGAGGCAAGAAAGAGTGCAACAGATGCGATTTCCTCAGGTTGACCGACGCGGTTCATCGGCGTCATCTCGAGCCAGGTTTTGTACATTGCTTCATTCTGCATCCCGAACTGCGTCAGTGGCGTTTCGATATAGGTCGGTGCGACAGCATTGACCCGCACACCACGACCGCCCCACTCGGCGGCAAGCGAGCGCGTGAGATGATGCACGCCCGCTTTCGATGCGTTATAGAAACTCTGCGGCTGCGGTTTGTTAACGATAAAGCCGGACATGGAGCCGATATTCACCACCGCTCCTGTGCCACGCTCCAACATCCGCCGCCCGAAGCTCCGGCAGCAATAAAACAATCCGTCCAGATTGACCGCCATATGCATGCGCCAATGCTCATCCGTCGTATCTTCTGCACGCACATCGCTCACCGCGACGCCCGCATTATTGATAAGAATGTCGATCCTGCCATGGTCTTGCATGATGCGTTCGGCGAGCGCTTCCACCGCAGCGGAATCGGTCACGTCCAGCACTGCGCCCTCGGCCTTGATCCCGTGCTGACGCAACGCTTCTTGTGCGGTCCCTATACGTTCTGGAAGAAGTTCGGCCAACACGATTCTTGCTCCAGCTTCGCCGAGTGCCTGTGCGCAGCAGAGACCGATGCCTTGGCCCGCGCCAGTGACGACGCCGACGCGGCCGTGAAGATCGTATTTTCCAAGATACATCGCAAGACTCCCGATTAATGCGCCGTCGTTCGATTATTATTTCACCGCGCCAAAGGTCAGCCCACGCACCAACTGCCGCTGGCTGATCCAGCCGAACGCCAGAATCGGTGCGATCGCGAGAACGGAGGCCGCAGAAAGCCGTGCCCAGAACAGCCCTTGCGGCGCAGAGAACGAGGCAATGAACGCAGTCAGCGGTGCCGCGTTATGCGCTGTCAGATTGAGGCTCCAGAATGCTTCATTCCAGCATAGAATGACCGAGAGCAGCGCCGTCGAGGCAATTCCCGGCGCCACCAGCGGCAACAAGACATAGAGAATGGTCTGGCCCACGTTGGCACCATCGATGCGGCTCGCCTCAATGATATCCTTCGGCGTCTCACGAAAAAAGGTGAACAGCATCCACACCCCGATCGGCAGGTTACTCAGAAAATCAATGATAACCAATGCCGTACGCGTATCGAGCAGACCGAGATCCCGGCTCAAAAGATAAATCGGTACCAGCACGCCAACAGCGGGTAGCATCTTGGTCGAGAGCATCCAGAGCAGAATATCGCGCGTGTAACGGCCAGGATAGAACGCCATCGCAAAAGCCGCTGGCACAGCTACGAGTAGCATCAGCAGCGTCGCCAGAACCGAGATTGCGATGCTGTTGAAGGCATATCCGGCATAACCCTGCAATGCAAAAATGTCACGGTAGTTTGCAAGAGTCGGATGAAAAATAAACAGCGGTGGCGTTTGCACTGCCTCCACTTCGGTCTTCAAACTCGCCAGCAGCATCCAGAAGATCGGAAAGAAATTGACGATGGCGATGAGCCAGGCGACCCCGCCGGCCAACCATGTTTTAACGCCGCTCATACATCGAGCCTTCGTGCGACGGTGCGGATCAGCAACGCCGCCAGCACATTGGCCAGGATGATCGCGATCACACCAGCGGCCGAGGCGCCACCGATATTGAAGGCGAGCAAAGCGCGCTGATAGATGAGAAACGGTAGATTGGTCGTAGCGATTCCGGGACCGCCGGCTGTTGTGACGTAGATTTCGGCAAAAATACTGAGCAGGAAAATTGTCTCCATCATGACCAGCACGCTGATCGCACGGGCCATATGCGGCACTTGGATGAAGAAGAAGACGGCAATCGTGCCAGCACCGTCGAGCCGCGCCGCCTCCAATTGTTCTTCATCGAGCGATTGCAGCGCCGTCAGCAGGATCAGGAACGCAAACGGCAGCCATTCCCAGGTGACGATGATGATGATCGAGATGAGCGGGAAACTGCTGAACCAGTCGATCACCGGAAAGCCGAGACTGCGCAGCACACCGGCGAACAGGCCGTTCACTGGGTGCATCAGAAGGTTTTTCCAGATTAGCGCACTCACGGTTGGCATTACGAAAAATGGCGAGATCATCAGCACGCGCGCGATACCCTGCCCCGGAAAACCGGTGTTGAAAATAGCCGCGAGAACCACGCCAAGGCTGATGGTGAGCACCATGACCGCCAGCACCAGAACCACCGTGATGACCAGGATGCTAGGCAGCGCGGGGTCGCGGAGCAGGAAGCGATAGTTGTTGATACCGGCGAAGCCGGTCAGCATCGGATTGAGTAGATTATAGCGTCGGAACGAAAACCACAGCGTCATCGCCAGCGGCACGATCATCCACACCAGAAGCGCACCGACCGAGGGAGCGATCAACGGGATGGTACGAACGCGTGCCGCGGAATGTCCGTCACGCTGCATATCGTACCCTCCCGCCGGATCGGGCGATTATTGCGTATAGCCCGATTGTTCCATGGTCGACGTCACGCTCGCCTGCGCCTGCTTTAACGTCTGCGCAACGGTCATCTGCCCAGTGAGAGCCGCCGCCACCATTTGCCCGACAGTGGTGCCGATCGCCTGGAATTCAGGAATGGCGACGTATTGAATGCCGGTATAGGGCACCTTCTTGAGCGTCGGGTGATCGAGATCGGCGGTCATGATCGCCGTTTTCACATAACTCGCGAAGGGTGCGGCTTTTATGTAATTCGCATTTGCATAGGTGGAGGCACGCGTTCCCGGCGGTACTACGGTCCAGCCGTCGGTATTGCCGACCAGTTCAATATACTCGCGCGACGTCGACCATTGCAGGAAAGATTTGGCGACCGCGACGTTCTTCGAGGTGGACGGAATGGCCATCGCCCAGGCCCAGAACCAATGCGAGCCATTCGGTGTCTTATCGATCGGTGCGGCGGTAAATGCCACTTTGTCGGCAACCTGGCTTTGACTTTTGTCGTACAGCAGACCGGCGCCGGAAGTCGCATCGATCCACATGGCGCAATGCCCGGTGGCGAAAAGTGCCTGATTTTCGTTGAATCCGTTGGAATTAGCCCCCGGCGGACCATCCCTGCGCATCAAATCGATATAGAAGGTGAGCGCGTCGTGCCACGCCTTGCTGTCGAGCCGCGCCTGCCATTTTTCGTCGAACCAGCGACCTCCCGAGGTGTTTACCAGCGTATCGAGATAGGCCATGTTCTCGCCCCAGCCCGGCTTGCCGCGCAGGCAGATGCCATATTGCTGATGTGCGCGATCCGTGAACTTATCGGCAAAGGCTTTGATCTGGCTGTATTTCGGCTGTGTCGGCATAGTCAGCCCGGCCTTGTCGAAAAGATCCTTGCGGTAGAAGGTGAAGGAACTCTCGGCATAGAACGGCACCGCGTAGAGATGGCCCGATTCGGTCAGCGCCTGCCGCACCGAGGGAAACACATCAGCCATGTCATAGGATGCAGGAAAATCATCCAGAGCAACGAGCCAGTTCTGTTTGCCCCAGATCGGCGTTTCGTAAGAGCCGATGGTGAGAATATCGAACTGCCCGCTCTTGGTGCTGATGTCGGTGGTGGCGCGTTGCCGCAGCACGTTCTCTTCGAGAACCACCCAGTTTATTTTGTTACCAGTTTTTTTCTCCCAGATCGGGGAGAGTTTCTGCATCTCGACCATTTGCGAGTTATTGACGGTCGCGATGGTGATGGTCGCGGCAGTCGCGGCGAACGCGCTACCGGCGAGCATGCCGACGGTCAGAGCCATGCCCGAGATGACGCGTGCGGCAGAGTGTCGCTTCATCGTAGTCCCTCCCCTGGGTTTTAGCGGGCGTTTGCCCTTATTCCGGGCAAATTACACACGCACGGCGTACCGGTGTCAAGGCCGATCTAAAGCCGCGAGCAATGCCTCTGCCGTCGTCTCGTCGGTGATCAACCCGGTGAGCAACCCGCCGGCGAGGGCGGCGCGCAACGCGGGCAGTTTTTCACGCCCGGCGCCGATGCCGACGCGCACCGCGTTTGCCGCACTCCCCGCCCAGAGCGCGTTGATCCGCTCGGCAACCGGCGCGCGCACGGGCGCCCCCGCGGCATCGAAGGCACAGCCAGCAATCTCGCCGACCGCGCCGGCCGCCATCAACTCGCTCAATTCGGCATCGTTGATGAAGCCGCCCTGGTGCAGCGGCGCCCGCCAGCCGACCTGCGCCACACCGAGCAGCAGGCAGCGTGCTTGCTGCTGCAAGGTTTGCAGTGTTTTATAGGCGCGCTGCCGCCCGGCGAGCGATTTTTCCTCCACCGAACCGGCGGCGAGCGCCAGCGTCATCGGATAATATTGTGCGCCGACTTGCTCGGCGACGCGCATGGCGGGGTCGGCGGCGATGGCGCGGCCATCGGCAGCGAGGGTGCCGCAGAGCGAAAACAGTTTGTGCTGCGGTGCCGCCATTGGCGAAACCTCGGCGGCCAATGCCCGCAGCGTCCGCCCGGTCGACATCCCGATCACCAGCGGCAGACGCTGCGTCAGCCAGCCTTCGAGATATTGCGCCCCGGCAACCGCGAGCCCAGCGAGGCTACTGCTTTCTCCGGCATCCGAAGGCACCACCTCGCAGACTGCGAGCGCATAACGCCGCGTCAGCTTCTCGGCCCAGGCGAGGCAGGCGTCGAGCGGATGATCGAACCGGAACTTGATCAGTTTCTCCGCCACCGCGCGCGCCACCAGGCGCTGCGCGGTCTGGCGCGACACGTTGAGCTGGCCAGCGATCTCATCCTGCGTACGTCCGGCGATATAATAGAGCCATGCGGCGCGGGCCGCCTGATCGAGCCGGTTGCGCGCCGCCCGCCTGAGCGGCGTCTCAGCTTCGATGTTCATGCGATGCTCCGATGCATGCGGTCAAAATCGATGGATTGCCCATGACGATGACTTTTGCCACTCTGCCGCTCGAAGAGCCAGGGGGAAGCGCGATGCCCGAGATCGTCACCATCGGGGAGTTGCTCGTCGAGATCATGGCCGAGACCGTTGGCCAGTCCTTCGCCGCGCCTGGGCGCTATCTCGGCCCCTATCCGTCCGGCGCGCCGGCGATCTTCGCCGATCAGGCGGCGCGTCTCGGCATTCCCACCGGCTTGATCGCGACCATCGGCGAGGACGAATTCGGCACGCTGGCGCTGGAGCGCCTGCGCCGCGATGGGGTCGAGACCAGGGCCATCCGCCGGGTATCTGGCGCCACCACCGGAACCGCCTTCGTCACCTACGCCGCCGACGGCACCCGGCACTTCATTTTCCACCTCGCCGACGCCGCCCCCGGCCGGCTTGCCGCAAGCGATCTCGATCCCACGCTGTTCGCCGATTGCCGCACTCTTCACATCATGGGCTCCTCGCTGTTCTCGGCCGGCATGATCCGCACCGTCGACCGCGCGATCGTGCTGGCGATGGAGGCCGGCGCGCAACTGTCATTCGAACCCCAACATCCGCGCGCCAGTGCTGCGCCAGCCCGGTGTGGCAGAGGCGATCCGAGGCATCGCCGCGCGCGCGGACATTCTGATGCCGAGCGAGGCCGATCTCGCCTTTCTCTGTCCCGGCGCCACGATCGACGCGGCGATCGAAGGTTTTCTTGGCCAGGGTACGCGATGCGTATTCCTCAAGCGGGGCGCCACGGCACGCTCTATGCCGATCACGCACGTCGGATCACAACGCCTGCTTTCGCGGTGCGTGAGGTCGATCCGACCGGCGCGGGAGATTGCACGGGGGCGACGTTCCTCGCCGGCCTGCTGCGGGATCTGCCGCTCGACGAGGTGTTGCGCCGCGCCAATGCCGCAGGCGCGCTGGCGGTGGGCGCGCGCGGGCCGATGGAGGGCAACAGCGATGCGGCATCGCTCGCCGCCTTCATCGCGCACGCAGATCCGAGAGGATGACTGCGGCACACACGTCAACGGCGCGACAGGCGGAAATAGAGATCCGACAGCCGCGCCGGCAGATCCTCCAAGCGTTGCAGCACCGCATGGCCGGCGCGGCCGAAAATGCGCGCCGCCGTCGGTGCGCCCTCGGCGCCGAGCACCACGGCAAAGCTGTCGATCCCGCGCCCACGCAGGCCGAGCACGGCGCGGCGCGCGTCCTCGACCAGATCGAGCGGATCGGGCACGTCGATGTCAGATGGTTCGCCATCGGTCAGCACCAGCACCAGCCGACGGAAGCTGCGTATCGGGGCCAATTCGGCGCCGGCATGACGCAGCGCGGCGCCGAGCCGTGTGGAGAGGCCGGGCGATAATCCGGCGAGGCGGGCGCGGGCGGCGCCATCGAACGGCGCGGCGAAATCCTTGATCCGCGTCAGTTGCACCCGCGCCCGCCCGTCGGAAGCGAAAGCGAGGAGCGCGAACGGATCGCCCAGCCGCGCCATCGCCTCTCCCAGCAAAGCGACCGCGAGACGCTCGGTTTCCAGCACCGCGGCGGCGCGAGTGGATTCCGAGACATCCACCAGCACCACGGTCGCCAGATCGCGGGCCTGCAGCGCACTCGCGCGATACAGCCGCTCATCGGGCCACTCACCGGAAGCGCGCGCCACCTCGGCATCCAGCACCGCATCCATATCGAGTTCCATGCCGTCGCGCTGGCGCTTTAGCCGGCGCGGCCGGCCGGGGCGGGCGGCGCGCACCAGACGGTCGATGCGCCGGCGCAGATCGGGCGCCGCGTCGAGCGCCGCATCGAGCCGTCGGCGGTCGCCGAGTACGGCCGGCACAGCGCGCACGCTGGTCCAGTCGGGCCGCTCCACCGCTTCGCTGCGGTCCCATTCCGGATAGCGGGCAAGCAGCACCCCCTCCGGCTCCGGCGCGGCCGAGGGACGCGCACGTGCGCTCCCCGTCTCCTCGGCCTGGCGGTCGGCGCGGCCCTCGCCCGCCGCCTGGCGTAGCCGCGCCGCCTCGATCATGAGGTCGATGGAGTCGGCGGCAGCCTCGGCGGGGGGGTCGAACTCCCATAACCCAAGCCCGTCGTCGCGATAGGCCGGCTCGACTACATAAGTTCGGGCATTGAACTG
>DAHXNW010000300.1 GCA_027365195.1 Acetobacteraceae bacterium
CAAGTCGCTACGTGTCACTTTCACTGCCGTGCCCATGCCGCCAAACTCCAGCCTGCGAATCGCAAGCAAGGGCTATCGAGTCAGAGTTTAGGCCAAATGGAAATCCCTCCGAAAGTCAGACTCATCCCGGGGTGGTATAACACTCTGATAAAAAACATAAACCATGACGCCCTGCCGGAAGGTGGAGCGTGCCTCGTTCGCGGTACGCGTTGAAGATGCGCCGCTGGGCTGACTGGACAGGTACCATGTGAAGGGGCGCTGAGAGATATTCAGCGGTTCCATCGCGTTACCGGCGGACCGAGACCGTCTCTGTGGACCGGACTATCACACCATCGGCGAAATGAGGGCCAAGTTTCCGGCGCTTGTGACGCCACGATAAAGAGAAAATATCTAGTTAAATCAATCATTTAGACGCTGGCGGAGGGAGGGGGATTCGAACCCCCGGTACGGGTTTACCCCGCACAACGGTTTAGCAAACCGCCGCCTTAAGCCGCTCGGCCATCCCTCCATCACAGGCAGCACTTCATAAACAAATGGAAGATTAAGCGATCTACCTGCTCTCGCACAGAGCGTCAATTGAGTCGAACGGTCGTGGACCCATCCAGCTCTCTACCTACGGGTAGCCAAGCGGCGCGAACGTGCTATATCGGTGGCGGGAGGTCGGCGGCGGACGAGCGCCCTGCCAACCCGGTCAGGTCCGGAAGGAAGCAGCCGCAGCGGGTTTCCGCCCGGGTTGTCGCTTCGGCCTCCCACCCGCTCAACCGCCAGCAGAAGGTGGCCGCCCGCGCGGCTGAGGCAGAGGCCGCGCATGTCCGGCTTGTTCGAAGACCCGCCGTCCATCCCAGGACTGGCCCCGCCCGATGCGGCGCCAGCGGCCTATCGTGTGCTGGCACGCAAATACCGGCCGCAGCGCTTCGACGATCTGATCGGCCAGGAGACTCTGGTGCGCGTGCTGCGCCGCGCCTTCGCTCTTGGGCGCGTGGCGCATGCCTTCATGCTCACCGGCGTGCGCGGGGTCGGCAAAACCACCACGGCGCGCATCATCGCCCGCGCGCTGAACTGCATCGGCGCCGATGGCACCGGCGGGCCAACCGCCGATCCGTGCGGCGTCTGCCTGCATTGCCGGGCGATCCTCGCCGACCGGCACCCCGATGTGATCGAGATGGACGCCGCCTCGCGCACCGGGGTGGATGACGTGCGCGAGATCATCGAGGCAACCCGGTTCCGGCCGTTGCAGGCGCGCAGCAAGGTGTTCGTCATCGATGAGGTGCACATGCTGTCGCGCAACGCCTTCAATGCGTTGCTGAAAACGCTGGAGGAGCCGCCAGCGCACGTGAGCTTCGTCTTCGCCACCACCGAACTGCGCAAGGTGCCGGTGACGGTGCTCTCGCGCTGCCAGCGTTTCGATCTGCGCCGCGTGCAGGCGGTGGAGTTGGCCGCCCATTTCGCCCGCATCGCCGCCGCCGAAGGCAGTGCGGTGGAGGCGGAGGCGATGGCACTGATCGCGCGCGCCGCCGACGGCTCGGTGCGCGACGGGCTCTCGCTGCTCGATCAGGCGATCGCGCAGGCACCCGCCGATGGCGTGGTGCAGGCGGCCCAGGTCGCTGACATGCTCGGCCTCGCCGACCGGCAGGCGGTGTTCGATCTGCTGGAGGCGGTGCTCGCCGGCCGCCCGGCCGAGGCGCTCGCCCTGTGCGACCATGCGCATGCGCGCGGCGCCGATGCCGGGATGCTGCTGCAGGATCTGCTCGAACTGCTGCACACCCTCACCCGGCTGAAAACCATCCCCAGCCTGCGCGACTCTGCCGATCTGCCGGAGGCGGAGCGCCGGCGCGGTGGTGCTCTCGCCGATCGGCTCTCCATCCCGAACCTCGCGCGCGCCTGGCAGATGCTGCTGAAAGGCATCGGCGAGGTGGAAGCAGCACCAGACCGGCGGGCGGCGGCCGAGATGGTGCTGATCCGCCTCTGCCATGTCGCCGATTTGCCGCCGCCGGGCGATCTGGTGCGCCGCCTCGCCGAACCATCCTCCGCGCCGGCGCCCGGCGGTGGGCGGGCGGTGGTGAATGGCGCGCCGCACGCCGCACCGGCGGCAGACGCAGTACCGGCGATGCCGGCGAGTTTTCGCGAGGTCGCCCTGCTGGTGGCGGCAGAGCGCGAGGCGCTGCTGCATGCGCAACTGCTGCACGCGGTGCATCTGGTGCGCTTCGCCCCGCCGGTGATCGAACTGCGCCCCGAGCCGGACGCGCCGCGCGATCTCGCGAGCCGCCTCGCCGCGGTGCTGCTGGCAGCGACCGGCGTGCGCTGGACCATCGCCCTCTCCGCCGCCGGCGGCGAACCCACGCTCGCTGAGCAGGGCCTCGCCGCCGATGCGCTGCGGCGCGACGAGGCGGCCGCGCATCCGCTGGTGCGCGCCATTCTGCAGGCATTCCCCGGCGCGCGGATCGAGGCGGTGAGCGATACGGCAGCCGATGCCTATGGCCTGCCCGCCGCACCGGCCCTCGCGGGTGAAGCCACCGAACTGGTCGAGACGACCGACGAGATCACAGTCCCCGAGGAGAGCATACCATGAAGAATCTGGCCGGTCTGATGAAGCAGGCGACGCAGATGCAACAGAAGATGCAGGAGATGCAGGCCAGCCTGGAAACTCTGGAGGTGGAGGGCAGCGCCGGCGCCGGCCTCGTTACCTGCACGCTGAACGGCAAGGGAGACATGCGCCGCCTGCGCATCGACCCCAAGCTCGCCGATCCGGCGGAGACCGAGATGTTGCAGGATCTGGTGGTCGCCGCCCATGCTGACGCCAAGCGCAAGATCGAGCAGATCACCGCCGATGAGATGCAGCAGATGACCGGCGGGATGAACCTGCCGGCCGGGATGAAGCTGCCGTTCTGATCGCGCGCTAGAGCATGATGACTTTAGTCTGCATCGGCCCGCGCCCCCACCTGGCCACCCATGCGCGTATACTGACGTCGGTGCCAAGGGAAGATAAATGGTGGAGGCGCGAGCCGGTGCAGACGACACTTCAACGCATCATGCTCTAATGGGTGGTCCGGAGATCGAGCGGCTGATCGCCGAACTGGCCCGGCTGCCCGGCTTCGGCCCGCGCGCCGCGCGCCGCGCGGCGCTGCGGCTGCTGCGCCAGCCACAGGCGCGGCTCATGCCGCTGATCGCCGCGCTGCGCGATGCCGCCGATGCGGTGCGCCCGTGCGCGCGCTGCGGCAATCTCGATAGCGTCGATCCTTGCACCCTCTGCGCCGATCCACGGCGCGATCAGGGTCTCGTCTGCGTGGTCGAGGGGGTAGGCGATCTCTGGGCGCTGGAGCGCGCCGGGGTGCATCATGGCCTCTATCACGTGCTCGGCGGCACACTCTCGGCGCTGAGCGGCGTGGGACCGGAGGATCTCAACGCCGCGCCACTGCTCGCGCGGGTGGCGGCGGGCGAGGTGCGCGAGGTGATCCTCGCCCTGCCGGCGACGGTCGATGGCGCGACGACGGCACACTGGCTCACCGACCGGCTCCGCCCGCACGGCATCGCAATCAGCCGGGTGGCGCACGGCATGCCGATGGGCGGCGCGCTCGACGCGCTCGACGACGGCACCCTCGCCGCGGCTTTGCGCGCACGGCAGGCGGTGTGAGGGGGGCGGCCCGGTGCAGGCTCGACACTACCTCCCCCTCGACACTACCTCCCCATGGTGTAAAACTCCGCATTCGGCCTGAGGCTCGCCATGTTGGCGATGCGGTTGGACATCGCGAAGAAGGCAGCGATCGCGCCGATGTCCCAGATGTCGTCGGCATCGAAGCCGGCCTCGCGCAGGGCCGCGTGATCGGCCTCCTCCACCTGCTCGGCCGCCCGGCTGACGCGCAGCGCATAGTCGAGCATGGCGCGCTGGCGCGGCGTGATGTCCGCCTTGCGATAGTTGCCGGCGAGTTGATCGGCGAGCAGCGGCTGCTTCGCCCGCACGCGCAGGATCGCGCCATGCGCGATGATGCAATAGAGGCATTGATTGGCCGCGCTGCTCGCCACCACGATCATCTCGCGCTCCGCCTTCGAGAGCCCGCCCGGGCGCAGCATCAGCGCGTCGTGATAGGCGAAGAAGGCGCGGAACTCCTCCGGCCGATGCGCGAGAGCGAGGAACACGTTGGGCACGAAGCCGGATTTCTCCTGCACCGCGAGGATGCGCGC
>DAHXNW010000112.1 GCA_027365195.1 Acetobacteraceae bacterium
GTCGCGCCGATGATGCTGCGGTTGACATAGACATTCCCCGCGCCGATGCGGCCGAGCACCCGCGCGATGGTCTCGTCGATGCGGCTGTGCAGGCCGAAGGTGAGGCCATAGCCGGTGGCGTCGATCTCGGCGATCAACCCATCCAGCGCCTCGCGCCGGTAGCGCAGCACGTGCAGCACCGGGCCGAACACCTCGCGCTCGACATCGGCGATGCGGTCGATTTCGATGATCGTCGGCGCGACGAAGCTGCCCTGCGCGGCCTCCGGCGGCAGGGCGAGCGCCTCGACCCGATGGCCGCGCGCGCGCATCGCCGTGATGTGGGCTGCGATGCCATCGCGTGCCTCGGCGCTGATCACCGGGCCGATATCGACGGCGAGGCGTGCCGGATTGCCGATCTCCAGCTCATGCAGCGCGCCGCGCAGCATTGTGAGCGTGCGCGCGGCGATGTCTTCCTGCAGGCAGAGGATGCGCAGCGCCGAGCAGCGTTGGCCGGCGGAATCGAAGGCCGAGGCGATGACGTCGCCGACCACCTGTTCGGCCAGCGCCGAGGAATCGACCACCATCGCGTTCAGTCCGCCGGTTTCGGCGATCAGCGGCACCGGCTGGCCAGCCGGCCCGAGCCGCTCGGCGAGCGCACGCTGGATCAGCCGCGCGACGGCGGTGGAGCCGGTGAACATCACCCCCTGGATGCGCGCATCGGCGACCAGCGCGCCACCCACCTCGCCGTCGCCGGGCAGCAGGTGCAGCGCATCGGCCGGAATCCCCGCCGCGTGCAGCAGGCGCACCGCCTCGGCGGCGATCAGCGGCGTCTCCTCGGCCGGCTTGGCCAGCACCGGATTGCCCGCCGCGAGCGCTGCCGCGACCTGGCCGGTGAAGATGGCGAGGGGAAAATTCCACGGCGCGATGCAGGCGATGGGGCCGAGCGGCGCGCAGGGCTCGGGGCCGAGGGTCGCCATCGCCTCGGCGGCATAATAGCGTAGAAAATCCACTGCCTCGCGCACCTCTGCCACCGCATTGGCGAAGGATTTGCCGGCCTCGCGCACCAGCAGCCCGATCAGCAGCGGCATGCGTGCCTCCAGCGCCTCGGCGGCGCCGCGCAGGCATGCGGCGCGCACGGCGACGGGGGTTGCCGCCCAGCCGGAGGCGGCCGCCATCGCCACTGCCGCGTCGATCTCGCCCGCCGTCGCCGCACGCACTTGCCCGACTACTTCGCGCCGGTCGGCCGGATTGCACACCGCTTGCCACGTGCCGGCGCCGCCCGCCGGCGCCGCCGTCCAGTTGGTGCGCGCGCTCTCGGCGAGCGCCGCATCGAGCGCGGCGAGCGTCGGCTCGTCGGCGAGATCGAGACCGGCGGCGTTCTCCCGCGCCGGCGCGTAGAGATCGCGCGGCAGGGCGATCGCCGGATGGGGCGTGTGGTGTGGGTTGCTGGCCTGCACGCGCGCGACCGGATCGGCGATGAGGTCTTCGACCGGCACCGAGGCATCGGCGATGCGGTTGACGAAGGAGGAATTGGCGCCGTTCTCCAGCAGCCGGCGCACCAGATAGGCGAGCAGCGTCTCATGCGTGCCGACCGGCGCATAGATGCGGCAAGGCCGGCCGAGTTTGTCGGCCCCCACCACGTCTTCATAGAGCGGCTCGCCCATGCCGTGCAGGCATTGGAACTCGTACTGGCCGGCGTAGAAATTCGGCCCCGCCATCGCCATCACGGCGGCCAGCGTCTGCGCGTTATGGGTGGCGAATTGCGGAAAGATCGCATCGGGTGCCGCGAGCAGCGCGCGGGCGCAGGCGAGGTAGGAGACATCGGTGTGCAGCTTGCGGGTGAACACCGGGAAATCGGCCAGCCCATCCACCTGCGCGCGCTTGATCTCGCTATCCCAATAGGCCCCCTTGACCAGACGCACCATGATCCGCCGTCCGCTGCGGCGGGCGAGATCGACCAGCCAGTCGATGACGAAGGGGCAACGCTTGCCATAGGCCTGGATGACGAAGCCGATGCCGTTCCAGCCGGCGAGCGCCGGATCGCCCGCCAGCGCCTCCAGCAGATCGAGCGAGAGTTCCAGCCGGTCGGCCTCCTCGGCATCGATGTTGAGCCCGATGTCGTGGCCTTTGGCCAGCAGCGCCAAAGCCCGCAGCCGGGGCAGCAATTCGCCCATCACCCGGTCGCGCTTGGCACGGCAGTAGCGCGGATGCAGCGCCGAGAGCTTGACCGAGATGCCCGGCCCTTCATAGATGCCGCGTCCGGCGGCGGCGCGGCCGATGGCGTGGATCGCTGCTTCGTATTCGGCGGTATAGCGTGTGGCATCCGCCGCCGTGATCGCCGCCTCGCCTAGCATGTCGTAGGAGTAGCGAAAGCCGCGCGCCTCCATGCGGCGGCTGTTCGCCAGCGCCTCGGCGATGCTCTGCCCGGTGACGAACTGCTCGCCCATCAGCCGCATGGCGAGATCGACGCCACGGCGGATCACCGGCTCGCCGCCGCGCGCGATCAGCCGTGCCAACGCGCCGGACAGGCTCGTCTCGCTGCTGGTCGCGGTGAGCTTGCCGGTGACCAGCAGACCCCAGGTGGCGGCGTTGACGAACAGCGAGGGGCTGTGGCCGAGATGGGCGCGCCAGTCGCCGGTCGAGATCTTGTCGCGGATCAGCGCATCGCGCGTCGCCATGTCCGGAATGCGCAGGAGCGCTTCGGCGAGGCACATCAGCGCCACCCCCTCCTGGCTGGAGAGCGCATATTCCTGGATCAGCCCTTCGACACCGCCGCCGCGCGGCTTGGCGCGCAGCCGCTCGACCAGCAGGCGCGCGGTGGCGGCGGCACGCGCGGCGGCCTCTGGCGCAAGGCTCGCGCGGGCGAGCAGCGGCGGTAGGCACTCTGCCTCCGGGCGGCGATGAGCGGCGCTGATGGCGGCGCGCAGTGCGCTT
>DAHXNW010000305.1 GCA_027365195.1 Acetobacteraceae bacterium
CGCGCAGCCGCGCTTCGATGCGGCACTGGCCGGGGTGATCGCCCGGCTGCTCGCCGCTGCGGAGACGCTCTATGCGCGTGCCGCGCCGGGCATCGCCCGGCTGCCACATGGTTGCCGCCCGGCGATCCGCGCCGCCGCCGCGTTATATGCCGAGATCGGCCGCGCCGTGATGCAGCCGGGGCATGACCCGGTGAGGCGTCGTGCCGTGGTGCCCGGGCGGCGCAAGCTCGTTCTGCTCGCCCGTGCCGTGCTGCCCGCGAAGGCTCGTGAGACGCCGCTCGCATCGCCGCTGCCTGCGGTGCGTTTTCTGGTCGAAGCGGCGGCAAGGCCGCCGCGCGCGGCGTCGCCGACGCTCTGGCAGCGCGCCGATCAGCGTCTGGCCTGGCTGATCGCGCTGTTCGACCGGCTTGAGCGCGACGCATTTGAATTGAGGCTGCGCCGGCCCGCACCCCCACCCGGCCACCCATTCCAGTATACTGACGTGGGGGCGCGGGCCGGTGCAGACTGAAACCATCGCGCTCGGCACGAAACATCCTGAGGTGACGCATGCGCTGGCTCGGCAAATGGGAATGGATCCTGATCGAACTGCTGGTGCTCGGCCTCGCGGTGGCTGAGCTGATCTCCATCCAGCGCACCATCCGGGCGGATAAGAAAGCCGCCAAGCCGCCGCCGGACCCTGACTGACGTCAACCCTTTCGGCGTGGCATTCGGAAAGGGAGCAGCATTTGCACCCAGGGGCGCGCGAAGCGGTCGAGCGATAGGCTCTCGTGCATCGCCTGCACCGCGACACCGTTCAGCCGTGCTGCGACCAGTGAGCGGGCGTAGAAGGGTGTATCCTCGAGCGTGCGCAGCACCGTGGCAGGGTGGCCGGCATCGCTGCGCGGGGCGCGCGCCACGCGCCAGCCGCTCGCCGGCAGGATGGCGAGCGGCGGCGCGGCCATCGGCGCGACCTGCCCCGCCGCATCGGCGCGCAGCGCCACGCTCAGCGCGCTGCCGTCGCGCCGCGTCACGTCGTAGAGAATGCCGGTCGCGCCATCGACATCGGCGCGCGACCAGTGCCAGTGGGTGAAATCCGCTTCGAGCGGCACCGTTCCGGCATTGTGGTCGAGATAGCCGGCACCGCTCCAACGCAGCGCCGGGCGGTCGAGCGCCACCTCCACCCGCGCGCAGGGCGCGAGCGGCGCCCAGAGGTGGCGTCCGGCGGCATCGAGGGCGATCCGCGTCTCGGTGCGCGCGCCCGGATATAGCCGCACCGTGCCCCTGATCCGCGTTGGCAGCGGGCAGGTCATTTCGTCGATGGCGATTTCCAGCGCATCGCCGCGCCAGGCGAGGCGGCTCGGCCCGATGCCGAGGGCTTGGGCTTCGACCATCGCCGAGCCGCGCTCGGTCAGTGCCCAGCGCTTGCCGCGCGGGCCGTAGAGGGCGACGTTGAGCGCGCAATGCTGCCGTGGATCGGCCGCCCCGCGCCGGCGTGCCCAGGCGTAATAGGGCGAGAACACGCTGCCGATGAAGCCGATCAGGGTGATCGCGTGGGCGCCGTCGTCGCTGAGCGCATCGATATACCACCAGGCATAGCCACCGGGCGGCACGGCGTCATCGAAACGCCATCCGCCAGCAGAGCGGCCGCCGCCATCCGCCCCGAGAGCGCCGCCATCGGCACGCCCGGCCCCGGATGCACGCTGCCCCCCGCCAGATAGAGGCCCGCCAGCCGGCTGCGACAGGCCGCCCGTCGGAACGACGCCTGCCAGCCATGGCCCGCCGGGCCGTAGAGCGCCCCACCGGTCGCCGGATAGCGCTGCGCGAAGATCGCCGGCGTGGCGATCTCGCGATTCTGCACCTCCAGCCGCAGGCCGCAGCGCGCCAGCAGCGCCCAGGTTCGTCTCTCGCATGCCGCAATCTCCGCGCTGTCGAAAGGGTGGTGATCGCCGGTCGCCGGCGCGTTGATCAGGCAGAACAGCCGTTCGGCATCGCCTTCGCCGGCTGCCTCGTCGCCCTCGCGGTCCTCCGCGCAGAGATAGACGCTGGGCGCGAGCGGCGGTCGGCTGCGCGCGAAGACATCGTCGAACTCGGCGGCGTAGTCGGTCGAGAAAAAGACGTTGTGGCGCAGCAGGGGAAAGCCCTCGGGGCGCGCGCGCATCGCCCAGGTGATTGCCGAGAGCGAGCGGGCCGGCGCCCGTCGCGCGACGCCGGCGGCCGGCCCGGCGCCGAACAGCCCGCCGGCCAGCGCCGCCGTATCGGCATTCAGCACCACCGCGTCGGCGGCGATGCGCGCGCCATCGGCCAGCCGCACCCCCGCCGCCCGGCCGCCGGCGAGCAGGATTTCGGCGACCGCCACGCCATAGCGCAGCGTTGCGCCGCGCCGCGTGGCCAAATCCGCCAGCACGCTCGCGATGCGGTGCATGCCGCCATCGACGCTCCATACCCCCGCCTGCTCGACATGGGCGATCAGCATCAAGGTTGCCGGTGCGAGGAACGGCGAGGCGCCGCAATAGGTGGCGTAGCGGGCGAAGAGCTGGCGCAGGCGCGGGTCTGGGAAATAGGTGCCGAGGGCGCGCCAGAGCGTGGTGAAAGGGGAAATGCGCGCAAGCCCCGGCAGCCCGCGCATCCCGGCGGCGCCGATCAGCCCGGCAAGGCTCGGCCGGGCGGCGCGGATGAAAGGCTGCTCCAGGCTCTTGAACACCTGGCGCGCGCGAATGCAGAAGCGGCGATAGCCGGCTGCCGCGGCACTCCCCGCAAAATCGCCGATCGCCTCGGCGCTGCGCTCCGCATCGGCGAACAGGTCGAGCCGCTCGTCCGCGCTCCAGGCGTGACGTGCGAGGCACTCCAGCGGGCGCAGCGTGAGGTGGGCCGCGAGATCCTCGCCGATATCGGCGAAAATCTCCTCGAACACGTGGCGGAGGGTGAACACCGTCGGTCCGGCATCGATGCGCGCGCCGCCGACCAGCGCCGGGCGCAGCTTGCCGCCGGGCGCTTCGGCCTGCTCGATCAGGGTGACGTCGAGACCCCGGTGGGCGAGTTCGACGGCGGCGACGAGGCCGCCGATGCCGGCGCCGACGATGGCCACTCGCTGAGTGCGCACGCTGCGGCCTCCGATGGGTGGGAGTGACGAATGGTCTTGACGATTAACCTTGACTATTCGTCAATTAAATCTGACAGTCAATCATGACAAAATAAATTGACATATGTGGGGCGGAGGCCGGCATGGACGCGATGACGCGAATCGAACAGGCGATGCAGGTGGCACTCGGCACGACCGGCGGCAGCCCGCCGCGCCTCGCGGCGGCCTTGCGCTATGCGGTGTTCCCCGGTGGCGCGCGCGTCCGCCCGCGCCTCTGCCTCTCGGTCGCCGGCGCCTGTGGCGGACACGATCCGGCGGCAGCCGAGGCGGCGGCGGTGGCGATCGAATTGCTGCACTGCGCCTCGCTGGTGCATGACGACATGCCCTGTTTCGACGATGCGGCGATGCGACGCGGCAAGCCCTCGGTGCATCGCGCCTTTGGCGAGAACCTCGCCCTGCTCACCGGCGATGCGCTCATCGTGCTGGCTTTTCAGACGCTTGGACAAGGTGCCAGCGGAGAAGGCGCGGGGCGACTCGGCGCGCTGCTCGCCATCGTCGCCGGCGCCGCCGGCATGCCCTTCGGCATCGTCGCCGGACAGGCGTGGGAGTGCGAGCCGCAGGCGGATCTCGCCGTCTATCAGCGCGCCAAGACCGCCGCCCTGTTCGCCGCCGCCGCCGCCGCCGGAGCAGCGGCCGGCGCGCCCGTTGGCCAGGCGATGGTGGCGGGCTGGCAACGCTTCGGCGAGCATCTGGGCGAAGCCTATCAGGTCGCCGACGACATTCGCGACGTGCTGGCGCGCCCGGAGGAGATGGGCAAGCCGGCCGGGCAGGACCATCATCTGGGCCGGCCGAGTGCCGTTGCCGCATTCGGCGCGCGCGGCGCGCTGCTGCGGCTGAAAGGGCTGGTCGCCTCGGCGATCGGAGCGATCCCGCCTTGTCCGGGGGCGGGCGATCTGCGTGGGCTGATCCTGCTCGAAGTGCAGCGGCTGCTGCCCGATGACATCTCCCGCCGCGCCGCCTGAGGCGCTGACGCTCCGCGCGCCGGGCTGGCTTGGCTGGTTGCAGGGCTGGTCTGGGCGCCTGCTGGCCGATCCACGGTTTCAGCGCTGGGCGGCGGCGTTTCCGCTCACCCGCCCGATCGCGCGGCGCCGCGCGCGGCAGTTGTTCGATCTCTGTGCCGGCTTCGTCTATGCGCAGGTGCTCTATGCCTGCGTGCAGGGCCGGCTGTTCGAGATGCTGCGCCCCGGCCCGCTCTCGCTCGATGCTCTCGCGCTCCGGCTCGATCTGCCACAAGATCGCGCGGCGCTGCTGTGCGAGGCGGCGGTCTCGCTGCGGCTGCTGGCACGGCGCGGGGCATGGGGCTACGCGCTCGGGCCGCAGGGAGCGGCCCTGCTCGGCAATCCCGGCCTCGCCGAGATGATCCGCCATCATCACCTGCTCTACGCCGATCTGCGCGACCCGCTCGCCCTGCTGCGTGGCGCCGCCGGGCCGCGCGCGCTCGCCGTCTACTGGCCCTATGCGACCGCAGCACAGCCGGCCGCGCTGGAGGAGAGCGAGGTCGCTGCCTACAGCGATCTGATGGCCGCCTCGCAACCGCTGGTGGCGGGCGCGGTGCTCGACGCCTATCGGCTCGACCGGCATCGCTGCCTGCTCGACGTCGGTGGCGGCGATGGCGGCTTTCTGATCGCGGCGGCGGCGCGGGCGCCGGGGTTGCGGCTGCATCTGTTCGATCTGCCGGCGGTCGCGGCGCGCGCCGGGCGGCGCTTCGCGGCGGCCGGGCTGGCGGCGCGCGCGGTGGTGAGCGGCGGCGATTTCCGCACCGATCCGCTGCCCGCCGGGGCCGATGTCGCCTCCTTGGTGCGCGTGCTGCACGATCACGATGACGCGACCGCGCTGGTGCTGCTCGGCGCCATTCGCGCTGCCTTGCCGCGCGGCGGGCGGATGCTGCTGGCCGAGCCAATGGCCGGCACGCGCGGCGCCGAGCCGATGGGGGCGGCATATTTCGGCTTCTATCTGGCGGCGATGGGCAGCGGTAGGCCGCGCACGCCGCAAGCCTGCATGGCATTGCTCACCGCCGCCGGCTTCGCCCGCTGCCGGCTGCTACCGACAGCGATGCCGCTGCTGGTGCGCGTGATCCTGGCCGAAGCCCCGTGACTGTAAAAAATTGTTGACAATGCTTTTTGTCATTCTAGTCTGACAGTTGAAGAACGGCCCAGGGAAGGCCCGAGGGAGACAATGGACAGCATCGCCGTCGTTATGCAGGAGCCGGAGCGACTGACCCTCAGCCGCCTGCCGCTCGCCCCGCTCGGCGATACCGACATGCTGGTCGAGGTCGCCTGGAGCGGCATCAGCACCGGCACCGAGCGGCTGCTCTGGCAGGGCCGCATGCCGCCGTTCCCCGGCATGGGCTATCCGCTGGTGCCGGGCTACGAGGCGGTTGGGCGTATCGCCGCCCTCGGTGCGGCGGCGGTGGGCGAGATTGGCGGGATGGTGTTCGTCCCTGGCGCCAATTGCTTCGGCCCGGTGCGCGGCCTGTTCGGCGCCGCCGCCAGCCGGCTCGTGGTGCCGGCGGCGCGCGCGCTGCCGATCGGGGAGGCGCTCGGCGAGCGCGGCGTGCTGCTCGCCCTCGCCGCCACCGCGCAGCACGCGATCGCCGTGCAGGGTGGCGCGCCGCAGCTCATCGTCGGCCATGGCGTGCTCGGCCGTTTGCTCGCCCGACTCGCCTTGCTCGCCGGCGACGAGCCGCCGGTGGTGTGGGAGCGCGAGCCGCGCCGGCGCGCGGGCGCCGAGGGCTACACCGTGCTCGACCCGGCCGAGGACGGCCGGCGCGACTACCAGCGGATTTGCGATGTCAGCGGCGATTCGGCGATTCTCGATACGCTGGTCGCGCGGCTGGCGCGTGGCGGCGAGATCGTGCTCGCCGGCTTCTACCATGCCCCGCTCGCCTTCACCTTTCCCCCGGCCTTCATGCGCGAGGCCTCGCTGCGTATCGCCGCCGAATGGCGCCCGGCCGATCTTGCCGCCGTCACGGCGCTGATCGAGGCCGGCCGGCTCTCGCTCGACGGCCTCATCACCCATCGGCACAGCGGACTCGATGCCGCCGCCGCCTATCGCACCGCTTTCGCCGATCCCGACTGCCTGAAAATGATTCTGGACTGGAGATCATGCTCATGAACGCATCGTACGGCAGACCTGCTCCCGCTTCCAACGGCATGCCCACATCCAACGGCATGACCGAGGCGTTGCGGGCCGAGGCGGCGATCGAGCCGGATGCGCCCTCGCTCGCGCCGGCCGAGAAGCAGACGCAGATCATCGCGATCTACGGCAAGGGCGGCATCGGCAAGAGCTTCACCCTGGCCAATCTCTCCTACACCATGGCGCAGCAGGGCAAGCGGGTGCTGCTGATCGGCTGCGACCCGAAGAGCGATACCACCTCGCTGCTGTTCGGTGGGCGCAGTTGTCCGACCATCATCGAGACCTCGGCGAAGAAGAAGCTCGCCGGCGAGAAAGTGCAGATCGGCGATGTGTGTTTCAAGCGCGACGGCGTGTTCGCGATGGAACTCGGCGGCCCCGAGGTCGGGCGCGGCTGCGGTGGGCGCGGCATCATCCATGGCTTCGAGTTGTTGGAAAAGCTCGGCTTCCATCAATGGGGTTTCGACTATGTGCTGCTCGATTTCCTTGGTGACGTGGTATGCGGCGGCTTCGGCCTGCCGATCGCGCGCGACATGTGCCAGAAGGTGATCGTCGTCGGCTCGAACGATCTGCAATCGCTCTATGTCGCCAACAATGTCTGCTCGGCGGTCGATTATTTCCGCAAGCTCGGCGGCAATGTCGGCGTCGCCGGTCTGGTGATCAACAAGGACGACGGCACTGGCGAGGCGCAGGCTTTCGCCGCCGCCGCCGGCATTCCGGTACTCGCCGCAATTCCATCCGATGAAGATATCCGCCGCAAGAGTGCGAATTACGAAATCATCGGCCAGCCCGGCAGCCGCTGGGCGCCGCTGTTCGAGGCGCTTGCGCAGGAGGCGGCCGAGGCGCCCCCGGTGCGCCCGACGCCGCTCACGCACGAGGGGTTGCTCGGTCTGTTCAAGGGCGATGCGGTCGGGCGCGGCGTGGTACTGCAACCGGCGACCGCCGAGGACATGGGCATGGAGACGGCGGCACTGAAGCCCTCGCTCGAAGTGATCTATGAGGCGCAGCCGTGATGGATGGCGATCTCCCTGCCGCCGGTGGTTGCCACGGCGGGCGCGAAACGCTGCTGGCGGCCGCGGAGGCGGCGGGCAAGAGCGAGACGATGGCGCGTTTGCTCGCCGATTATCCGCGCGGGCCGCATGACCAGCCGCAATCGATGTGCCCGGCATTCGGCTCGCTGCGCGTCGGGTTGCGCATGCGGCGGGTGGCAACGATTCTGTCCGGCTCCGCCTGCTGCGTCTATGGCCTCACCTTCACCTCGCATTTCTATGGCGCGCGGCGCAGCGTTGGCTACGTGCCGTTCAATTCCGAGTCCCTGGTGCGTGGACAATTATACGAGGACATCCGCAACGCGGTGATCGAGACCGCCAAGCCGGAACTCTATGACGCTGTCGTGGTCATCAATCTTTGCGTGCCGACCGCCTCCGGCGTGCCGCTCGATCTGCTGCCTAAACAGATCGACGGTGTGCGGGTCATTGGCATCGATGTGCCCGGCTTCGGCGTGCCGACGCATGCCGAGGCGAAAGACGTGCTGGCCGGCGCGATGCTGCGCTGCGCGCGCGGCGAGGCTGAGCAGGGGCCGGTGCAGCGGCCGCGCCAGGCGATCGACGAGCGGCCCCGTGTGACCCTGGTGGGCGAATTGTTCCCCGCCGATCCGGTTGGTGTCGGCGCGTTGCTCGCACCGATGGGGCTGAGTGTGGCGCCGCAGTTGCCGGCGCGTGAATGGCGCGATCTCTATGCCGCGCTTGATTGCGCGGTGGTCGCCGCGGTGCATCCGTTCTACGTCGCGAGCCTGCGCGAATTCGCCGCCGCCGGACGGCCGGTGGTCGGCTCGGGGCCGGTGGGCGTCGAAGGAACCGCTCTCTGGTTAGAGGCGATCGGTGCCGCCGCAGGCGTCTCGCCGGGGGCGATCGCCGCCGCCAAGGCGCAGGCGCTGCCGGCGATCCGTGCCGCACTCGATGCGTATCCGATCGATGCGCGCGTCACCGTTTCCGGCTATGAAGGCTCCGAACTGCTGGTTGCCCGGCTGCTGATCGAGGCCGGGGCGGAGGTGCCTTATGTCGGCACCGCCCTGCCGCGCACGACGTGGAGCGAGCCAGATCGTGAGTGGCTCGTGGCGCATGGCGCGCATGTGCAGTATCGCGCCTCGCTCGAGGATGACATGGCGGCGATGCGCGCGGTGCGCCCCGATCTGGCGCTCGGCACCACGCCGCTGGTGCAGCAGGCGAAGGAACTCGGCATTCCGGCGATCTATTTCACCAACATGGTTTCCGCGCGGCCGCTGTTCGGCGCCGCCGGGGCTGCGGCCCTCGCCGGCATCGTCGCGGCACAGACGCGCGGGCGCCATCGCTTCGCCGAGATGGTCGATTTCTTCGAGACTGTCGGCACCGGCGATGCCGCAGGCAGCGGTTGGAGCGGCGTGCCGGCGGATCGCTCGGCGGCGCGCGAGCGCTATCGTCGCAGCCGCGCCGCACGACCCGATTCCGACAAGCCGGTGGGGGTCTAGCGATGCTGGTGCTCGATCACGATCGTGCTGGCGGCTATTGGGGCGCGGTCTATGCCTTCACCGCGGTGAAGGGGCTGCGCGTGGTGATCGATGGCCCGGTGGGCTGCGAGAATCTGCCGGTGACGGCGGTGCTGCATTACACCGATGCGCTGCCGCCGCATGAATTGCCGATCGTTGTCACTGGCCTCGCCGAGGAGCAGCTCTCGATGAGCGGCACCGAGGGTGCCATGAGCCGGGCCAATGCGACACAGGACCAGGACATGCCCGCCGTTGTCGTCACTGGCAGTATCGCCGAGATGATCGGCGGCGGTGTCACCCCGGAGGGTTCTGGGCTGCTGCGCTTCATTCCGCGCACCATCGATGAAGATCAGTGGCAATGCGCCGATCGGGCGATCTACTGGCTGTGGAGCGAGTTCGGCGCGAAGAAGCCGCGTCCGCGCGCGCCGCGCAATGCTGGTGCCAAGCCGCGTGTCAATATCATCGGCCCGATCTATGGCACCTTCAACATGCCATCCGATGTCGCCGAGTTGCGCCGTCTGGTCGAGGGCATCGGCTGCGAGATCAATCTCGTCTTTCCGCTCGGCGCGCATCTGGAAGAGATTGCAACGCTGCCGAATGCCGATGTGAACATCTGCATGTATCACGAATTCGGCAGGCTTTTGTGCGAGGAACTCGACCGGCCGTATCTGCATGCGCCGATCGGCATTTTTTCGACCACGCGCTTCCTGCGCAAGCTCGGTGAGTTGACCGGTCTCGATCCGGAGCCTTTCATCGCGCGGGAGAAACACACCACGATCAAGCCGATCTGGGATCTCTGGCGCAGTGTGACGCAGGATTTCTTCGCGACCGCCAGTTTCGCCGTGGTGGCGACGGAAACCTATGAGCGCGGCTTGCGCCGCTTTCTCGAAGGCGAGCTAGGCATTCCGTGCAATTTCTCGGTGGCGCGTAAGCCGGGGGTGAAGCCGGACAACGCGGCGGTGCGCGCACAATTGCGCGCGAGCCCGCCGCTGGTGCTGTTCGGATCGTTCAACGAGAGGATGTATGCGGCCGAGATGGGCGGACGCAGTGTTTTCATTCCCGCCTCCTTTCCAGGCGCGATCATCCGCCGCGCGACCGGCACGCCCTTCATGGGTTATGCCGGCGCCACCTATCTGGTGCAGGAATTCTGCAATGCGCTGTTTGACGCATTGTTCAACATCCTGCCGCTGGCCACCGAGATGGATCGCGTCGAGCCGACGCCGGCGCGGCAGGCGGCGATTTTTCCGTGGGACGAGGCAGCGCTCGCGATGCTCGACGAAGCGGTTGGGAACGCACCGTTCCTGTTGCGCATTTCGGCCGCCAAAAAATTGCGTGAGCAGGTGGAGCGTGCGGCCCGGCAGGCCGGCGAGGCATGCGTGAGTGCCGCACGCGCGCAAGCGACACTGATCGCGGAATTGCAGGAAGCGCCAGCATGAGACGAGGGCGCATGCCGTTGCTGCAACAGATCGCACGCGCCAGGCGGCAACGTCCGCCGGTGCGCCGATCGTGGCGGGTGGCCGCCACGAAGATCCCAGCCGCGCGGGATGGGCGCGGTCATGGCCGCAAGGTCATTTCACGGAGGCCAAGTTCATGGCTAGCGACTTAGACAGACGGACCACCATATCGGGGCTGACGGAGGGCGAGGCGAAGGAATTCCATCGTATCTTCATGAGCAGCTTCATTGGTTTCACCATCGTCGCCATCATCGCCCATATTCTGGTATGGCAATGGCGTCCATGGCTGCCGGGCGTGCACGGCTATGCGACATCCTGGCTGGATGGCGCAACACCGCTCGCGCATCATCTGATCACCTATCTGGCATAGGGAGCGCGATCATGTGGCGTGTATGGCTGCTGTTCGACCCACGGCGCGCATTGGTCGCGCTGTTCGTCTTTCTCTTCGTGCTGGCGCTGGTGATTCACTTCATCCTGCTCAGCACCGATCGTTTCAATTGGCTCGATGGGCCGCACGCGGCGCAGGCGGGGGTCAGCCAGATGGCGCCGTTACCGCCGAAAACCCAGTAGCGAGCGAGACCTTTACCAAGGGGGACGGGGTGATGCGCCGGATGGCATCCCCCGTCGCCCGGACTGCGGAGGACGGGCGGCGGATGGCCGCCCGGTACAGGCGGAGGGTACGAGCATGGCGATGCTGAGTTTCGAGCAGAAGTACCGCGTGCGTGGCGGGACACTGATCGGTGGCGATCTGTTCGATTTCTGGTTCGGGCCGTTCTACGTGGGTTTCTTCGGTGTCACCACGATATTCTTCAGCCTGCTCGGCACCGCGATGATCGTGTGGGGAGCCGCCATCGGTGGCACCTGGGATATCTGGCGCATCAGCATCGCGCCGCCCGATCTGAGCTACGGCCTCGGCCTCGCGCCGCTGCGCGCGGGAGGGCTGTGGCAACTGATCACGGTCTGCGCGGTGGGCGCCTTCGCCTCCTGGGCGCTGCGACAATGGGAAATCAGCCGCAAGCTCGGCATGGGCAACCATATCCCGATCGCCTATAGCGTTGCGGTGTTCGCCTATGTCTCGCTGGTGGTGATCCGCCCGGTACTGCTCGGCGCGTGGGGCAACGGTTTCCCCTACGGAATTCTGAGCCATCTCGATTGGGTCTCCAACGTTGGCTATCAGTATCTGCATTTCCACTACAACCCGGCACATATGTTGGCGATCACCTTCTTCTTCACCACCACGCTCGCGCTCTCGATGCATGGCGGCTTGGTGCTCTCGGCGATCAACCCGAAAGCCGGGGAGCCAATGAAGACGGGCGAGCACGAGAACACCTATTTCCGCGATCTCATCGGCTATTCCATCGGCCCGCTCGGTATCCACCGGCTCGGACTGTTCCTTGCGCTCTCCGCCGGGTTCTGGAGTGCGGTGTGCATTCTGATCAGCGGTCCGTTCTGGACTCGCGGCTGGCCGGAGTGGTGGAGCTGGTGGCTCAATATGCCGATCTGGCACTGAGAATCAGGGGAAGCGTCATGGCCGAATATCAGAACATCTTCACCCGCATTCAGGTGCGCGGGCCGACTTATCCGGGCATTCCGCTGGAACGCGGTTCCTGGGCGCGTAGCGGCAAGCCGTTCTACTCCTATCTGCTCGGCAAGTTCGGCGATGCGCAGATCGGGCCGATCTATCTCGGCACCACGGGAATCGCCTCGCTGATCTGCGGCTTCATCGCGATCGAGATCATTGGGCTGAATATGTGGGCGTCGGTGAACTGGAACCCGGTGCAGTTCATCCGCCAACTGCCTTGGCTCGCGCTGGAGCCGCCGCCGCCCTCCTTCGGTCTGCGTCTGCTGCCACCGCTCAGCCAGGGCGGCTGGTGGCAGATAGCGGGATTCTTTCTCACCGCTTCGATCCTGCTGTGGTGGGTCAGGGTCTATCGTCGGGCCCGCGCGCTGGGGCTTGGCACGCATGTCGCCTGGGCGTTCGCCGCCGCCATCTGGCTCTATCTCGTGCTCGGCTTCTTCCGCCCGATTTTGATGGGGAGTTGGGGGGAGGCGGTGCCGTTCGGCATTTTCCCCCATCTGGACTGGACCGCATCGTTCTCGCTCCGTTATGGCAATTTGTTCTACAATCCTTTCCACATGCTCTCGATCGTGTTTCTGTATGGCTCCACGCTGTTGTTCGCGATGCATGGCGCGACCATTCTGGCGGTGGGCCGCTATGGCGGTGAGCGCGAGATCGAGCAGGTGGCCGATCGTGGCACGGCGGCGGAGCGCGCGGCACTGTTCTGGCGCTGGACGATGGGGTTCAACGCGACGTTCGAATCCATCCATCGCTGGGCCTGGTGGTTCGCCGTGCTCTGTCCGTTGGCCGGGGGCATCGGCATTCTGTTGACCGGCACCGCGGTGGATAACTGGTTCCTCTGGGCGGTGAAGCACGGCGTCGCGCCGAGCTATCCGCATCCGATGCCCGCGGTCGTCGATCCGGCCACTCTTCCGGGAGCGCCACAATGAGCTTCACCCTTCGGCTATCGGCGGCCATTTTCGCCATCATTGCCGCGGCGATCATCTTCGGCACGTTCGAGCGGCCACCGATGCAGGTGGTCCAGCGCGGCTACCGGGGCGTCGGGATGGTGGAGAATTACAATCCCCGGTTCATGCAGGCGCTGCTCGCCGATAACAAGGCGCCGCAGCCGCTGGGTGCCACCGTCACCTCGGGTCCGGCGGCGGGGACCGTCTATAAGAACGTCAAAGTGCTCAGCAATGTGCCGATCGGCGAGTTCGTTCGCCTCATGGCTTCGATGACCGTCTGGGTGGCACCGCAGCAGGGTTGCAGCTATTGCCACAATCCGGCCAACATGGCGTCGGACGAAAAATACACCAAGGTCGTCGCGCGGCGCATGTTGCAGATGGTCCAGCACATCAACGGCAACTGGGGCGCCCATGTGCAGGCGGTGGGTGTCACCTGCTACACCTGCCATCGCGGGCAGCCGGTGCCGGCCTATGTATGGTACACGCAGCCGACGCCGCCGGTGGCGGGGGGCTATGCGCAGAGCTTTGCCGGCAAAAATCATCCCTCTCCGATCGCGAACAATTCCTCGCTGCCGAGCGACCCGCTGACGCCGTTCCTGTTGGGCAAGGAAGAGATTCGCGTGCAGTCCGCAACCCCCCTGCTGACCGGCGATCGTTCATCGATCAAGCAGACCGACTGGACCTATGCGCTGATGATGCATTTTTCCGAGTCTCTCGGTGTCAACTGCACCTTCTGTCACAACAGCCGCGCCTTCGAGAATTGGGCGGAGAGCACACCGCAGCGGGTGACCGCCTGGTATGGCATCCGCATGGTGCGCGATCTGAATAACGCGTATCTCGGTTCGCTGATGGGGGTATTCCCGCCCTATCGCCTCGGCGCGCTCGGCGATGTCCCGAAAGTGAATTGCGCCACCTGCCATCAGGGCGCCTATCAGCCGCTGTTCGGCGCCAGCATGATCGGGGCCTATCCCGAGTTGGCGCATCCGACGCAATAGGGGGTGCGGGCCGGCGCGGCGTTGCTTTCCAAGCAACCCTCATTCGTTGAATGTCGATCCAGCCCCCTGCGCCAGCCGGCGTGGGGGGCGCGCCTTTTTCTTGACAGCATCCATACCGAACGGTATGGTTTGCAGCTTGGTCAACACTAAATTATTGGCTTTTCGCTACACGCCTGCCTGAATGGGGGCGCTATCGGAAAGATGCGGCTCAAAGCCGGATTCAGTTGACGGTCCGGTGAAACCGGATGGGGCCCGACGCCGTATATGGGTTGGACCTCCATCGTTCGACGAAAGGAGCCTTGCCGTGGTTGCCAATGTGATCAACGTCGCGCCCGAAGGCAATCTGACGCGTTATCTGCAGGAAATCCGCAAGTTTCCGATGCTTGCGCCGGAGGAGGAACTGCGCCTCGCGCTCGCCTGGCGCAATGAGGAGGATCTGGAGGCGGCGCACAAGCTCGTCACCTCCCATTTGCGGCTGGTCGCCAAGATCGCCCTCGGCTATCGCGGCTACGGCCTGCCGGTCGGCGAGTTGATCAGCGAGGGCAATGTGGGGATGATGCAGGCGGTCAAACGCTTCGACCCCGATCGTGGCTTCCGCCTCGCCACCTATGCGATGTGGTGGATCCGCGCGGCGATCCAGGAATACATCCTGCATAGCTGGTCGCTGGTGAAAATGGGCACCACGGCGGCGCAGAAGAAGCTGTTCTTCAACCTGCGCCGGCTGAAGGGGCAGATGCAGGCGATCGAGGACGGCGATCTGCAACCCGAGCAGGTCGCCAAGATCGCCCACATGCTCGCCGTGCCGGAGCAGGACGTGATCAACATGAACCGCCGCCTCGCGGCGCCGGATCACAGCCTCAACGCTCCGGTGCGCGCCGATAGCGAGGGCGAGTGGCAGGATTGGCTGGTGGACGAGGGCGAGAGCCAGGAGACTACCATCGCCGAGCACGAGGAGATGACCGGGCGCAAGACCCTGCTCGCCAATGCTCTCAAAACCCTGAACGAACGTGAGCGGCATATCCTCATCGAGCGGCGGCTGAAGGATAACCCGACGACGCTCGAGGATCTTTCGCAGCAATACAACATCTCCCGCGAGCGGGTGCGCCAGATCGAGGTGCGCGCTTTCGAGAAGCTGCAGAAATCGATGAAGACGCAGATCGCCGAGCAGCGCCTGGCGCAGCAGCCGGCATGATGGCTCATTAAGTCTGCACCGGCCCGCGCCCCCACCCGGCCGCCC
>DAHXNW010000315.1 GCA_027365195.1 Acetobacteraceae bacterium
ATCGCCCTGCCAGCCGGTGGCATAGGCGACGCGCACCCGGCTGCCGGTGCGCACCTCGCCCAAGGCGCGCCGCAGCATCATCCGCGCGGCGGGATCGGCCGAGACGCGCAAGCCCCGGCGCACCAGTTCCGCCTCCAGCCGTCCCGGTTCCACCATCACCAGCGCATGCGGCATGGCATAGGTGTGCAGCGTGCCGTCGCCATCGCGCCAGCGTAGCCAGATGCCCCATTCCTCGCCCGCCTGATCGCGAGTTTCCCCCAGCACCTCGAACGGGGCGGCAAGCCAAGGCGGCGGGGCATCGCCGCTCGCCGGTCCATACAAGCCATCAGTCTTCATCGCCCAGCCAGCAGGCCAGCGCACTTCGCCCCGCGCGGGTAGCGGCTTCATGCGGTGCCGCCGTGCCTCCAGCCCTCGCAGCCGGGTTTTTTCGGCTCGCACGGCTTTATCCAGGGCGCCGAGGCTAATGCCCAGCCCAGCCGCCGCGTCCTTGCGCTCGGCCTGATAGTCGAGGAACGGCAGGGCGGCGAGGCGGGCGATTTCCACCTCGCGCGGATCGGAGGAAGCACCATCGCCGGTTTCCTCGGCGTTCAGGCGGTCGAGGTCCGCCAGCGGGTCACGGTCAAGCATGGGACACCCCCCGGCGTGCCAGTTCCTGCGCCGCCGCCCATGCCAGAATGCCCTCCGCGCGCACCGCATCGATGCCATGCGCTTCGGCCTCGCTCAGCACCGCCTCGCGCACCGCCGCTGCTGGCAGCCGGTGGCGCAGCAGGCGGCACGCCAGGCTTGCGAGAGTCCGGCGCTGCCCTGCGCTGGCGGCGTATTTGGCCGCAGCGCTCGCCACCAGATCGGGGATCGAGGCGAAGCGGTCCTGCCACCGCGCATCACGCGCCGCCTCCGGGCAGGCCAGCAGCAGCCCGCGCAGCGTCTCCACCGTCGCGGCGGCGGCGATGCCTCGCCCGATATAGCGAGCGGCGAGGGCGCAGAGTTCGGCGTGCAACCCCTCGCCGGTGGCGATGCGGCGCACCAGTTCGGCATCCGCGCGGCCATCCGCACCGGCCTCCGTCGCACCCGTTGCGCTGCCCAGCAGGGGCAGCAGGTCCAGCACCGCATCGCCGATATCGGCCAGCGCGTCGGGATGCGCGGCAAGGCGCTGCGCCGTAACGGTCAGATAGCGCGGCGCCGCCTTACAGATTTCCAGCGCCAGCCCGCCTTGCGTGGTGCCCCGGCGCGAGATCACCGCCCCGATGGCCGGCGCGGTGCCGATGATGCGCAGCCCGGTGCCGCTCGGCGTGCGCTCGGCGTAGCTGCCGGCGCAAAACTCCAGCAGCCGGCTTGCGTCATCGTTGATCACCGCGCCGGTTGCTGGATCAAGGCAGCGGTCGAGGTCGAGGAACACCACCGCCGGCACGGCGGCCGAGACGATGCCGACGCCCGGATAGGCGCGCGCCGCCGCCAACCGCCGCGCCGCCGCCAGCGTGCCCCAGCTTGCCGGGTTCGATACACTCGCACCGGCGCCGGTGCGCGGATCGCGCGGCACCTTGCGCGCCTCGCCCTGGCGCCGCTCCAGGTTCCATGCCACCCAGGCGACCCTATCGCCATACGGCAGCAGGCAATCGGGCACCGGCGCGCTCATGCGCCCGCCCCTTTCGCCGGTGCGCGGCAGGCGGCCAGCGCCGCGCGCAGTTCCGACCGGCGCCAGCGCGGGCAACGCGGCGTGACATAATAGGCCGGTGGCACGCGGCCGGCGCGCACGTCGCGCCAGAAGGTGGAAAGCGCCTGCCCGCGCTCCGCCGCCGCCTCGCGCGCGGTCAGTAGGGGATCATCGGGGATGTATTCGGCCTTACGGCTAGACCGCATTGAGTGAGAGCCAAATGCGGTTTGTGCAGCGGTCGGCTTCATAGGGGCACCTCAATCTATCGGGGTGCTCTGCCTTCTATGGGTGTCTTCTCTTACTTGCACGGGACAAAAATCGGGATTTCCGTCCTTCGAGCCGCTGCTCGGCCTCCTCTTCGCTCAGCACGCCCCGGCGGACGGCGGCCTTCAGCTGCCGCTCGGCCCGCTTCACAGCCCACAATGTAAGAGCCAGGTTATAGCTTAGCCGTCCGGTAGTCTCCCGCGTGCGTTCAGGAACCTGAGCGACAACTCGCATTGCTCGTTTACGAAGAGCATCTTTGCTTTGCCCTGGCGGCAAAAGCGGCTCAATGCTGCGCGCGATTTCACTCTCGCTTTTCCCTTGGAGCCTGCGCACTTGCACTTCCGCGCGAATATTCGCGGGCGGCGGATGACCGGCCTGAAGCCGGGCGCGCCCGCGCCCCACTCGTCCCTTTATGGTCTCGCGGAGCGCGTCGGCCAGGGCAGCAAGCGCCTCATCGGAATAGCTGTTGCAAAGCTGTTGGAGTTCATTTTGCAATGATGGGTATTTTCGTACGGCATTATCGAAGGATTTTGTTGTCCGAGGCGGCGGATGGCTGTTGGCATCCGCCGCAACAATTATGTTGAAGTCGAAGAAGGAGAAAGGTCCATCCTCCGGGCGGGGCGGTCGCAAACTGGCGGGAGTCCAGTCCGGCATTAGGTGCCTCCGGTGCATGCTCCAACATTGATGACGTTGCGGCGGTGGCTATCCGCCGCCGCTAGCCTCCCGGGGCACTTGGCGGTGCGGCATCGCTAGGCGCCCGAACCAAGCGAATTCCGCCCTTATTCCAGGGGTTACGCATGAAGATCGCCGGGCATTTGACGGCATGGAATCTTGTATGATTCAGGGAGTCTCCTTGAAATTGGGAGGCCCGCATGTCGGTAAGGAACCTGGTAGAAGAATTCTCGGCCCTGGAAGATCCTCGCTGC
>DAHXNW010000327.1 GCA_027365195.1 Acetobacteraceae bacterium
GCTTCGGCGGCGAAATCCATCGTCGCGTAGCGGTGCGCCCAGTCTCCCTCGACGCCGAGGCGGCGGAATTCTTCTTCCTGCACGCGCATCCATTCGGCGGCGTAGGCGCGGCACTCGGCGCGGAAATCGAGGATCGGCACGGCGTCTTTGTCGCGGCCGGCTTTGCGGTATTGCTCTTCGATTTTCCACTCGATCGGCAGGCCGTGACAATCCCAACCCGGAATGTAATGCGCGTCCTGCCCGCTCATCTGGCGCGCGCGGTTGATGACGTCCTTGTGGATTTTGTTCAGCGCGTGGCCGATGTGCAGATGGCCGTTGGCGTAGGGCGGCCCGTCGTGGAGGATGAACGGCGCCGCCCCCTTCGCCGCCGCGCGCAGCCTCTCCTGCAAGCCCATCGCTTGCCAGCGCGCCAGGATCGCCGGCTCCTTCGCCGGCAGGTCGCCGCGCATCGGAAAGCCGGTGGTGGGCAGGAAGACGGTATCGCGATACTCGGTCATCGGCATCTCACGGTTGGACGGCAATAGAGCATGATAGCTTTAGTCTGCACCGGCCCGCACCCCCACCCGGCCACCCATTCAGCATACTGTCGTGGGTGGCCGGGTGGGGGTGGGGGCCGGTGCAGACTCACCCTTGAGCATATCATGCTCTATAGCGCCGGGCCTCGGCGGCGTCGGCGGCGATCTGCGCGCGCAGATCGTCGAGGCCGGCGAATTTGCGCTCGGCGCGCAGGAAGGCGTGCAGCGACACGCTGAGCGTTTGATCGTAGAGGTCTTCGCTGAAATCGAACAGATGCGCCTCGAGCCGGCTCTCCGGCCCCTCGTTCACCGTTGGCCGGCGGCCGAGATTGGCGACCCCGGGCACGCTGCGCCCGTCCGGCAGCCGGGCGGTGATGGCATAGACGCCGCGCGCCGGCTCCAGATGCCGCCCGAGCGCGATGTTCGCGGTGGGAAAGCCGAGGGTGCGCCCGCGCGCATCGCCATGCGCCACCACGCCGCGGAGGCTCCACGGCCGGCCGAGGGCGGCGGCGGCGTGCTCGGGGTAGCCATCCTGCAACAGCCGGCGGATCCGGCTCGACGAGATCGGCCCCTGCGCATCGAGCAGCGGGGGGACGATGGAAAGCCCGATGCCGCGTTCGGCGGCGCTGGCCGCGAGCAGCGCCACATCGCCGCCGCGCCGGTGGCCGAAGGCGAAATCTGGCCCGCAGGCGAGATGGCGCGCGCCGATGCCCGCATCGAGCACCTCGGCGATGAAGGCGGTGGCACTCAACTGGCTGAAGGCGCGGTCGAAGCGCAGTTCATACAGCACACTCACGCCGAGCGCGGCGAGCGCCTCGGCACGCGCCTCGGAGAGGGTGAGATGGAACGGCGGATCGTCCGGGCGGAACAATTCGCGCGGATGCGGCTCGAAGCTGAGCACGGCGAGCGGCACATCCGGCCGGGCGGCGTGGGCGGCGCGCAGCAGGCTCGCATGGCCCAGATGCACGCCGTCGAAATTGCCCAGCGCGACGCTCGCCCCGCGTGCGTCCGGCGGGATGGCCCGCCAATCGTGAAAAATCTGCATCGGCGCCTTGCTGTCCTGCTTCTGCTTGGCTGTGTGCGGCAAGACCGCGATGAATTCAACCGGGCCGCCGCGCCGTCAGTTCGATCTCGATGCGCATCGCCGGATCGGCGAGGCCGGCCACCACCAGCATCGTCGCCGCCGGGCGGGAGCGCGCGAAGGCCGCGCGCAGCAGCGGAAAACAGGGCGGGAACTCCGCCGCGTCCAGCAGATAGTAATGCACCCGCAGCGCATCGTCGAAACTCGCGCCGGCCTCGGCCAGGGCGGCGGCGATATTGGCGAGGGTTTGCCGGCACTGCGCCACCACGCCGTCGGCGAGCGTCATGCTCGCATAGTCATAGCCGGTGGTGCCGGAGACGAAAATCCACCGCCCATCGACCACCGCGCGGGAATAGCCGATCTCGGCCTCGAAACGGCTGCCCTGCGTAATCAGCCGGCGACCGGAAAAGCCGGGAGAGGGGGAATCAGGAGCATCTTCGCGCATTTGGATCAGGTCTCCCATGTGATGAACGCATTGCGTGCGGCGAGTTTAACCCGGTATGCGTCGGATGACGATGTTGACATGTTTTGGCCATCAATCTGCCACAAGACGCTTCCCTCCGGCGCTGGAAACGGTCACATTGCCCGCCCATGCAGGTCGAGGGACAGTGCTACGGGGTTTTCGAGGGGCAGGTTCACGCAAGCTGTGTCGCCCGTGACGGCGAGGGCGTTCTGCTGCTCGGGCCATCGGGCGCCGGTAAATCCGATCTCGCGCTCCGGCTGCTGCGCGCCGGCTGCCGCCTCGTCGCCGATGACCGGGTGGAGATCGCGGCGGGCTGGGCCGCGGCACCCGTGGCGCTCGCCGGGCTTTTGGAGGTGCGCGGCCTCGGCATCCTGCGGCTGCCCTATCTGGCGCGGGCGCGGCTCGTGCTCGCGGTCGATCTCGGCGGCATCGGCGCGCGGCTGCCCGCCGGCGATGCGATGGAGGGATCACTCCCGCTGCTGCGGCTCGATGCGGCCGGCGCCTCGGCGCCGGATCGCGTGCTGATGGCGCTCGATTGCGCCAGCGGCCGGGTGGCGCAGGTCGCCGGGCTGTTTGCATCGGACTCTCGGCCTTGAGTGGCGGCGACGCCGGCAAGCCACGCCGCGTGGTGCTGGTGAGCGGCCTGTCGGGTGCCGGCAAGGCGTCCATTCTGCGCATTCTGGAGGATCTCGGCTATGAGGCAGTGGATAATCCGCCGCTCAGGCTGATCGGCGAGTTGGTGGCGCGCGGCGAGCGGGGGCTCGCGATCGGCACCGACACGCGCTCGCGCGGCTTTCGCGCCGAGGCGGTGCTACAGGCGCTGGCGCGGCTGCGCGCAACGCCTGGCTTGCATGTCGATCTGGTGTTCGCCTGGGCCGAGGAGGCAGCGCTGCTGCGGCGCTTCAGCGAGACGCGCCGGCGCCATCCGCTGGCCCCCTATGGGCGGATGAGCGATGGCATCGCCGCCGAGCAGGGGCTGACCGCGCCGCTGCGCGATGCCGCCGATCTGCTGGTGGACACCTCCGAACTCTCGCTCAATGGGCTGCGCCGGCTGATCGAGCAACATTTCGCCGGCGACGCGCCGAGCGAATCGCCGGGCGGGCTGCTGGTCTCGCTGGTCTCTTTCGCCTATCCGCGCGGCCTGCCGCGCGAGGCCGATATGGTGTTCGACGCGCGTTTCCTGCGCAACCCGCATTACGATCCGGCCTTGCGAGCGCATACCGGGCTCGATGCGGCGGTCGGCGCCTATATTGAAGCCGACGCCGATTACGCCATCTATATCGATACGATCCGCACCCTGCTGCTCCGGTTGCTGCCGCGCTTCGTGCAAGAGGGCAAGAAATATCTGACGGTCGCCGTCGGCTGCACCGGCGGGCGGCATCGTTCCGTTCACATAATCGCAAGCCTTGCGGCGTATCTTGTCGAACAGGGATGGCGGGTCAGCGTCTCGCATCGCGAACTCGCATCGGGCGAGACCTCGCCCGATGGCGGGTTCGGACCCGCCGCCCCGCCGTCGGCCGTTCAGGCACAGGAGGCCTGAGACAACACCATGATCGGACTCGTTCTGGTAACGCACGGCCGCCTCGCCGAGGAACTCCGCCTCGCCATGGAACACGTGGTCGGCGCGCAGCGCAATGTCGAAACCCTGTGCATCGGCCCGGAGGACGACGTGGAGTGCCGCCGCGCCGACATCGCCGCCTGCATCGACCATGTGGACACCGGCGACGGCGTGGTGCTGCTGACCGACATGTTCGGCGGCACGCCGAGCAACCTTGCCATCTCGATGATGACCAAGCGCAATGTCGAGGTGATCGCCGGCGTCAATCTGCCGATGCTGGTCAAGCTCGCCAAGGTGCGCTCGGCGCAGCCGCTCGGCGAGGTGGTGGCCTGCGCGCGTGACGCCGGGCGCAAATACATCGCCTCCGCCTCCGACATGATGGCGAACGGGCGCGGAGCGCGGCACTGCGAATGAGCGCCGATCGGCCGGCAGACCCACCGGCTGGCCCGCTGCTGGCGCGCCGGCTGCTGATCCGCAATCGGCGCGGCCTGCATGCCCGCGCCGCCGCGCGCTTCGTCACCGCCGCCGAGCGCTTCGGCGCCGCGGTGGAGGTCTGCAAGGACGGCCAGACGGTCTCGGCGCGCTCGATCATGGGGTTGATGATGCTGGGCGCCGGCCAGGGGGCGGAGGTCGAGCTGCGCGCCGAGGGCTGGGATGCCAAGGAGGCGCTGGAGGCACTGGCGAGCCTGATCGAAGCCGGCTTCGATGAGCAGGACTAAGCAGCCGGGAAGCAAAACCAGGCCGGCCAGCCGCCAGCCAGCCTCCGGAGAGCGCCGGCTCATCGGCATCGCGATCTCCGAGGGGGTGGCGATCGGGCCGGCCTTCGGCGCCGCCGAGCCGCCGGCGATCGTCACCCGCCGGCGCATTCAGGCGACGGCGATCGCGGCGGAGCAGCGCCGGCTCGATGCGGCGATCGCGCAATCCTGCAAGCAACTGACCAAGCTGCGCACGCGCCTCGCCGTGCTGCCGGAAGACAGCCAGGCCGAACTCGCCCCGCTGCTCGACGCCTATCTGCGGATGCTCGGCCCGTCGCGGCTGACGCGCGGCATTGCGCGGCGGATCGGCGATCTGCTGGTCTCCGCCGAGACCGCCGTGCTCGACGAGGCGGAGGCGATCGCCGGCGCCGTGCTCGCCGGCGCCGGGCGGCATGCGAGTGCCGAGCACGAGGCGAGCCTCGCGCGCCAGGCCGAGGAGGTGCGCGAGATCGGCCGCCGGGTGATCCGCAACCTCACGCGCCAGCCGTTCCGCAATTTCACCGCCCTGCCGCCGGGGGCCGTGCTGGTATGCGAGCATCTGCGCCCGGCCGATGTGGCGCTCCTCGACCCCGCGCGGCTCGCGGGGGTGGTGACGGAGGAGGGCGGCGCCGACGGGCATACCGCCATCATGCTGCGCGCGCTCGGCATCCCGGCGGTGTTCGGCGTGGGCAGGCTCGCGCGCCAAGCCGCGGCGGGGACAGTGCTGGTGGTGGATGGCAGCGCCGGGGAGGTCGTGCTGTCGCCATCGCCGGCGGCTCTGGCGCAGGCGCGGCGCGCGGTTGCCGGCTTCGCGCGGCAGCGCCAGCGGCTCGCGCGGCTG
>DAHXNW010000025.1 GCA_027365195.1 Acetobacteraceae bacterium
TGCTGCGCCACTCGGGGCCGCGATTTCTGCCCTATCTGCTGGCCAATTTCGTCCTGCCACGCGCCGCCGGGGTGTTGCCTCAGCGTGATTCGCGTGCTGCGCGCACGCCGCTCGCGCCACTCTGCGCCCGTCTCGGCATTCCCGCGCAGATCGTTGCCGACATGAACAGCCCAGCTTTCCGCACCGCGCTGCGGGCGAGCGGCGCGCAGGCGATCGTCACCTTCCATTGCGATCAGATCCTCACCGCCGAAACCATCGAGACCCTGCCGCTCGGCGGCCTCAACGTGCATGCCGGCCTGCTGCCCGACCATCGCGGGCCGGTGCCGACGATCCACGCCATGCTCGAAGCAACGCCGCGCTTTGGTGTCACCATCCATCGCCTGGTCGCACGCATCGATGCCGGCGCCATTCTGGCCCAAGCCCCGCTCGCCCTGCCCGAAGGCGTGAGCGCACTCGACGCGGCGCGGCGGTTGCACGAGGCCGCCGTGCCGATGCTGGCCGCCGTGCTGGACGATCTCGCCGCCGGCAGGGAGGTTGAACGCGCGGTCGCACCCGGTGCCTATTGCGGCTTTCCCACCGCCGCGCAGTTGCGCCTGCTGGCCCGGCACGGCCGCAGCGCTGCCGGCTGGGGCGATCTGCGCCGGGCGCTACGCGTGCGCGGCTGAATACCTCCGACTACCGCGGCCGCAGCAGAAACTCGCGCCCCAGTTTCACCATCGGCTTGCCGTCGTAATCGATGATATCGGCGGTGGCGTAGGTCTCGGTCCAGGCGTCGGGGAGGAAGCTGCCGGTGCCGACGACGTCGATCGGCGCCTTGGCGTCGGCCATGACGCGGCATTTCTCCACCCCGAAGCCGGAAGAGGCGACGATGCGCACGGCGGGAAACCCGGCCGCATCGAGCGCCTCGCGCAGCCGCCAGATCGCCGCCGCCGATACGCCGGTGCCGACCAGGGCGCGCAATTCGCTGTCGCTGCGATAGCGCCGGATGGCGCCCGGCGCGCGGCGCTCCAGCACGGCATAGCTTTCTGCCGGATCCAACCCCTCGACGAAGCGCCCCCCATGGGTATCGAGCCGCATCGAGAGCCGCCCGGCGGCGGCGAGGGCGGGGAAGTGGTGGCACACCTCCAGCGCGTCGGTGATCTCGCGGCCGAAGTAATCGACCAGCGCGGTCAGCGCCTCCTCCGGATAGGTGGCATGAAACATCTCCGCCGCACGCAAGGTCGAGCCGGCGTAGCCGATCAGCGCATGTGGCATGGTACCGAAACCGGCGTGATTGCCGAACCAGTGCGCGGTTGCATCGTTCGCGTTGCCGATGAAGCCGCGCGCCCCCTCGCGCTGCGCGGCGGCGCTACCGACGGCGGCGGCGTAGGCCATCATCTCCTGCATTTCCGCCCCGGCGCAATGGCGCGCCTCCATCGCCAGGAAGGCGACCTGTGGCAGGGCGAGGCTCATTTGATAGGCATGGTGGGCGGCGACGCAGGCGGGGCCGATCTTCTGCAGAAAGATCGTCTCCAGATCGGCGAGTTGGGCGAAACTGCCGGAGATATAGGCGAGCGGCTCGCCGGCACCGACCCAACTGCCCTCTTGGTGCATCAGCTCGACGCTGAACGCCGCCCCGCGCGCTTGCGCGACCGTCGCGAGCCAGTCCTGCATCAGCCGTGGCGCCGCGATCACCGGGCGGCGCAGGAACACCGCGTAGGTGACGCGCTTGTCGCCGAAGTGGCCGACGATCGCGCGGGTGCGGTTGAAATAGGCGTCCGTACGCCCGGAGATGTCGCGGTCGAGCGCCGATGCCTCCCCTGTCGGGTTCATTGCGCGGCGGCCGCAGTCGCATCGATCCGGCGCGCCTTCAACTCCTCGGCCACGAGAAAGGCGAGTTCGAGCGATTGCTCGGCATTCAGCCGTGGGTCGCAGAAGGTCTCATAGCGCGCGCCGAGATCGGCCTCGGTCAGCCGGTGCGCGCCGCCGACGCACTCGGTCACGTCCTGCCCGGTCATCTCCACGTGCACGCCGCCGGCCCAACTGCCCTCGGCCGCGTGGGCGTCGAAAAAGCCGCGCACCTCGGCCAGAATGCTGTCGAAATTGCGCGTCTTGACCTTGGCGGCGGTGGAGATGGTGTTGCCGTGCATCGGATCGCACAGCCACACCACGGATTGGCCGGCGCGGCGCACCGCGCGCAGCAGCGGCGGCAGGCTGCGCGCCACCTGCTCCGCCCCCATCCGGCTGATCAGCGTGAGACGGCCGGGTTGATTGTCGGGATTGAGGATTTCCACCAGCCGCACCAGTTCCTCCGGTCGCATGCTCGGCCCCACCTTCAACCCGATGGGGTTGCGCACCCCGCGCAGGAATTCCACATGCGCGCCGTCGATCTGCCGGGTCCGATCGCCCACCCAGAGGAAATGCGCCGAGCACGCATACCACTCCCCGGTGGTGGAATCGACGCGGGTGAGCGCCTGCTCATACGGCAGCAGCAGGGCCTCGTGGCTGGTGTAGAAATCGGTCTCGCGGATCTGCGGCGTGGTCTGGCTGGTCATGCCGCAGGCGGCCATGAAGCCGAGCGTATCGTCGATCCGAGCCGCGAGATCGCGATAGCGTTCGATCAGCGGCGAGCGGGCGACGAAACCGAGGTTCCAGCGATGCACCTGATGCAGATCGGCGTAGCCGCCGGAGGCGAAGGCGCGCAGCAGATTGAGCGTGCCGGCGGACTGGAAATAGCCGCTCTCCATCCGCGTGGGATCGGGCGCGCGGGCTTGCGCGGTGAATTCCGGGCCATTGACGATATCGCCGCGATAGCTCGGCAGGCTCAGCCCGTCCACCGTCTCCTGATCGGCACTGCGCGGCTTGGCATATTGCCCGGCCATGCGGCCGAGCTTCACCACCGGCACGCGGGCGCCGAAGGTGAGCACCACGGCCATCTGCAACAGCACCCGGAAGGTGTCGCGGATCACGTTGGCGGTGAAATCGGCGAAGCTCTCGGCGCAATCGCCGCCTTGCAGCACGAAGGCGTGTCCCTCCGCCGCCTGCGCCAGCGCCGCTTGCAGCCGCCGCGCCTCGCCCGCGAACACCAGCGGCGGGTAGCGGTGCAGCCGCGCCTCGACGGCCGCCAGTGCCGCCGCGTCGGCATAGCGCGGCGCCTGCTGGATCGGTTGTGCGCGCCAACTGTCCGGCGACCAGATGCGGGGTTGTTCGAGCATGGTGAAATCCCTCCGGCCCCGCTTATCCACCGAAACGAGAGCGAACGCTACTCGGCAGCCGCTGCGGCGCCCGCAACCCGGGTGCGCGTGCGCAGCGTCACGAACTCCTCCGCTGCCGTCGGGTGGATGCCGACCGTCTGGTCGAAATCCGCCTTGCGCGCGCCGGCGGTGATCGCGACCGCCATCCCCTGGATGATCTCCGGCGCATCGTCGCCCAGCATCTGCGCGCCGAGCACAGCGTCGGAGGCCGGATCGACCACCAGCTTCAACAGCGTGCGTCGCGTCCGGCCCGAAAGATTGTGCCGCATCGGCGTGAAGCGGGCGAGATAAATATCCGCCGGCCCCCGTGCCGCCGCCTCTGCCTCGCTCAGCCCGACGGTCGCGATCGGCGGGCTGGAAAACACTGCCGTCGGCACGGCGGCAAAATTCCAGCGCCGTGGCCCGGCGCCGAACAGCCGCTCGGCGAGCGCATGGCCTTCGGCGGTGGCGACCGGGGTGAGATTGATCCGGTCGGTGACATCGCCCACCGCGTAGATATGCGGCTGGCTGGTGGCGCCTTGCTCATCGACCAGCACCGCGCCGGTGGGGCCGGTGGCGACGGCGGCGTGCTCCAGACCCAGGCGGGCGGTATTGGGGATGCGGCCGGTGGCGAAAAACACCACATCGGCGCTCAATACATGTCCGTCCGACAGGCTCGCCCGGCGCCCCTCTCCGTCGGCGACGATCTCGGTGATGGCGGTGCGCGGATAGAGCCTGAT
>DAHXNW010000028.1 GCA_027365195.1 Acetobacteraceae bacterium
GCTCTCGGCATTGCCGCGCGATGCCTCACGCTCGCCGGGCTGCGGCCCGCTGCCGCCGCGGCGCGGCGGGCGCGCTATGCGGCGCTGGAGGCGGCCTGCGGCGAGGCGGGCATCGTGCATCTGCTGCTCGGCCACCATGCCGGCGATCAGGCGGAGACGCTGTTGCTGCGCCGGGCCGCCGGCAGCGGGCCGCGCGGTCTGGCGGCGATGGCGGCGGTGCGCGAGGAGACCACGCTCGCCCTGCTGCGTCCGCTGCTGACGGTGCCGCCGGGGCGGCTACGCGCCACCTTGCGCGCGCGCGGCCTCGCCTGGGTGGAGGATCCGACGAACCAAGACCTGCGCCATACGCGCGCCCGGCTGCGTGCCGAGCGTGCCGATCCGGCGGGCGATGGGCCTGACACGGCGCGGCTGCTGCGGGTGGCGCGTGCGTACGGCGCGGCACGGCGGCGGCGGGAGGCGGCGGTTGCCGACGAGCTCGCCGCCCGCGTCAGCCTCTATCCCGAGGGGTTCGCCTGGCTCAGCCCGGGGCCGCTGCTGCCCGACACGCTGGCAGCCCTGCTGCGCGCGCTCGGCGGCGCGCCCTATGCGCCGGCGCAGGCATCACTCGCGGCGCTCGCGCGGGCGCCCCGCGCCGCGACGCTCGGCGGCGTGCGGCTGCTGCCGGCGGGGCGGTTCGGCGATGGCTGGCTGCTGCTGCGCGAGGCGGCGGCGATGCAGGCGCCGGTGCCCGCGCGCCCTTGTGTGCGGTGGGATGGGCGCTTTTGCCTCGGCGCAGCGGCGCGCCCGCCGGCCGGGGCGATGCTCGGCGCGCTCGGGGCGCGACGGTTGCCGCTCGCCGACCGCGCCGGGCAGCGCCGGCTGCCGGCGGCGGTGCGGGCGACGCTGCCGGCGCTGTTTTGCGACGGCGCGCTGTTGGCGGTGCCGCATCTGTGTTATCCTGATGTGGAGATGTGTGCGGCGCTGCCGCTGTTGTTCGCCCCGCCCGAGCCGGTTCGTGGTGCCGGATTTGGCGTGGCCTCGCTGAATAACGGCCGGTCAGCGATGATTGGGGATGCGCAAACCATTGCGCCTCCCTATGTTCCTCTTTGCGACCGGAGTTCCGGGCGTGCGTTTCGCCTTCAGCACCACCGCTGACCGAGCCCGACACCGGGCGGATGACAGGACGTGATGGAATGAGCAATTTCGGCCGTAATCTGGCGCTCTGGGTGATCATCGCCCTGTTGCTGGTGGTGCTGTTCAACCTGTTTCAGCCCGGTGCGACGCATCCGGCGGCGACGCAGGTCGCCTATTCCGACTTCATCAACGACGTGAAGGACGGCCACGTGCGCGACGTGGTGATCCAGGGCCGCACGATCACCGGCGAACTGACCGGCAACACCAGCTTTCAGACCTACACGCCAGACGATCCGACCCTGGTGCAGCGGCTCACCGACAAGGGCGTGCGGGTGATCGCCAAGCCGGAGGATGCCGATAGCAATCCGCTGCTGCATTATCTGGCCTCCTGGTTCCCGATGCTGCTGCTGATCGGCGTGTGGATTTTCTTCATGCGCCAGATGCAGTCCGGCGGCGGGCGTGCCATGGGTTTTGGCAAATCGCGCGCACGGCTGCTCACCGAGAAGCAGGGGCGCGTCACCTTCGAGGATGTCGCTGGCATCGACGAAGCGAAGAGCGAGTTGCAGGAAATCGTCGATTTCCTCAAGGATCCACAGAAATTCCAGCGGCTTGGCGGCAAAATTCCGAAGGGCGTGCTGCTGGTCGGGCCGCCCGGCACCGGCAAGACGCTGCTCGCCCGCGCCATCGCCGGCGAGGCGAACGTGCCGTTTTTCACCATCTCCGGCTCCGATTTCGTCGAGATGTTCGTGGGCGTCGGCGCATCCCGCGTGCGTGACATGTTCGAGCAGGGCAAGAAGAACGCGCCCTGCATCATCTTCATCGACGAGATCGACGCCGTCGGCCGGCATCGCGGCGCTGGGCTGGGCGGTGGCAATGACGAGCGCGAACAGACGCTGAACCAGATGCTGGTCGAGATGGACGGCTTCGAGAGCAACGAGGGCGTGATCCTGATTGCCGCCACCAACCGCCCGGACGTGCTCGACCCGGCGCTGCTGCGCCCAGGCCGGTTCGACCGGCAGGTGGTGGTGCCGAATCCGGACGTGGCCGGGCGGGAGAAAATCCTCCGCGTGCACATGCGCAAGGTGCCACTGGGCAGCGATGTCGATCCGAAGGTGATCGCGCGCGGCACGCCTGGCTTCTCCGGCGCCGATCTGGCCAATCTGGTCAACGAGGCGGCCCTGCTCGCGGCACGGCTGGCCAAGCGCGTGGTGGCGATGGCGGAGTTCGAATTCGCTAAGGACAAGGTGATGATGGGGGCCGAGCGGCGCTCGCTGGTGATGAGCGAGGCGGAAAAGCGCATGACCGCCTATCACGAAGGCGGCCACGCGCTCTGCGCCATGCACGAGCCGGAGTGCGACCCGGTGCACAAGGCGACCATCATCCCGCGTGGCCGGGCGCTCGGCATGGTGATGAGCCTGCCGGAGGGCGATCGCTATTCCAAGAGCAAGTCCAAGCTGCTCTCCGAGTTGACGATGGCGATGGGCGGCCGAGCGGCCGAGGAGATCATCTTCGGCGCCGATAAAGTCTCGAATGGCGCCTCCGGTGACATCAAAATGGCGACCGATCAGGCGCGCCGCATGGTGACCGAATGGGGCATGAGCGAGAAGCTCGGCATGATCGCCTATGGCGACAACGGGCAGGAATTGTTCCTCGGCCACTCGGTGACGCAGCACAAGAACGTGTCCGAGGCGACGGCGCGCGAGATCGACGCGGAGGTGAAATCGATCATCGACACCGCCTATGTGAAGGCGCGTCATATCCTTACCGAGCATATCGAGGAACTGCATCGCATCGCGCGCGGTCTGCTCGAATATGAATCGCTCTCGGGCGAGGAAATCCGTACCATTCTGCGCGGCGAGCCGATCATCCGCAAAGTGGTGGACGAGCCGGCGCCGGAGAACCGCCGTGCCTCGGTCCCCGCGGTCGGTCGGCCGCTGCCGCCGGCGCCCGGCGGGCTGGGTGCGGCGCCGCAGCCGGGCTGACCGTCCGCATGCGTCTGCTCGAGCCGCTCGACATGCTCGATGGCCCGGCTGCGCGCGACGCGATCGAGGCTGGCGCCGGCGCCGCGTTCGGTGGCCGCAATCACGCCTTCACCGTCGCCCGGCTGATCGCGCCCGCGTATGAGAGTTCGACATCCGACATCGTCGCCGTGCGCGACATTCCTCAGTCCTGGTGGCCGCAGCGCGACCGGCTGGCCCGGCCGCGCGTGGCCTGGGCCGGCTTCGATCCTGGCATGCCGGTGGTGATGGGCATCCTCAACGTCACGCCCGACAGTTTCAGCGATGGCGGGCGGTATGCCGACCCGCAGGCGGCGATCGCGGCCGGGCTCGCGATGGCGCGGGCGGGGGCGGCGCTGATCGACATCGGTGGCGAATCGACCCGGCCGGGCAGCGCGCCGACACCCCCCGAGGTGGAGCAGGCGCGCATCCTGCCGGTCATCCGCGCGCTCGCCGCCGCCGGGCTGCGCCTCTC
>DAHXNW010000034.1 GCA_027365195.1 Acetobacteraceae bacterium
CGGCACAGCTCGGCGATGCTCGCCTCGCCACGCAGGCCATCCAGCACAATGCGGATCTTCTCCTCGGCAGAATACTGCCGGCGGGTGGCTCTGCGGATGTCCTTGACCAGCCGTTCCGAGGGCGGGCTGGCGGGGGACTCCCTTCTTCAACACCGCAAAACTGTCTCATAAGACCTGACGGCGGACACTCGGGTGTGCCGCAATGCCAGAGGCCGCCAAGATCAGCGTCAGTTCGGTGCAACGCATCTGGCGCGGCCACGGCCTGCAACCGCATCGGATGAGGCAGTTCAAGTTGTCGAACGATCCTCCGTTCGCCACCAAGGTCCGCGATATCGTCGGTCTCTACGTCGATCCGCCCGCGCACGCCGTCGTGCTGTCGGTGGATGAGAGCGGCACCATGCCGCACGACTACAAAAGGAACGGTACCACCACCCTATTCGCCGCCCTGAACGTGCTGGAGGGCGGGGTCATCGGCCGCTGCATGCAACGCCACCGGCACCAGGAGTTCATCCGCTTCCTCGAAGCCATCCAGGCCGAGGTACCGGCGGGCAAACTGGTCCACGTCATTCTCGACAACTATGCCGCCCACAAGCACCCCAAAGTGCTGGCATGGCTGGCGCGGCATCCCCGCTTCACCTTCCCATTTCACGCCCATCTGGCCTCCCGGATCAACGCCGTCGAGGGATTCTTCGCCAAGCTTTCCAAGCGCCGACTGAAGCGCGGCGTGTTCCATTCAATCGTCTCCTTGCAGGCCGCCATCAACCGCTTCCTCGCCGAGGCAAACGAAACCCCCAAACCATTCCGTTGGACCAAGAACCCCAATAAAATTATCGCCGCAGCAAGGCGCGGGCACCAAGCGTTAGATCCGCCCCACTAGCGACATGCGGGCGCCCCAATGTGCCATGCCGAATTTGCCGCCAGCGCCACGCCCGGCCTATCATGTCGCGTAGCGATGAGATCACCGAGTTCGAGCCAGCAGGAGCCTGCCATCAGGATCGCCGCCACCCTCGCCCTGCTCGCCTGCGCCGGCCTGCCGGCCTGCGCGAGCCAGCCCCCACCGGCGGCGCCCGCCACGCCGGCACCCGTTGCCGCAGCCCCGCCAAACGGCTTCGAGGCGGATTATGCCGCCGCGATGGCGCGGATGCGCAGCGAAGTCGCCAGCATCAAGCAGACCGGCAACAGCGATGTGGCCTATGTGCAGCACATGATCGCGCAAAAAAAAGCCAGCATCGCGCTCTCGGAGTCGGCGATGAAGCACAGCGCCGATGCGACGGTGAAACGCATGGCGCAGGCCATGATCAACACCCAGCAGCGCGAGATCGCCACGCTGCAACGCTGGGCCGGGCTGCATGGCGCGGCATCCGGCAGTACCGCCCCGGCCAGCAAGCCCACGACCACCACGCAGCCTTGACCGTTCGCCGATGACTGGGCGTGAGAGCATGATGCGTTTAAGTCTAGTCTGCACCGGCCCACGCCCCCACCCGGCCACCCACGGAAGTATATTCGCATGGGTGGCCGCGTGGGGGCGCGGGCCAGTGCAGACTACAGTTTTCATGCTCCAATGACCGGACGGGACGGCGGCGCGCCGATCGGCCCGATCGGCAACACCCCGGTGGTGATCCTGGTACGCCCGCAACTCGCCGACAACATCGGTGCCGTCGCCCGCGCCATGGCCAATGGCGGGTTGTTCCATCTGCGCCTCGTCGCCCCGCGAGACGGCTGGCCGCAGGAGCGCGCCTGGCGCAACGCCTCCGGCGCCGACCGCATTCTCGACGCCCTCACCCTGCACGCGAGCGTCGCCGAGGCGGTGGCCGATCTCCAGCATGTGTTCGCCACCTGCCCGCGCCCGCGCCACATCATCAAGCCGCTGCTGAGCGCGCGCGGGGCGGCGGCGGAGCTGCGCCTGCTGGCTGCGCGCGGGCTGCGGCTCGGCATTCTGTTCGGCCCGGAGCGCGCCGGTCTCGACAATGACGACATGGCAGAGGCCGACGCGCTGATCCGCTATCCGCTCAACCCGGCCTTCATGTCGCTCAATCTGGCGCAGGCGGTGATGGTGTTCGCCTATGAATGGTGGACCGCCGCCGAGCAGCCGGTGGCGCGCGTGCTGATGACCAACGAGACGCGCATCGCGACCAAGGCGGAGCTCGAGAATTTCCTCGGCCACCTCACCCGCGCGCTGGATGACAGCGGCTTTCTCGCCAATGCACAAAAGCGCCCCGGCATGCTGCGCAACATCCGCCATTTCTTCCAGCGCGGCGAAGTGACCGAGCAGGAATTGCGCACGCTGCATGGCGTGATCAGCGAACTCGGCCGGCCGCCGCGCTTGTTGGATTAGAGGGTTAGCTCCGCCGGACGTTCCAGAACGTCGGAAACCCTGGCAGAAACCCGCTCAGCCCACGCCGATAGGCGGTCGGCTGGAAATCTTGGCCGAGCGGGACGTAGGGGACGTCGATCCAGGCCTGGCGCTGCATCGCGACGGCGAGCGCCTGCTGCGTGGCCAGGCTGTCGGTCGCCATCCAGTCGCGCCGCAGCGCCTCCAGCCGTGGGCTGTCCGGCCAGCCGGCCCAGCCCTTGGCGCCATTGCCGCGCAGCGAGGTGTGCGTCATCGGGGTCAGCATATCGGTGCCGTACCAGCCGTTGGTGACGAAGGCGCTCCAGCCGCCCTTGGCCACCGGCCCGCGATTCTCGCGCCGCTGCACGATGGTGTTCCAGTCGGTCGCCTGATAATCGACGGTGAAGCCGGCATGCTGCATCTCATCGGCCAGCACATCGCAGCAGCCGCGATATTGCGGCAGATCGGCCGCCACCAGCAGGGCGACCGGCTCACCCTTATAGCCAGCGGCGGCGAGGCTCGCGCGTACCGCCGCCGGATCGCGCGGCGCGGTCAGCACCTCGAGCCCGGCGTCGTTCGCCATCGGCGTGCCGGGACAGAAGATGCCGACCGGGGTATGCGCAAAGGCCGGATCGTCGCCGACCAGCCCGCGCATCAGCTCCCGCTGGTCGATGGTGCGCAGCAGCGCCCGGCGGATCGCCGGATCGTCGAACGGCGGCTGCAAATGATTGAGGCGCAGGATGGCGATCAGCCCGTGCGGCTCCTGCACCCAGACGACGATATTGGGATCGCGCCGGGCGAGCGGTGCCAGATCGGGCAACAGAAAATCGATCCAGTCCGCCTCGTTCTGCCGCAGGCTGGAGAGCGCGCTGCCGAAATCGGGGATGATGTGCCAGGTCACGCGGTCGAAAAACACCCGTTTGGGGCCGGCCGTGCCGCTCGGCACCCCCTGCTCGCGCGGGCGGTAGCCATCGAAGCGCGCATAGGCGGCATTGGCGCCGGGGACGTATTCATCGGCGAGGAAGCGGAACGGCCCGCTGCCGACGATCTCGTGGATCGCGTGGTCTCGACCGGCCTCGGCGATGCGCGCCGGCATCATCATCGGCGCCGCCCCCTGCGACTTGCCGAGCGCCATGGGCAGCAGCGGGAACGGGCGTTTGAGGCGGAAGACGAGGGTGGTGTCGTCGGGCGCCGAGAGCGCGTCGGTCGCCGCCATCAACTCGCGGCCGAACAGATCACGCGCCGCCCAGCGGCGGATGCTCGCCACGCAGTCGCGCGCCAGCACCGGCGTGTCGTCGTGAAATCGCAGCCCCGGCCGCAAAGTCAGCGTCCAGCGCAGGCCGTCGCTCTCGACGACGTGCCCGGCCAGCATCTGCGGCTGCGGCTGTTGCGCCGCATCGAGACCATAGAGCGTGTCATAGACCATGAAGGCGTGGTTGCGCGTGCCGGCGGAGGTCGATCCATGCGGATCGAGCACGCCGGCATCATAGCGCGGCACGAAGCGGAGCGTGGTGGCGCTGGCGGCGCGGGCGATGGGCGGGGCGGCGAGCGGGGCGGCGACGAGAGCGGTAAGAACCGAGCGGCGGCTGAGCGGCATGCGTGCCTCCATGGGATCGCAATGATGAATGGCAGCGCGGATGCCTTGCGGATACCGGTCGCGTTGCTTACTTGTCATACGCAGATCAAAAAATAGCGTCACTCCCAATAAAAAACAGGAGCGCTCTGATGAATGTCGGAACCATAGACCGTGCGTTGCGCGCCATCGTCGGACTCGTGATCATTTCGCTCGTTTTCATCGGGCCGCACACGCCCTGGGGCTGGCTCGGCGTCGTCCCGCTGGCCACGGCGGCGTTTGGCTTTTGCCCGGCCTATCGCCTGCTCGGCATGAATACCTGCCCGATCGCCAAGCGCTGAGCGACCCCGCCGCTACGCCGCCGCCGCGACCAGCACGGCCTCGATATCATCCTCTGCCGGCTGGCCGAGGATGTGGTGGCTGTGCCAGAGCGCGTAGAACAGCAGGCTCCAGGCCGGCTGGGCCCGCGTTTCAGCCTGCGCGAAGGTCGCCGCGATAGCACTCGCCGGGGCGCCGATCTCGGCAATGCCGGGTTGGGCGGCGACCAGGCTCGCGAGCCGCGCCGCCTGCGCCGCCATCCAGCGCCCGACCGGCGGGTTGAAGCCCTTTTTGCGCGCGAATGGCTGCGTCCCCGGCAGTGCCTCGGCCAGATAGCGTCGCAGCGCCAGCTTGCCGAGCCGCAGGCCGATCTTCTCCGCATCCGGCAGGCGGAAGGCGAGGCCGGCCAGCACCGGATCGACGAACGGCGTGCGCCCCTCGACGCCATGCGCCATCAGGCAGCGGTCGAGCTTGCCGAGCAGGTCGTTGGGCAGCCACTCGGCGCAATCCACCGCTTGCAGCCGTTGCAGCGCCGACCAGCCGGCGCCGGCCCCGCTATCTTCGGCCACGCGACGTTCGGCGACGCCGAGGCCGGCGCGCCATGGGCCGAGGCGGGCGGCGATGGCGGCGCCGGCGGTATCGAACACGCCATGGCTGCGCGGCCGCCCCTGGATCCAGCGCCAGGGCGCGCGGCCACGGCGATAGCGGGCATAGCCGGCAAACAGCTCGTCCGCCCCCTCGCCGCACAGCGTCACCTTCAGCCCGGCCTGGCGTGCCGCGGCGCCGAGCATGAAGCTCGGCAGCACGGCGGCATCGGCGGTCGGGTCGTCGAGGGCGGCGGCGATGCGCGGCGCCAGTGCCCAGAAATCCGCCGCCCGCATCTCGAGCCGCTGAAACTCCGCCCCCGCGAGCGCCGCCACCCGCGCCGCCTCGGCGCTCTCATCGCCGCCCGCGCCGGCTTCGTAGCCGACGCTGAGGGCGAGCACGCGCCCGCTGCCGGCGCGCTGCATCAGCGCGAGCAGCGCGGTGCTGTCGATGCCGCCGGAGAGGAACAGCCCATACGGCACATCGGCGCGCAGATGCACGGCCACACTTTCCAGCAGAGCGCGTTCGAGCGCCGGT
>DAHXNW010000009.1 GCA_027365195.1 Acetobacteraceae bacterium
CGTCATGCGCGATGCCGGCGGCATTCAGCGCGCAGAGGACCGACCAGGTGCCATAGATGTAATTGGTGCCCCAGCGGCCGAACCAACTGCCATCCGCTTCCTGATGCGCGCGCAGCCAGGCGATGGCGCGTGCCAGCACCGTCGCCTCGGCTGGCGTGCCGGTCTGGGCCAGGAAGGAGATGCAACGCGCGGTGACATCGGCGGTGGAGGGGTCGAGCAGCGCGCCGTGATCGGCGAAGGGGATGTGGTTGAGGTATTCGTGGTTGTTGTCGGCATCGAAGGCGCCCCAGCCGCCGTCGCGGCACTGCATGCCGATGATCCACGCCCGCGCCCGCGCGATCGCCGGCTCATGCGCCGGATCGCCGTTGCGATGCAGCAGCATGCCGACCACCGCCGTGTCATCGACGTCGGGGTAATGCGCGTTGGCGTATTGAAACGCCCAGCCTCCCGGTGGCAGCCTGGGGCGACCGACCGCCCAATCCCCCACCACATCGGTGATCTCGCGCGCCGCCAGCCAGTCGCAGGCCGCGCTGACGGCGGGGGAGGCCGCGCCCTCGGCCTCGGCGAGGGCATGGCCGGCGAGGCCGGTGTCCCAGATCGGCGACAGGCAGGGTTGGCAATAGGCGCGCGCCTCGCCCACCACCAGCAGCTTGCGCACCGCCGCCCAGGCGATGGCGGCGTGCGGATGGCTCGGCGGATAACCCAGCGTGTCGAACATCATCACCGTGTTGGCCATCGCCGGATAGATCGCGCCCAGCCCATCCTCGCCGTTCAGCCGCTCGGTGACGAACGCAACCGCGCGGGCGATCCAGCGCCGGCGCAGGCCGCGCGGCACCAGCGGGTCGAGTATGCGCAGCACACTGTCGAGACCTTTGAAAAAGCGCCCCCAAGGCGAGCGGAACGGCCCACGGATCCAGTCGCGCACCGCATCCGGCGGGGTCGCGAATAATTCGCCGACGCCGATGCCGCGCGGATTGCGCGCGCGCGGGCGCAAATGCATCAGCACCAGCAGCGGCACGATGACGCAGCGCGACCAGTACGACACGCGCCAGAGATTGATCGGGAACCACAGCGGCGCGATCATCAATTCGAGCGGCATCACCGGCACCGCGCGCCACGGCACGTCGCCGAACAGAGCGAGCTGCGCGCGGGTGAACACATTGCTGCGCTCCGCCCCGCCGGCGGCGAGAATCGCTGCCCGCGCGCGCGCCATATGCGGCGCGTCAGGGTCGTCGCCGATCAGCTTGAGCGCATAATACGCCTTCACGCTCGCCGAGAGATCGAACGCGCCGGCATGGAACAAAGGCCAGCCGCCATGCGCGCCTTGAATCTCGCGCAGATAGACGCCGATCTTGCGTTGCAGATCAGGCTCGATACGGTCGAGGAAATGTTCGAGCAGGACGTATTCCGCCGGAATCGTCGCATCGGCTTCGAGTTCGTACACCCAATGCCCGTCCGGCCGCTGGCGTTCGCGCAGGGCGGCGGCGGCGCGGGCGATCGTCTCGTCGAGGGCGGGCGGTTGCGGCAGATCCATCGTCTCAGATCCCGGCGAGCAGGGCCATGGCGGCGGCGTTGCCCGATCTGATCGCACCTTCGATCGTCGCCGGCAAGCCGGTCGCCGTCCAGTCACCGGCGAGTGCCAGATTGGCGAGCGTGCCCCGCGTGCCGGGCCGGCGACGATCCTGCGCCGGGGTCGCGGCGAAGGTGGCACGCTTCTCCTTCACCACCCGCCACGCCGGCAGCGCGGCACCCTCCGCCAGCGCGCAGGCGGCGCGGATATCGGGCCAGACCGCCGCAGCGATCGCCTCCGCCGGCATATCGAGCAGCCGGTTCGCCGCACTGATGGTGACGGAGACGATGCCGGGCTTGACGAACACCCACTCCGCGACGCCGCCGATCAGCCCGGTAAAACCGGCCTCGCCGGGTTCGGCATCGAGGCGGACATGCACGTTCACGATCGCCTCGAATGCATCCGGCACCGCAAGCCCGGGCAACAGATCGGCGGCGACCGGCGCCGGCACGGCGAGCACCACGGCCGCGTCCTCGTCCAGCGCGATCTCGCCCGCCGGTGTGAGCAGGCCGGCGACGCGGCCGCCGGCCACGCGCAGCCCGGCGATCCGGCTGTTCAGCCGCACCTCGCCGCCCATCGCGCGCAACCGCTCGATCGCCGGGTCGATGAAACTCTCCGACAAGCCGGCGCGGGGGAAGGCCGGAATGCAGGCAGCGCCGCCGCGCATCAGCGTCTCGTTCACCACCGCAGCGAACAGCGCCGCACTGGCCATGGCGGGCGGCGTGTTCAGCGCTGCGATCGCCAGCGGCTCGAACAGCCGGCTGTAGAGCGCCGTGCGGCCGAGCACCGCGGCCACCGGCGTCTCCGCGGAAACCCGGCGCAGCGCCAGCAGGGCGAGATAGTCGCGCATCCGGCTCTCCGGCACGCGGCGCGCGCGGCTCGCCACCCACCACGGCAGCCGGCCGCGATTCGGCCGCAGCACCCAGCGCGCGCCGTTGCGGCGGTCGAGGAAGGGAAAGCACGGCTCGGTGGGGCCGCCGAGCGTGGCACGCGTGCCCAGCCGGTCGAGATAGGCGAGGGCAGCGGCATTGCCTGAGAGCAGCAAGTGATTGCCATTGTCGATCCGGCAGCCGAGCGTGCGGTCGAAATAGGAGCGACAGCGTCCGCCGGCGGCCGGACCGGCTTCGTGCAGGATCACCGCTTGCCCGGCCTCGGCGAGGGTCAGCGCGGCGGCGAGCCCGGCGAGGCCGCCGCCGATCACCTGGACCTGCTTCATGCCAACCTGCTTCTCATGCCAGCCTGCTTCTCATGCCAGCCTGCTCCTCATGCCAGCCCGTGGCGCAGCACGATCCACAGCTTGCGCCAGACCGGCAGCGAGAGCCTGGCTGCCGGCTGCTGCCAGCCACGCCGTTGCAGCGCCGAGAGGATCGCCGCGTACCGCGCCGCCATCAGCCGCGCCGGGCGCATCGCCCGCCGGTCGCAGCAGCGCATGGCGGCGGCGGCGGCATCGAAATACTGCCGCGCCAGCGCAGCGAGCCGGGCGCACACCTCGGGCAGGGCGGGAGAAGCGAGGGCGGCGGCGGGGTCGGCCGGCACGCCCGCCTCGGCGAGATACTCGCCCGGCAGATAGAGCCGTCCGCGCGCCGCATCCTCGGCGACGTCGCGCAAGATGTTGGTCAGTTGCAGCGCGCGGCCGAGCGCATGCGCCACCTCGTCGGCCGCCGGCGAGGCATCGCCGAAGGCGCGCACCGAGAGCCGCCCGACGGCTGCCGCCACGCGGTCGCAATAAAGGTCGAGGGTCGCCAGATCGGGGGCGACGATCACCTGCTCGGCGTCCATCTGCATGCCGTCGATCACGGCAAGGAAATCCGCCTCGCGCAAACCGAAGCGCTGCACCGCGGCGCGCAGCACGCGGGTCTCGGCGTTATCGGCGGCGCCGCGATAGAGCCCGGAAACCCGCGCCCGCCAGGCGGCGAGCTGCGGCAGTTTGGCCGCGAAGGCGCCGGGTTCATCGGCGATGTCATCGACACGCCGGCAGAAGGCATAGATCGCATACATCGCCGCCCGCCGCTCCGGCGGCAGCACGCGCATGCCGTGATAGAACGAGGTGCCGGAACGGCGCACCAGTGCGGCGACCGCCGCCAGATCGGCCGAGGCCACGCCGAGCGGCGTGCTCATGGCAGAAACCGCAACGCCGCCAGCACGCTCGCGAGCACATCGCGGCGGTGCAGCCTGACCCGTGCCGCGAGCGGATCGGCCCGGCGGAGCCGACGGGCGAGGCGGCGCGAGAGGCCGACGATCGCCGCCGTCTCCATCCGCAGGCCGCGCGCGGCGGTGCGAAACGGCAGGGTGCGGGCGCTCTCGTGCAGCCGGTCCACCTCGTCGAGCAGCCGGTCGAACACCAGGCGCAGCGCCGGCGCCGCCGTCGGCGCGCGCAGCGCCGCGACATCGGTGCCGGCTTCCGCCAGCCAGTCGAGCGGCAGATAGCAGCGATCGAGATCGCGCAGATCGCTCGCGCAATCCTGGAGATGATTGAGCACCTGGAGCGCGCTGCACAGCGCATCGGAGGAGGGGTGGGTCGCCACGTCCTCGCCATGCAGATCGAGCACGTGCCGCCCGACCGGCATCGCCGAATAGCGGCAATACGCCAGCAGCGCCTCCCAGCTCTCGTAGCGCTGCTGTGTCGCATCCTGGCGGAAGGCGCGCAGCAGATCGCACGCATGCCGCGCGTTCACCCCGGTCTCGGCCAGGCTGCGATGCAGCGCGGTGGCACTCGGCGAGCCGTCCGGCCGCTCGCCGAGCAGCACCGCCTCCATCACATCGAGCCGCACCAGCTTCTCGGCCGGCGACAGGGTCGCGCTATCGGCGATGTCATCGGCGTTGCGGGCGAAGGCGTAGAAGGCATGCACGTGGCGGCGCAGATCGCGGCGGATCAGGATCGAGCCGACCGGGAAATTCTCGTCCCCGCGGTCCTTGCCCGACCAGCTTTCCACATCGCCGTCTGCCACCGAGGCGACAGGCGCGCTCATGCGCCGCCCTCGGCTCGGCGCCCGGCATAGGCGCGCTGCTTCCAGACCACGCCGCGCCCGCGCCAATGGTCGAGCGCCGAGCCGATGGTCGCCGCCATGTAGAAGGCAGCGATCAGCGGCAGCACGATCGCCCACAGCGGCGAGCGAGCGAAGCGGCGCAGCGTCGGCAGGTAGGACGCACTCGCGGCGAGCCAGCCGAGCAGGCCGAGCCATCGCGCCGGCCCATGCGCGAACAGCGCCGCCGCCGGCGGCAACAGCCAGACCAGCGCCATGCCGAGCGTGGTGAGGGCGAGCAGCACGGCGGAGCGGCGCAACTGCACGAAGGCGGTGCGCGCGATCATCCGCCAGATATCGGCAAAGCCCGGATAGGGCCGCAGGCTGCGCGCGAGGCGGCTATGGCCGAGCCAGATGCGCCCGCCACGCGCAACGACGCGCGCCAGCGCCACGTCGTCGATCAGCGCGCCACGCACCGCCGCGATGCCGCCGATGCGCTCGAGCGCGCGCCGGCGCAGCAGCATGCTGCCGCCCGCCGCCGCCGCCGTGGCACGCAGCGGGTCGTTCACCCAGGCGAACGGATAGAGCAACTGGAAAAAGAACACGAAGGCCGGCACCAGCGCGCGCTCGGCGAGGCTCGCGCAGTGCAGCGCCACCATCTCGGAGACCAGATCGAGCGCTCCCGCCTCCGCCTTGGCGACCAGCGCCGCCACATGGCCCGGCTGATGCACGATATCGGCGTCGGTGAGCAGCAGCAGCGGCGCCTCCGTCTGCTCGATGCCTTGCGCGAGCGCCCAGAGCTTGCCGCTCCAGCCCGGCGGTGGCGGCCGGCCGGCGATGACACAGAGGCGCGGATCGGCGATGGCGCGCGCGATGTCGCCGGTGCCGTCGCTGCTGCCATCGTCGACCAGCACCACGCTGAGCGGTGCATACGCCTGCGCCAGCAGGGAGCGCAGGCAGGCATCGATGCTCGCCGCCTCGTCGCGCGCCGGCACCACGATCGTCACGGCCGGTGCGTGCTCGGGCGCCGGCGCCGGTTGGAGTTCCGGCGCCGATTGCCAGAACCGTCCATGGCCGAGCCACAGATAGACCCAGATCAGCAGCGCCAGCGCCGTGAGCAGGCTCATGCCGCCTTGGCCCGCCCGAGTTGGCCGGCAGCCCTGAACCAGGCGACCGCCTCGGCCACCGCCTCGTGCGCCGGGCGCGGTGCGTAGCCGAGTTCCGCCATCGCCTTCGCCGAGGAGAACATCATCTGCTTGCGCGCCATGCGCAGATGGTCGCGGGTAACAAGCGGTGCGATGCCGGCGGCATGCGCCAGCCCCTCGCAGGCCAGCGCCACCGGCCACAGCGCCGCCTCGTGCAGCGCGAGCCGCCGGCGACGATGGCCGCAGACCACGTCCACCAGGTCGAGCAACTGCCGGAGCTTCATGTTCTCTCCCCCCAGGATATAGCGTTCGCCGGGCAATCCGGCTTCGAGCGCGCGCACGTGTCCCTCCGCCACGTCATCGACATGCACGATATTCAGCCCGGTATCCAGATAGGCCGGCATGCGCCCGGCGGCGGCATCGAGGATCAGCTTGCCGGTGGGGGTCGGTTTGATGTCGCGCGGCCCGACGGGGGTCGATGGATTGACGATCACCACCGGCATCCCCTCGCGCGCCAGCGCCAGCACCGCCTGCTCGGCGGCATATTTCGAGCGTTTGTAGGGGCCGACGATCACCCCCTCGCGCATCGGCGTCGTCTCGTCGGCCGGGCTGCCATCGGCGGTCAGCCCGAGGGCGGCGACGCTGCTGCAATAGACGATGCGCTCCACCCCGGCGGCCATCGCCTCGCGCAGGATGGTTTGCGTGCCTTCGACATTGGCGCGCATCATCGCCGCCGGATCGGGCACCCAGAGCCGGTAGTCGGCGGCGACGTGAAACAGGAATCGGCAATTGGCGAGGGCGCGGCGTAGCGAGGCGGCATCGGTCAGATCGCCCTCGACGATCTCGACCGGCAGGCCGGCGATGTTACGCCGCTCGCCGCCCGGGCGCGCCAGCACGCGCAGGGTATGGCCGCGCGCCAGCAGCACGCGCGCGACCGCCGAGCCGACGAAGCCGGTGGCGCCGGTGAGCAGAGTTGGACGAGCGGGCATGGACATCGCGACCTCGACAGGATAACGCGCCATCGGCACAAGCGGCTGCCTATATACGCAAACACCTCGATTTGCCGAAACCACCCTCCCGGAGAGCCACGCTTGCGCCATTGGAGTGTTCTGCTCGCTCTCGCCGGTCTGGCGCTCGGCACGCTGGTGATTGGCTGGTTCGGCGCCGCACAGGTGTTCGCCTGCGTGCTGTCGGTCGGCTGGAGCGGCATCGGGCTGTTGTTGCTGTGGCAGTTGCTCTTGGTCCTGGTGCTCGCGCTGGCCTGGCGGGCGCTGTTGCCGGGCCGGCGGGTCAAACTCGGCGTGCTCGCCTGGGGGCGGCTCGTACGGGATGCAGGGTCGAACTGCCTGCCATTCTCCACCATCGGCGGCTTCGTGCTTGGCGCGCGGGCGATCACGGTGCAGGGCGTGCCCTGGCCGCTCGCGGCGGGTAGCACCATCGTCGATGTGACCACCGAGTTCCTGGCGCAACTGGCCTTCACGCTGATCGGGCTGCTGATCCTGCTGGCGCGCGCGCCGGACTCCCGGCTCACCCTGCCGCTGTTCGGCGTGCTGCTGCTCGCCGGCGCAGCGGTTGCGGTGTTCATCTGGTTCCAGCGCGGCGGTGTGGCACTGCTGCGCGCACTCGGCGAGCGGATTGCCGGCGAGCGGCTGACGCAGGCGCGCCCACAGGTGGAGGCGCTGCAGGACGCGCTCGCCGCCCTCTATGGCCGCAGCGACCGGCTGGCGCTCGGCGCCGGCCTGCATCTGCTCGGCTGGCTCGGCACCGCCATCGGCAGTTGGCTCGCCTATCATCTGCTCGGCGCGCCGATCGACCTGCCGGCGGCGCTGGCGATCGAGGCGCTGCTGCATATGGCGCTGACCGCCGGCTTCGTGATGCCGGGCAGCCTCGGCGTGCAGGAGGCGGCCTATGCCGGGCTGGGCGCCGTCTTCGGGCTGCCGGCGGACATCTCGCTCGCCGTCTCGTTGCTGCGCCGGGCGCGCGATGCGTCGCTCGGCGTGCCGGTGCTGCTGCTCTGGCAGGGCCTCGAGATGCGCCGGGCGACGCGGCACGCCCCGGCGGATGCGGCACGCTAGGACAGTCTGCACCAGGTAATCCACAGGATTTTGTGGCTTAACGTGGAAATGCCCCCAGATATGGCTTTCTTGCGAGGCTTGCCCGCGCTAGTCTGAGCGCATGAAAATCAATCCTTGCTGGCGCGGCGTGCGGATGCGGCGCATCTCCATCGGCGCCGATGCGGACGCCGAACTCCGCCTGCTCTCCCTTCCCGCCGTTTGGGACGATGCGGCGGCGGCGGCACTCGCGGCACTGGCGCCGGAGGGTCTGGCGCGGCGTGGCGTCGTCCGCTTGACGGATGCGGCGGAGCACTGGATCGGGCCGATCGCGCGGCA
>DAHXNW010000071.1 GCA_027365195.1 Acetobacteraceae bacterium
GCCGGGAAACAGGCCAGCGCCTCCTCGCGCACGATATGGAGACGGTTGTTGAACACATGGATGCCATCCTCGGCGACGGCGATGCGGTAGTTCGCATCGCTGACGGCGGCCGCCTCGGCGGCGAGTTCCTCGGGGGTATGCGCAAAGGGCGCACGCGCGTGCAGTTGCAGCAGCGCATCCGAATAGCCTTGCGGCAGGGCGCCGTCGGTGCGCGCGGCGAACAGCATGCGCCGTGCCGCATCGTGCTCGGCGATGCTGCGCCGGGTATGCGGGCTCACCTGCACCACCAGAAGATTGCCGATCGCGAGTTCCGAGCAGATGCCGAGCAGCAGGGCGGTCACGCCGCCGGAATCGGCGTCGGTCAGTTCGGTGAGATTGCCGGTGCCCATCAGCAGGGCCGCCTGCGGCAGCCGCGCGCGCAATGTCGCATAGCGCTGCAACGCCGCTGTCAGGCCGAAATGCACCGGATCGAGGATCGGGTCGAGCAGACAGGGCATGTTACGCGCCGCCGCCGCGCCTGCCGCGCGGATCAGCGACTCGAGATCGCCGTGCGGGTGGGGGATCAGCACCGGCACGGCCGCCGTGCCGGCGGCGATGTCGAGCGTGGCCTCGGTGAGGCTGAGCAGGAAATCGGCCCCCGCCAAGGCGGCGCGCCGCAAATCCGCCGGATCGCCGGAATCGACGCTTACCCGCAGCCCGGCGGCGTGCAGGCTGGCGATTGCCGCCTCCATCTGCGGGAAGGGATGCCCCGGCTTGCAGCCGAGATCGATCACATCCGCGCCATCTGCCGCCATCGCTGCCGCGCGCGCCAGCAGAGTCGGGGGATCGAGCGTCGCGGCATCGACGATTTCGGCAAAGATGCGCATGTCGTGGCGGGAGAGATCGGGGGGGGCGCCGCCGCGGCCGAGAAAGCCCGGCAGATCGGCGATTTCCTCCGGCCCGCGCTCAAAGCGCACGCCGAACGCCGCCGAGAGCCGTGCCGCATCGAGGCCGGCGCGGCCGGGGAAAATCACCCGGTCGGCGGCGAGCGGGCGTGGCAGGCGGCGCAGCAAAATCGGCTCGGTCATCAAGGCGGCGACCTTCACGCCCACATTGATCACCGCGCAGGCGTAATCATCGCCGCCGAGGCGGTCGAGCATGCGATGCAGCCTGGCCTCGGCGAGATGGCCGGTGAGAAAGATCAGCCGCTCAGCCATTATTATTGCGCGCCGCCTGCCGGGCGGCGATGGCGGCGTGCAGGGCGGCCAGCGAGAGCACCACCTCGGTCGCCTCGAAGCTCGCCAGTTGTTCGGTATTCGCCAGATCGATGCGGCGCGGATAGACCGCAACGATGCCCCCCGGCGCGCGGGTGAGCAGTTCGGGCGCGCTGTCGCAGGCGAAGACGATGCTCGGCACGCGACATTTGCCGGCCTGGCAGAACACGTTGGTGGCCAGCGTATCGGCAATGCCGAGGACGCATTTGGCCACCGTGTTCGAGGTCGCCGGCGCCATCACCAGCGTGTGATAGACCCCCTCGTAGAAGCGGCCGACCGGTGCCGAGGAGGCCGTCGTGTCGCGGAAAATACGCGCCCCTGGCGGCAGATCGAGCCGCGTGCGGTACATCCGCACCACCTCCGCCGCCGCCCGGCTCACGAACAGATCGACCGCGTCGAGCGTGCGGATCAGTTCCAGGCATTCGGTGAAGAAATGCCCCGATCCGGTGAGCACCCAGGCCCAGCGCTGCGCCGCCATCACGCCGCCCGCGCGTGAAAACGCCGGCCGGGCAAGCCGGCGGGGTCGAGCCGCGCCGGCGGCGCCTGCTCGGGGCCGATCAGATGCAGCGCGCCGCGATACCCGGCGCAGAGCGCGGGAAAGGCGGCGTCGAGCAGCCCGGCGTCGGCGAGGCTCGCGGCCGTCGCCCCATCGGGCGCCGTCGCGCGTTTGATCAGCAGCAGCGGCGCATCGAGCCGGCGCGCGAGCCAGAGCGCGATGCTGTCCGATGTCACCGCCCAGGAGGCCGGCAGGCTCGGCTCGCCGGCGAGCCACGGCCAGGGCGAGAGCAGCGCCGCCGCGCCGGCCGTGAGCAGGGCGGCAATCTCGCCATCGCTGCCGGCAAGGCGCAGCCCCGGTTGCAGGGCGGCGAGCGCGCGGCCGTACTGCGCCATCGCCAGCAGCGCCATCTCATGCGCCGTGCCATCGTCAAAGCCGATCACCGGCTGCATCGCGCGCACCGTATCGGCAAACGCACCGCCACCGGGCACCAGCAGCACCGGGCCGGAGGCGGCGATGGCGGCGAGCCAGGGGCGCAGGGTGGCCGCATCGGCGTGGCTGCCGCCGAGCTTGACCACCAGCGCGGATGCGCCGGATTGGGTCATCGCCTCATCGCGCGCCGTCGGTGGCGCGCGTGCGTTCGAGGGTGACGCCGACCACACCGGCGCCGGTCTCCAGCTTCTCGACCCGCACCAGCACCCGCAGCACGCGCGGATGCGCCAGTAGCAGGGCCGCGATCCGCTCGGCCAAGGTCTCCACCAGCCCGACGTGCCCGGCGGCGAGCAGCATGCGGATGCCATCACTGATGATGTCATAGGAGAACACATCGCGCAGATCGGCGGCGTTGCGACGCGGCCGGCTGACCACCACCTCGACGCCGAAACGCACCCGCTGCGGCGTTTCGCGCTCATGCGCATAGAGGCCGATGCGCGCCGGCAGCACGAGATCCTGCACGAACACGCGGTCGGTCAATGCCGGGTCGCCGGCCGGATCGGGCGCATAGCCGCGCGCCGCGAGCAGGCGCAGGTCGGGGCCGGCGCGGCCGCCCTCCGCATCCTCGCCCGGGATCAGCGCGCGCACCAGATCGACCGCACCGGCCTCGATCGGGCCACGCCGGTCGCCGCCGCAGAGCGCGCCGCGAAACCCCAGCAGGCCAGGGTCGAGCACCAGCAGGCGGGGAATGTCCGGCGGTTCCAGCGCGCCAGCGAGGCCGCAGAGCAGGCCGAAACGCCGGCATTCGGCAACGAAACGGCCGAGCTGCGGCAGATCCATGAAATTCAGCAGCCGCCCGTCGCGCTTGCCGGCGGTGTCGAGCATCGCGCCGTGAAATCCCGCCTCGGCGAGCAGCGGCAACAGCGACAGATCGGGGCTGCGATCGGCGAACAGCACGGCGACCAGCGGCGTGCGCCCGGCCAGCGGCGCCACCGCCTGCACGCAGGCCGCCGGCTCGCCGCCGGGGAAAATGCCGAGTTTGATGAAGGCGAGGCCGCAACCGCCGAGCCGCTCCACCGCCGCGTGCCAGAGTGCCGGCTGCATCGCCAGATCGCCGGCGACCGCGCTCACCGGCCGGCGCGCGCCGATCTGCGCCACGGTATGGCGCAGGACATCGGGCGAGACGGCGCCGAGCGCGCCGGCGGCGGGGTCTTTGAGGTCGATGATGTCGGCGCCGTGGGCGAGGGCGATGGCGGCTTCCTCCGGTCCGGCAACGCTCGCGAGCATGCGCGTCATGGCACGCGGCACCGTTGCAGGTCGGGCGATCGGTGCGGCATGTTCGTCACATCCTCCGGCTGTCCCTCCGCATCGCCAAGTCACGCGGCCGCCAAGGAGGCAACAACGCATTGATTATGGTTTGAATTGGAGTCCAAGACCCTATACGGCCTTGGCTATCATAACACTATAGGTCATGCGCGGGGATGCTGCCAGATCGGGCTT
>DAHXNW010000105.1 GCA_027365195.1 Acetobacteraceae bacterium
GATGCAACGACCGCACCAGCATGCACGCACATTCCTTAGCGCAGAGTGTATAGTGCAGGACAATCCCGACGTTTTCGTGGCAGGCCCGACATCATAAATTATTTCTGACTGTGTAATCCGGCCACACCCGCGCATTGCGCCCATCGCCGAGGCGGCTCAGCATTGGCGCATGAACAGCTTCGATCTCTTTCTCAATCCGCGTCACGGCCTGCCTGGGATGGTGGTGCTGCCGGAGGGCGGTTTTCGCCGGGCGCGGGCGGCGATTGCCGGCTGGCCGGGCTATGCGCCCACGCCACTGCACGATTTGCCGGCACACGCCACCGCCCTCGGGCTCGCCGCCCTGCGGGTGAAGGACGAGGCGCCGCGCTTCGGCCTGGGCAGTTTCAAGGCGCTCGGCGGTGCCCACGCGGTGGCGCTGCAACTCGCCGCCGAGCAGGCCCGCCACGGGCGTGCGGCGAGCGATCTGGTGGTCACCTGCGCGAGCGATGGCAATCACGGCCGCGCCGTCGCCTGGGGCGCGCAGCGGTGCGGCGCCAGAAGCGTTATTTTTCTGCATCCGGGGGTCAGCGCGGCGCGCGCGGCGGCGATCGCGGCGCACGGCGCCGAGATCCGTCGCGTGCCGGGCCATTACGACGATGCCGTGCGCGCCGCCGCCGAGGCCGCCGAGCGGGAGGCGATGCTGCTGATCGCCGACACCGCCTGGCCGGGCTATACCGAGGTGCCGCGCGCGGTGATGCAGGGCTATCGGCTGATGCCGGCCGAGGCGCTCGAACAATGGAGCGCGCTGGACCCGGCACCCCCCACCCATGTCTTCATCCAGGCCGGCGTCGGCGGCGTGGCCGCTGCCGTCTCGGTGCAGTTGCGCACGTGCGCAGGCCCGCCGCCACGGCTGATCGTCGTCGAACCGCAAGCGGCGGCCGGGCTGCTCGCCAGCGCGCGGGCCGGCGGCCTGACCGCCGCCGCCGGCACGCTCGAGACGGTGATGGGCTGCCTCGCCTGCGGCGAACCTTCGCTGCTCGCCTGGCAGGAGTTGGAGCGCGCCGCCTTCGCCTTCCTCGCCATCGACGATGCGGCGGCGATCGTGGCGATGCGCTGGCTCGCCGAAGCGGGCATCGTTGCCGGCCAATCGGGCGGCGCCGGGCTCGCCGGCCTGCTCAGCCTCGCCGCGGACCCCTCGGCCGCGGCCGCCCTCGGCCTCGATCGCACGAGCCGCGTGCTGCTGTTCTCGACCGAAGGGATGATCGATCCCGAGGCGGGATGAGCGGGCTGGTGCAGACTGAAGCGATCACGCCCCAATCATCGTGCTATCGGCAATAGCCGGCGTAAAAGGCGCGCACATGCGGCAGGAGCGCTTGGCTGAGGCGGCGGCGCTCGGTTTCGTCTTCGGAAAGCGCGGATTGCAGTTTTTCGTGCAGGCTCTGCAACGCCGCCGCCCGATCGATGCGGGTGAAGCGGCCGTCGGCATAGATCACCGCGCCGTCGCAGATCACCTGCCGCACGCCCTCGGTCTTGGCGCGCGCCAGCACCGCATCGAGCAGCGGAGTGTCGCGGTCGAGATAGGGAAAGCTCACCTGCCGCCAGTCGAGCAGCACCGCATCGGCGGCAAGCCCCGGTGCGAGCGTGCCGATCTGCCCGGCATAGGGCGTGGTGCGCGCACCCCCTGCGGTCGCCATGCGCAGCACCTGCGCGGCCGTCGGCACCGTGTCGTCCATCCCCGGCGTGCGGTGCGCGCGCAGCACCAGCCGCATCTCCTGCAGCATGTCGCGATCGTCGTTGATGCCGGCCTCGTCGAGGCCGATCGCGGTGGTGATGCCGCGCGCTTCCAATGCGTTGAGCGGGGCGACGCCGGAGCGCAGGCGGAAATTCGATGAGCAGTTGTGACAGACGCAGGTGCCGCTCGCCGCCACCCGCTCAATGTCGGACTCGCTGAGCCAGACGCCGTGGCCGATGGTCAGGCGCGGGCCGAGCAGGCCGAAACGGTCGATATACTCCACCGCCGTGCAGCCACCGCGCCGGGCGGCGTATTCCCTCTGATACTGCGTCTCCAGGATGTGCATATGCAGTGGCACGTCGAAGCGCTCGGCGGCGTCCGCGAGGCGGGCGAGGGCGGTATCGGAGCACCAGTGCAGATTGGCCGGGGCGAGCTGGATTTTCACCCGTCGCTTGTGCTGATGCCGGCCGTGCAGCCCCTCGAACAGCGCCATGCTGTCGTCGAGCGAGAGTTGCAGCCGGTCGAACCAGCGGCGCATCGGCCCGCGCAGATCGGCCGGCAGGCTGGCCGTGAAATCCTCGTCGGGCTGGTAGACGAGGCGGTTCTGATCGCGCACCGCGAAGCAGTAGGAGGCGCGCATGCCGATGTCTTCATAGGCGCGGATCACCGCCTCGCTGCATTGCGCCACATCCTCCAGGCGTCCCGGCACCCAGCCATGGATGTGCTGCACCGTGGTGATGCCGGAGGCGATCATCTCGAAAGCCGAATAGAGTGTGTCGAGATAGGGATCGAGGCTGCGCGCCACCATGCGGGTGACGAACCACAGTTCGAGCGGCATGTCCGGCGAGCCGAGCTGCAGCGGCGTGAGGCCGACGTGGTGATGGCCGTTGACGAAGCCGGGCAGCAGAATCTCCTCCCCGCTGCCGATCACCGGCAGGGTGGGATGCCGGCGCGACAGCTCGGCATAGGTGCCGACCGCGGCGATCAGCCCATCCTCCACCAGCAGCGCGCCATCGGCGATCTCGCCATGGTGATGGCGGTCGATCACATGGGTGATCATTGCGCGGCTGCGGATCAGCGACGCGGTCATAGTGGGGGAGGGAGGGCGAACTCCGGAAACAGGCCGCAGAGGGATGCTTCGTTCGCGGCACAGCAGCCGCGTTCGGTGATCAGCCCGCTGAGCAGCCGCGCCGGGGTGACATCGAAGGCAGGGTTGGCGGCCGGGCTGTCCTTTGGCGTCAGGCGCACCGTGGTGATCGTGCCGTCCATCGCCCGCCCGGTCACCGTCGCCACCTCGGCGGCGCTGCGTTCCTCGATCGGGATTTCGGCGATGCCGTCGCAGAGGCTCCAGTCGAGCGTGCTGGACGGCACCGCGACCCAGAACGGCACGTGATTGTCCCCTGCCGCCAGCGCCTTGAGATAGGTGCCGATCTTGTTGGCGGCATCGCCACGGCGTGTCACCCGGTCGGCACCGACGATCACCAGATCGACCGCGCCATGCTGCATGAGATGGCCGCCGGCGTTGTCGGCGATCACCGTATGCGCGATGCCGTGCTTGCCGAGCTCCCACGCGGTGAGCGCCGCCCCCTGGTTGCGCGGGCGCGTCTCGTCCACCCAGACATGCAGCTTGATGCCGCGCTCATGCGCCGCATAGATCGGCGCCAGCGCCGTGCCCCAATCGACCGTCGCGAGCCAGCCGGCATTGCAATGGGTGAGGATGTTCACCACCCGCCCCGCGTCGGCGAAGGGGGCGATCAGAGCGAGGCCGTGTTCGCCGATGGCGCGGTTCTGCGCCACGTCCTCATCGGCGATGGCCGCCGCCTCGGCATAGGCGCGCGCAACCCGCGCCGGTTCCGGCGTCTCGCGCAGCAGCGTGAGCAGCCGCGCCAGCGCCCAGCGCAGATTGACCGCCGTCGGCCGGGTTTCCGCGAGCATCGCCGCCGCCGCCTCCATCGCCGCGAGCGACGGCTCGGCGCGCAAGGCGAGGCAGAGGCCATAGGCGGCGGTGGCGCCGATCAGCGGCGCGCCGCGCACCTGCATGGCGCGGATCGCATGCGCCACCTGGCCGAGCTCGGTGAGCCGCAGGATATCGAGCGACCAGGGCAGCTTCGTCTGGTCGATGATGCGCACCGACCAGCCGTCCTGATCGAGCCAGATGGTGCGGAACGGAGTACCGTCGATTTTCATTAGAGCATGATGACTTGCGTCTGCGCCGGCCCGCACCCCCATCCGGCCACCCATGCGCGTATACTGCCGTGGGTGGTCGGATGGGGGTGCGGGCCGGCGCAGACACGACTTAAACATTGCATGCTATCGCGCCTCAGATCCGCTGATGCAGCACGCACACGAGGGTGAACAGCCGGCGCGCAGTGGCGAAATCGATCTCCAGCTTGTTCGCCAGCCGCTCGCGCATCAGTGTCGCCCCCTCGTTGTGCAGGCCGCGCCGGCCCATGTCGATCGCCTGGATGCGCGCCTCTCGCCCTTCTTCCACGGCGGTCGCGTGGCTGTCCACCAAAAGTTGATAATCCTTGATCAGGCCACGGAACGGCCCGAGGGCGAGGCCGATGGCGAGCAGCGGCGTGCCATCGAGCGCACGCACGTCGAACACGAGCCGCCCCTCCTGGATCGAGAGATGCAGCGCGTAAGGCCCGGCATGGCCGGGCAGCACGAAATGGTTCTCCGCCGCGAGATCGGCGACGGCCTGCGCGCGATCCGCCTCCAGGATCGCCGACAGCCGCGTCAGCGCCTCGCCTTCCAGCACCACGCGTGTCAGCCGCGCGGTGGAGCGGCTCATGCGCCCGGCTGCTCCCTCTGCATGCCGAGCTTCAGCAGCAGCCCCACGGTGCCGCCCTTGACCGGCTGCATCAGCGCGAAGGTGAGCGCCGCCGTCAGCGGCAGCCAGATGGCGATCTGCACCCACACCGCCGGATCGGCGAGCTTCTCCAGCAGCAGCATCGAGGGGATGATGATGTGGCCGACCAGTAGAATGGTGAAATAGGGCGGTGCGTCATCGGCCGGATAGCTGCCGAGTGGCGCGCCGCAACTGCTGCACGCAAGGTTCACCCGCATGAAGCTCTGAAACAGATGCGTCTTGCCGCAGGCCGGACAGCGCCCGAGCACGCCGCGCCCGATCGCCGTCATCATCGGCGGCAACGGCCAAGTCGGCGCAGGTGCATCGTGCTTCGGCGTCCAGCGCGTAAGCGCCGGATCGGTCAGGCGTTGTGGCGTGATGTCATGCGGCAACGGGGCGTCTTTCCTGTTCCGGCGCGTTGGTGCGCCGCAACATCATGTGACGATGCGCGGCGACGGGTTCAAGCGGTACCCGCCGGCACCTGATCGGCGACATTGCCCTGCGCCCGCCGCGCCTGCCAGAGGGCGACGAAATCGATCGGTTGCAGCAACACTGGCGGAAATCCGCCATCGCGCGTCACCTCGGCGATGATATTGCGGGCATAAGGGAACAAAAGACGGGGACATTCAACCAAAAGTACAGGCTCGATCGTGTTGTCCGGAATCCCGGTCAGGGTGAATACGCCGCCATAGGTCAGCTCGGCGATGAACACCGGCTTCACGCCGGCCGCCGGCTGTCCGTCGCTATCGAGCGCCTCATGCGCCTCGATGCGGATTTCCAGTGACACCTCGTAGACGCCGGCGCCCTCGGGCAGCTTGCGCAGTTGCACGTCGAACTGGATGCGCACCTGTGGCTGCGTGCGCAGCGTGGCATA
>DAHXNW010000125.1 GCA_027365195.1 Acetobacteraceae bacterium
CGGGCCGGTGCAGACTCACCGTGAACATATGACGCTCTAGGACACCATGACTGACGTCGTCGTCGTCGAATCGCCCTCCAAGGCCAAGACCATCAACAAATATCTCGGTGATCAATTCACCGTGCTGGCGAGCTTCGGCCATGTGCGCGACCTGCCGCCGAAGGATGGCAGCGTGCGCCCGGAGCAGGATTTCGCCATGGACTGGGCCGCCGACGAGCGCGGCGACAAGCAGGTGAGCGCCATCGCCCGCGCGCTGAAGGGGGCGCGCACGCTCTACCTCGCGACCGACCCGGATCGCGAGGGCGAGGCGATCTCCTGGCACGTGCGGGCGATGCTGGAGGAAAAGCACGCCCTGCGCGGCATCGAGGTGCGCCGCGTCACTTTCAACGAGATCACCCGCAACGCCGTGCGCACCGCCATGGCGCGGCCGCGCGAGCTGGATCAGCCGCTGATCGAGGCCTATCTGGCGCGCCGCGCGCTCGATTATCTGGTCGGCTTCACCCTCTCCCCGGTGCTCTGGCGCAAGCTGCCCGGCAGCCGCAGCGCGGGGCGCGTGCAGTCGGTGGCGCTGCGGCTGATCTGCGAGCGCGAGGCGGAGATCGAGGTTTTCCGCTCGCGGGAATACTGGAGCATCGAGGCCGGCTTCACCACCCCGGCCGGCGCGCCGTTCACCGCCCGCCTCACCCATCTCGCCGGCCGCAAGCTCGACCAGTTCGACCTCGCCGACGAAGCCTCGGCGCTTCGCGCCAAGGCGGCGGTGGAGGCCGGCCGGTTCGATGTCGCAAGCGTCGAGCGCCGCCGCGTCAAGCGCCATCCGCAGCCGCCCTTCACCACCTCCACCGTGCAGCAGGAAGCCTCGCGCAAGCTCGGCTTCGGCGCGCAGCAGACGATGCGCCTCGCGCAGCAGCTCTACGAGGGGATGGAGATCGGCGGCGAGACCGTTGGGCTGATCACCTATATGCGCACCGACGGCGTGCAGATGGCGGGCGAGGCGATCGGCGCCATTCGTGGCCATGTGGAGAGCGCCTTCGGGCGCGATTACCTGCCGGCGGCGCCGCGCCTCTACACCACCAAGGCGAAGAACGCGCAGGAAGCGCATGAGGCGATCCGCCCGACCGATGTGGCGCGCACGCCAGAGGCGGTGGCGCGCTATCTCAACCCCGATCAGCGGCGGCTCTACGAGCTGATCTGGCGCCGCGCCGTCGCCTCGCAAATGCAATCGGCGGAACTCGACCAGGTGAGCGTGGAGATCGCCGATGGCGAGACCAGGCTGCGCGCCACCGGCTCGATCGTCGCCTTCGATGGTTTCCTCAAGCTGTACCGCGAGGATCGCGACGACGCCGAGGGCGAGGAGGACGGCCACATGCTGCCGCCGATGGCCGAGCGCGATCCGCTGCGCACCGGGGCGGTGGCGGCGAGCCAGCATTTCACCCAGCCGCCGCCGCGCTATTCGGAGGCGTCGCTGGTGAAAAAGATGGAGGAACTCGGCATCGGCCGGCCCTCCACCTACGCCTCCATCCTGAGCGTGCTGCAGGACCGCAACTACGTCCGGCTGGACAAGCGGCGCTTCATTCCGGAGGATCGCGGCCGGCTGGTGACGGCGTTTCTCACCAGCTTCTTCGAGCGCTATGTGGATTCCGGTTTCACCGCCGGTCTGGAAAGCCAGCTCGATGACATCTCCGGCGGACGGGCCGACTGGCGGGCGGTGATGCGGGCGTTCTGGCAGGAATTCTCCGGCGCGGTCGAGCAGACCCGCGAGCTGAAAATCTCCGACGTGATCGCAGCGCTCGACCAGGATCTCGGGCCGCATTTCTTCCCGCCACGGCCGGATGGCGGCGATGCGCGGCTGTGCACCGCCTGCGGCACCGGGCGCCTCGGGCTGAAGCTCGGCCGCTACGGCAGTTTCATCGGCTGCTCGAATTATCCGGCCTGCCAGTATACCCGCAAGCTCGCGATGGAGGGCGAGGCCGCCGAGGCCGGCACGCTAAAGGAGGGGCTGCGCCTGCTCGGCGCGCATCCCGACAGCGGCGAGGAGATTTCGGTCCGTCGCGGTCCCTACGGGCTGTATGTGCAGCAGGGCGAGCCGCCGCCGAATGGTGAAAAAGCCGCTGGTGAAAAAGCCGGCGGCGAGAAAGCCGGGCGGACGGCCAAGCCGAAGCGCAGCGCGCTGCCGCGCGGCATGGACGGCGATACGATGACGCTCGATCAGGCGCTCGGCCTGCTCGCCCTGCCGCGCGTGATCGGCCCGCATCCGGAGACTGGCGAGCCGATCGAGGCCGGGCTCGGCCGGTTTGGGCCGTATGTGCGCATGGGCGGCGTGTTCGCCTCGCTCGATGCCGATGACGACGTGCTCTCGGTCGGGCTGAACCGCGCCGTCGATGTGCTGGCGCGCAAGCTCGCCAGCGTGCGCACGCTCGGCAACCACCCGAAGGATCAGGCGCCGGTGCTGGTGCGCAAGGGCCGCTTCGGCCCCTATGCGCAGCACGGCAACAGCGTCGCGACGCTGCCGCGCGATGTGTCGATGGACGACATCACCCTCGACCAGGCGGTCAAACTGCTGGCCGAAAAGGGCAAGGTGCTGGCCCCGCGCGGGGCGAAGGCGAAGGGACGCGGGCGAGCGGCGAAGCCGGCGGCGAAAGCGCCGGCGCTGGCGCCGGCCAGCAAGCCGAAGCCGGTGGCGAAGGCGCAACCCACGGCCAAGCCGAAAGCCAAGCCCAAGCCGAAGGCGAAGGCGAAACCCGCTGCCCGCCCGGCGGCCCGGCGCAAGGCCGCCGGCTGAGGTGGCGCGGCGGAAAACCGCGCCGGCGGCGCTCCTTCCCTCCGCTCTTCCTCCTGGCGCTTTACCCAGCCGCGAGGCGATCCGCGCTTTCGTCGCCGCCAGCACCGGGCGCGTCGGCAAGCGCGAGATCGCCCGCGCCTTCGGCCTCGGCCCGGCGCAGCGCGCCGCCCTGCGCGACATCCTCAAGGCGATGGCCGCCGAGGGCGTGGTGGCGCCGGCCGGCCATCGCCGGGTGATGGCGCCCGAACGAGTACATCCTGAGCGTTTGGCCGAGCGCTGCGTAGTGCGGATCAGCGGCACCGACCCGGATGGCGACGCGCTCGCCCGGCCGCTCGACTGGGCGGGGCGTGGACCGCCGCCGCTGGTGCTGATGGCGCCGGAGCCACGCGGGCAACCCGCCCTTGCACCCGGTGAGCGGGTGCTGGCACGGCTGCGCCCACTCGGCCCCGGCCGCTATGAGGGACGCACGGTCAAGCGGCTCGACACCGCGCCAGGCCGCATCATCGGCGTGTTTCGCCCGGCGCGGCCGCCCGGCGGTGCCGGACGTATCGAGCCGGTGGACCGGCGCAGCAAGGCGGCATGGCTTGTGCCTCCCGGCGCCGCGTTGGACGCCGTCGATGGCGAGATCGTGCGCGCCGAGCCACTGGCGCAGGAGGGATACGGGCTGAAGCCGGCGCGCATCGTCGAACGGCTCGGGCGGCTCGGCGAGGCACGCTCGGTGAGCCTGCTCTGCATCGCGCTGCATGATATTCCGCAGGATTTCTCCGCCGCCGCGCTCGCCGCCGCCGAGGCGGCGCAAGCCACCCCGCTCGGTGCGCGCGAGGATCTGCGTGCCCTGCCGCTGATTACCATCGATGGCGCCGATGCGCGCGATTTCGACGACGCGGTGCATGCCGAACCGGATGGCGCCGGTTGGCGGCTGCATGTCGCCATCGCCGATGTGGCGCATTACGTGCCGCCCGGCTCGCCGCTCGATACGGCGGCGCGGCAGCGCGGCAACAGCGTCTATTTCCCCGACCGCGTGGTGCCGATGCTGCCCGAGGCGCTCTCCAACGGCTGGTGCAGCCTGCGGCCGGGCGAGGATCGCGGCTGCCTGTTCGTCGAATTGCGCATCGACGCCGAGGGCCGCAAAATCGCCCATCGCTTCGGCCGTGGCCTGATGCGGAGCGCCGCCCGGCTGACCTACGAGGCGGTGCAGCAGGCGCATGAGGCCGCCAGCGAGGCCGGCCTGCCGCCCGGCACCCTCGCCGCCCTCTACGGCGCGTTTCGCGCCCTGCTCGCCGCCCGCACCGCGCGCGGCACGCTCGATCTCGACCTGCCGGAGCGCCAGGTGGTGCTCGATGCCGAGGGGCGCGTTACCGGCGTGGCACCCCGGCCACGGCTCGACAGCCATCGGCTGATCGAGGAATTCATGGTGCTGGCGAATGTCGCCGCCGCCGAGGAATTGCAGCGCCGCCACGCGCCCTGTGTGTTTCGCGTGCATGCCGCGCCCTCGCCGGAGAAGCTGATCGCCTTGCGCCAGTTCCTCGCAAGCTTCGGCCTCACCCTGCCGCCGGGCGATCAACTGCGTCCGGGCGATCTCGACCGTGTGCTAAAGCGCGTCGCCGGCCGGCCGGAGGCGCCGCTGGTCAACGAGACGATGCTGCGCGCGCAATCCCAGGCCGCCTATAGCAGCGAGAACATCGGCCATTTCGGCCTCGCGCTCGGCGCCTATGCGCATTTCACCAGCCCGATCCGGCGCTATGCCGATCTGCTGGTGCATCGCGCGCTGATCGGCGCGCTGCGGCTCGGCACCGACGGCGGGATGGCCGACGATCTCGACGATCTGGCCGCCCACATCACCGCGACCGAGCGCCGCGCCGCCGCCGCCGAGCGGGATGCGATCGACCGCTATCTGGCAGCCTTCATGGCAGATCAGACCGGCGCGCAGTTCGCGGCACGGATTTCGGGCGTGACGCGCTTCGGCATTTTCGTTACTCTGGCGCAGACAGGTGCGAGCGGGCTGGTGCCGCTCTCTGCCTTGCCCGATGATTTCTGGGTGCATGATGAACGGGCGCAAACGCTCTCCGGCCGGCGTTCCCGGCAGGTTTTCACGCTCGCGCAACCGGTGGAGGTGCGCTTGGTCGAAGCGACGCCGCTGACCGGGGGGCTATTGTTCGCCATCCTACCGCCGCCCGCATCGCCTGGGAGCAAGGGAAGGCGTCCGTGATCCGCGCCGGCGTGTTCCTGCTGCTGCTGCTGCTGGTGCCCGCGGCCTTCGCCGATGTGCCGCCGGTGCCCGCCGCCGGATTCGCGACCGCGCTTGCCGGCGATGTGTTCGCCGCCGCCCTCGCCTTCATGGCGCCGCGCACGCTGGAGCCGATCGGCATTCCGCAGATGACGCTCTGGGGGCTACGCGGGCTGACCGCGCTCGACCCCGCGCTCACGCCGGAGCTGCATGCCGATGTGCTGCGTCTCTCCGCCCCCGGCGGTGCATTGTTTCAGGCCAGCGCGCCGGCGGCCGACGATGCCGGCGGCTGGGGCCACAGCGCCGCGGCGATGGCCGAGGCCGCCTGGACTGCCTCGCATTTGGTGCGGCGCGCCGGCACGCAGGGGGTGATCAGCAATTTCTTCGACGAGTTGTTCAATCACCTCGACCCGTATTCCCGCTATGAGCCACCGGCCGAGGCGGCCGCTGCGCGGCAGCGGCGCGACAGCCAGGCCGGCATCGGCCTCGGCCTCGTCCAGCGTGGCACGGCGCTGATCGTGGCGAGCGTGCTGCCCGACGGACCCGCTGCCAAAGCCGGTATCCACCGCGGCGATCGGCTGCTGGCGATCGATGGCAGCGCGCCGCCAGCGGGCGATGCCCCGCCGACCGATGCCAGTGCCGCCGCGGCGCGCATCACCGGCCCGGCACAGAGCTGGGTGGCGCTGCGGCTGCGCGATGGGCGTGGCCGTGTGCAAAACCTGCGGGTGCAGCGCGCCGATCTGCCGCCGCAGACGGTGTTTTCCAGCGTGATGGCCGATCTGCTGGTGCTGCGCATCACCGGCTTCACCCACGAGACCGGCGCCGATGTGGCGGCGGCGCTGACGCATGGGCTCGCCAGCCCCCACCGGCCGCGCGGGGTGGTGTTCGATCTGCGCGGCAATCGTGGCGGGCTGCTCGGCGAGGCGGTGACGGTGGCCGGCAGCGTGCTCGGCAGCGGCCTGGTCGGCACCACGGCGGGACGCGATCCGGCGGCCAACCGGGTGCTGCAGGCCGATGGCACCGATCTCTCCGCCGGCCTGCCGGTGGTGGTGCTGGTCGATGGCCGCTCGGCGAGTGCGGCCGAAATCGTCGCCGCCGCCCTCGCCGATGACCGCCGCGCCGTCGTCGTCGGCAGTACCACGCTCGGCAAAGGGCTGATCCAGAGCATCACCGCGCTGCCCGATGGCGGCGAATTGCTGGTGAGCTGGAGCCGTGTGCTGGCCCCGCTCGGCTGGCCGATCCAGGGCCTGGGGGTGATGCCGCAGATCTGCACCAGCCTCGGCGAGGCGGTGCGCCAGGGCGAGCTCGACAAACTGCTGCTCGGCGAGGCGCCGATGCGCACGGCGGTGATGGAAAGCCGCACCGCGCGCGCGCCCCTGCCGCTCACGCAGACGCTGGAGATCCGCAGCGCCTGCCCGGCGGCGATCGGCCAGGACGCCGATCTGCAGACGGCGCGCATGCTGATCGAGAATCCGGGCTTTTATGACGCGGCGCTGCTCGCCCCGCAATTCCTGCCGCCGCACCCGGCGATCGTGAGCGGACAGGGGCTGCGTGGCGGGTGAGGGCGATGTGGGTAGGATCGGGTAGCGATCACGCTCTCATTCCATGGAGTATCTTGATAAGCCGCCGCCGCTCCCGTATGTAACACTCTAATCATCATAGCTGGAGAGTGGATGCATGGCGCGGGTCACCGTTGAGGACTGCATCGAGCGGGTGCCCAATCGATTCGATCTGGTTCTGCTGGCGGCGCATCGGGCGCGCAACCTGAGCCGGGGCGAGGAACTGACGATCGAGCGCGACAACGACAAGAACCCCGTCGTCGCCCTGCGCGAGATCGCCGAGGAGACCGTGCTGCCCGAAGCCCTGATGCAGGATCTGCTCAAATCCCTCTCACGCATGCCGGAGCCGGAGCCGGCCGATGAGGAAGTGCTCGACCTCATCCCGACCGACCAGAACATTTTCGGCCTGCAGGAAATCTCCGCCGAGGAGGAGGCGAATGGTCTGCCGGTCGATGGCGAGGAGATTTCCCCCGCCGATATCGAGGCAGCCATCGAGGCCGAACTCGGCGGCCGCGCACGGCGATAGAATTGATACGGGGCGGCGTCAGCGGCGGCACCGCGCACCCCCCCCTGCGTCTGCCCGATGGCACCGCCGCCGGTGCGCCGCCCGGCCCGGCCGCGGCGCTCATCGCCCGCATCCTCGCCTATAATCCGCGCGCCAACACGGCGGCCATCACGGCCGCCGTCGATCTCGCGACCCGCGCCCACGCGACGCAGCGGCGTGACAATGGCGATCCCTACATCACACATCCGCTGGCGGTGGCCGATATCCTTGCCAGCTACCGGCTCGATACGCGCAGCATCCTGACCGGGCTGCTGCATGACGCGGTCGAGGACACCGAGGTCACGCTCGCGCAGATCAAGCAGGGTTTTGGTGTCGATGTCGCGGGGTTGGTGGATGGCGTCACCAAGCTGACCCGGCTCGAACTGCAATCGGACCGCACCAAGCAGGCGGAGAATTTCCGCAAGCTGGTGCTGGCGATGAGCCGCGACATCCGCGTGCTGATCGTCAAGCTCGCCGACCGGCTGCACAACATGCGCACCTTGCACTACGTGCCGCAGATCGAGCGGCGCCAGCGCATCGCGCGCGAGACGATGGAGATCTATGCGCCGCTCGCCGAACGCATCGGCATGGACGCGCTAAAGACCGAGTTGCAGAGCCTCGCCTTCGCCCAGCTCGATCCGGAAGCCTATGACAGCATCCAGGCGCGGCTGAATTTTCTGCGCGGCCAGGGACTCGACGTGATCGAGGAGGTGCGCGGCGAGTTGGTGCGCGTCTGCGAGGCGGCCGGCGTCAGTGTGATCGAAGTGACCGGGCGGGAGAAATCGCCCTTCTCGATCTGGGAGAAGATGCAGCGGCGCAACGTCGCCTTCGAGCAGCTTTCCGACATCATGGCGTTTCGCATCGTGGTGCCGACGCGGGAAGCCTGCTACGCCGCCCTCGGCGCCGTGCATGCCGCCTATCAGGTGATCGCCGGGCGCTTCAAGGATTACATCTCCACGCCGAAATCCAATCTCTACCAGAGCCTGCACACCGGCGTGACCCTGCGCGAGCCTCGCAACCAGAAAATCGAGGTGCAGATCCGCACGCAGGAGATGCACGACATCGCCGAGAACGGCGTGGCCGCGCATTGGGCCTATAAGGAGGAGGGCGACGGTGCGACGCCGGCCGACCCCGCCGCCGCGCAGCGCTTCCGCTGGGTGCAGGATCTGCTGGAAATTCTCGACAATTCCGCCGCCCCGGACGAGTTTCTGGAGAACACCAAGCTCGAACTCTACCAGGATCAGGTGTTCTGCTTCACCCCGAAGGGGCAGCTGATCCAGATGCCGCGCGGCGCCACCTCGATCGATTTCGCCTATGCGGTGCATAGCCAGATCGGCGATACCTGCGTCGGCGCCAAGGTGAACGGGCGGCTGATGCCGCTGCGCTATCAGTTGCAGAACGGCGATCAGGTGGAGGTTCTCACCGCGCGCGGTGGCACCCCCTCGCCGCAGTGGGAGCGTTTCTGCGTCACCGGGAAGGCGCGCGCGCGCATCCGCCGCCATGTGCATCAGCAGCAACGCCAGCAATATCGCGACGAGGGCCGCGCGATGCTGGCCAAGGCGTTCCGCCAGGACGGGGTGGACGGCAGCGAGCGGGTGCTGGAGACGGCGCTCAAGCTATTGAAATCGGCCAGTCTCGACGATCTCTACGTGGCGGTCGGCAATGGCAACATCGGGCCGAAGGATGTCGTCCACGCAGCCTATCCGGAGTTGCGCCGGGCGCCGAGCGCGCCGCGCCTGTTGCCCACCCTGCCCGCCCCCTCGCGGCCTTCGCGCGCCGGCACGCCACGCGGCGGCGGCATGGCGGTCACTGGGCTCGTTGCCGGCATGGCGGTGCATTACGCCGGCTGCTGCCACCCGCTGCCGGGTGATCGCATCGTCGGCATCGTCACCACCGGCAAGGGGGTGACGATCCACACCAGCGATTGCCCGACGCTCGAGAGCTTCGCCGCGACGCCGGAGCGCTTCATCGACGTCGATTGGGATTTCGCCGCCATCGGCCTCGATAAATCGGCACCGAGCTACACCGGGCGGATCAGCGTGATCGCCGCCAACGATCCGGCGGCGCTCGCGAGCCTCACCAACGCCGTCGCCAAGCACGATGGCAGCATCAGCAATCTGCGCATCGTCAACCGGCAGCAGGATTTCGTCGAGGTGCTGATCGATGTCGAGGTGCGCGACATCCGCCATCTCTCCACCGTCATCGCCGGCCTGCGCGCCGCCGCCGGCATCACCGAGGTCGAGCGGGCGAGATCGTAGACATGAAAGCCGCAGCCTGCACCGGCCCGCGCCCCCACCCGGCCACCCACGACAGTATAC
>DAHXNW010000115.1 GCA_027365195.1 Acetobacteraceae bacterium
AAGCCGATGTTCTCGGCGATGGTGAGCGGCGGATAGAGCGCATAGCCCTCGAACGCCATCGCGACGCGCCGACGCGCTGGCGGCAGCGGGTCGATCCGCCGCCCGGCGAGCGTGATCTGCCCGGCGCTCACGCTCTCGAAGCCGGCCACCATGCGCAGGGTGGAGGTCTTGCCGCAGCCGGAGGAGCCCAGCAGGGCGACGATCTCGCCATCCGCCACATCCAGATCGAGCGTCTGCACCGCGTGTACGGCGTATGCGCCCTGGCCGTAGGTTTTGCTGATGCCGGCGAGCGAGAGGCTCATGCCGCGCACACCTCTGGCGCCGCGCGCCGCGCGATGATCCGCCCGGAGTCTGCCTCGAACAGCAGCGCGCCGGCCACCATCGCGCCGACCCACACCTGGCTGCCCGCCGCCGGCGGCTGGCCAGTGGTGCTGGCGACGATCTCCACACCGTCGGCGGTGCGCAGCAGCAGCACGAAGCGCTCATGCAGCGGCGTGATCGCGACCACCTGCGCCGCACTCGCGCCTTCCGTCGCCTCGCGCGTGAGAGCCATCGCCTCCGGGCGCAGGCCGAGCAGGCATTCCGCTCCGGCGGCCACCCGCGCATCGAGCAGCAGCCGCAGGCCGGCAGCCTCGACACGCAACCGGCCGCCCTCGGGCTGCACCCGGCAAGGCAGCAGATTGAGCGGCGGATCGCCGAACAGCCGCGCCACGGCGACATCGCAAGGCGCGTCATAGATCGTCTCGGGCGGCCCGATCTGCGCGATGCGCCCCTCGCGCAGCACCGCGATGCGGTCGCCGAGCGCCATCGCCTCGCGATAATCCTGCGTGACATAGATCGTCGCCGCCCCCGCCCGGCGTAGCAGCCGCGGTAGTTCGAGGCGCATCTCATAGCGCAGCTTGGCATCCACATTGCGCAGCGGGTCGTCGAGCAGCAGCAGCTTCGGCTCCGCCACCAGCGCGCGGGCGAGCGCGGTGCGCTGTTTCTGTCCGTTGGAGAGCGCGCGGGGCGGTTGGCCCAGCACATGGCCGATGCGCAAGAGGCTCGCCATTGCCGTCACTCGCCGCTCGATCTCGGTGGCATCGTAATGGCGCGCGCGCAGCGGGCTCGCGATGTTCTCGCGCGCCGTCATATGCGGATAGAGCGCGAAGTTCTGAAACGCCATGCCGATATCGCGCGCCTCCGGCCCGAGCACCGATACATCGCGCCCGGCGACATGGATCTCGCCGGTGGCAGCTGGCTCCAGCCCGGCGATGGCGCGCAGCAGCACCGTCTTGCCAGCACCGGAGGTGCCGAACAGCACCAGGGTTTCGCCGGCGGCAACGTCGAGATCGATGCCGCGCAGCACCTCCTGCCGGCCGAAGCGGGCGTGCAGCCGGCGCACGCCGAGGCCGCCATTGATCTGCTCGCTCATCCCTTCACCGCTCCCAGGCTGAGGCCCTCGACGAGCCAGCGCTGCGCATAAAGTGCCAGTGCCAGCGTGGGTAGAATCGATAGCACGATCGCTGCGGCGATCTGCCCGTATTGAATGCCCGATGCGGTGACGAAGGCGAGCGCGCCCACCGTCACCGGCTGCTTGTCGGCGGAGGCGAGAATGAGGGCGAAGACGAAATTGTTCCACGCGAAGATGAACGAGAGCAACGCCGCCGCCGCGATGCCCGGCCCGGCGAGCGGGATGGCGATGCGGGTGAAGGCGCGCCACCAGGAATGCCCGTCGATGCGATAGGCATATTCCACATCGGGGCTGGCATCCTCGAAATAGCCGCGCACGATCCAGAGAATCAGGGGCAGGCAGATCAGCTGATAGACCCAGATCAGCCCGAAATACGTATTGCTCAGGCCGAGATCCTGAAAATAGAGCGACAGCGGCAGCAGCACCAGCAAGGGCGGGGCGAAGCGAAAAGATAGCAGGGTGAAGGCGATATCCTCGCCAAGGCGGAAGCGGAAACGCGCAAAGGCATAGGCCGCCGGCACACCGAGCAGCAGCGAGAGGGCGACGGAACAGGTGGAGAGCAGCACCGAATTCCACAGATTGTGCAGGAAGGTGATGTCCAGCACACCGGCGGAGGTTTGCAGCTTCCCCGAGATCAGCGCGATGTAATTGCCGAGCGAGGGACGAAATACGAGGCTCGGCGGCAGGCGCAGGATCTGCTCGTTGTTCTGAAACGACATCAGCAGAATCCAGAAGATGGGAAACAGAAAGAACAACAGCACCAGCGTGAGTGCCATGGCGCGCAGGGCGCGGAACCATCCGTCATGCCGTTCCATGTGCGCGCTCCCGCAGTTTCAGCCATTGCTTCACGAATACGTTCGATAGCGCATAGGTGATCGCCCACAGCACCATCATCAGCGCCGCCGAGGTGCCGACGTTGGTGTATTGGAAAAATTCGAGATAGGCGCGCACCTGGAACACCATGAGGGAATCACCTGGACCGCCCTGCGTCATTGCATAGATGATGTCGAACTGCTGTATCGAATCGAGCAGGCGGAACAAGGTTGCCGTGACTAGATAGGGTGTCAGCATCGGCAGGGTGATGCGAAAGAACACGAAGCGCGCCGGCACGCCATCGAGCCGCGCCGCCTCGAACGGCTGCGGCGGCAGGCTGCGCAGCCCGGCGAGCAGCAGGATCATCATGAACGGCGTATAGACCCAGACATCGACCAGAACGACGGTGAACATCGCGGTGCGCGGATCCGACGCCCAGCGGAAATCATGCACGCCGAGCAGCGAAATCAGCCAGCTCAGTACGCCGAAATTCGGATTGGTCATCAGCTTCCACATCAGCGAGGCGATCGCCGGCGCAGTCATCAGCGGCAGCAGCAAGGCAACCGAGACGAGATTGTTGAAACGCGAACGCTCGCGCAGCAGCAACGCGATGCCAAGGCCGAGCAGCAGCTCGATGCCCACCGTCGCGATGGTATAGATCGCCGAGACCTGCACCGTATTCCAGAAATCCGGGTCGGTGAACAGGTCGATATACTGCCCGAACCAGATGAAGCCGCGCGTCATCGGCATCGCCAGATTATAGCGTTGCAGACTGTACCAAGCGGCGGTGATGAAGGGCACGAGAATGCCGACGCAGACCAACAATGCCGGCAAACTCAGCAGATACGGCAGCCACGCGGTCAGCCGTGGTCGGCGGCGAAGCGCGGCAGAATGGTCTTGGAGGACGCTCGACATTCGTCATGCTCTCGCGAGAAGCGGTCCGGGCGACGGCTGCGCCGCCCGGACCAGGGATCAGCCGATGCCGGCCTGATGCATCTGGCGGTTGATGCTGGCGGCGAGCTTGTCGAGACCCTCATCGACCGGCACTTGCTTCGCCACCATACGCTGCAATGCCGCCGCCCAGTCGGTGGTGACGTTGAAGAACAGCGGCTGCGGGGTGAAATAGATCTTCGCCTCCGGCGAGGTTTTTTCGTACTGGTTCATATAGCCCGGATAGGATTTCGCCATGCGGTCGCGGAATTCCTGATCCTTCCACACACTGGCACGAATCGGGTTGACGAGGTCGGACTTGCGCGCGCCGAA
>DAHXNW010000120.1 GCA_027365195.1 Acetobacteraceae bacterium
AACGATACCGCGCCGCCCCCGCTCGCCCCCGCCGCTCTCGCCGCGTTCGAGGCCGCGCATGGTCGTGGCGCCACCTGGGGCGACGATACCGATCGCGCCGATGTGATCAGCCTGGCCCCAGATGGCTCGCAATGGCATCCATATGCCACCGGCCTGCGCAACTGCTCGGGTCTGGCGATCCAGCCCGCGGGCGGGCAGCCCTGGTGCGTGGTGAACGAGCGCGACGGGCTGGGCGACGATCTGCCGCCGGATTACGTCACCCGGCTGCGCCCCGGCGCCTTCTACGGCTGGCCGTGGTTCTACATCGGCGATCATGCAGACCCGCGCCACGCCGGCGCGCGGCCGGATCTCGCCGGCCATGTGCAACTGCCCGACCGGCTGCTGCAACCGCATTCGGCGCCGCTCGGCATCGTCTTCGCCACCGGCGCGATGGTTCCGCGAGCCTGGCGCGGCGATGCCTTCGTCACCCTGCACGGCTCCTGGAACCGGCGCACCCGCACCGGCTACAAGGTGATCCGCATACCGCTCAGCAATGGCGTGCCGACCGGCGCGTATGAGGACTTCCTCACCGGATTCGCAACCGAAGCCGGCATCTGGGGCCGGCCAGTGGGCATCGCGATCGCACGCGACGGCGCGCTACTGGTCAGCGAGGATGCCAATGGCACGATCTGGCGCATCAGCAGGGTTGCGCCAGACCGTTGAGTTGTATTTTAGACCGGGATACTAACGCATAAACTTTGCACCCCCCTCCGGCCACTCCGGATACTGCCGTCGGTGGCCGGCTGGAGGCGCAGGCCGGTGCAGATTAACCTTGAGCACGTCATGCTCTACCCCACCCGCAACAGCCCCGTGCCATGCGTGGCGAGCCAGTGGGCGGCCGATTTGCGATGGCGGCTGAGTTCGTCGACCAGCGACCAGAATTGCGCGCCATGGTCCATGTGGCGCAAATGGGCCACCTCATGCGCCACCGCGTAATCCTGCACGAAGGCCGGCGCCAGCAACAGCCGCCAACTGAAGGCGAGCGTGCCGTCGGCCGCGCAACTGCCCCAGCGCGTCGAGGGATCGCGCACCACCAACCGCGCGATCGGCACCGCCGCCCGCGCCGCCTTGCGCGCGGCGAGCAGCGTGAAACGGCGGCGGGCCTCGGCGCGCAGACACGCGCGCACCGTGCGGGCGAGGTGCTCGGGCGCCCCGCTCACCAGAATCTCACGCCCGGCGATGCGCGCGCGGGTACGCCCGGCGCCGAGGTAGCGGATGTGGTGCGCCCGTCCGCCGAGCGGAATGCGCGCGCCATCGGCCAGCACCGTCGCCGCCGGCAGTGCGGCGAGACACGCACTCACCCAGGCCGCGTGGTGGCGCAGCAGGGCGAGGCCGGCGGCACGGCCGCGCCTTAGCGGCAGGGTGACGATGACGACGCCGCCACGCGGCTCGATGCGCAAGCAAATCCGCCGTGCCGCCGCATGCCGCCGCCAGCGGATCTGCGCCCGGCCATGCGCGAAACGCATCGATTCGGGCGGCGGCGCGCTCATCGCGGCCGCGGTGGGGGCGGCAGGGCTGCCGCCGCGAGCGCCACGCAGCGCTCGAACACATCGAGCGCATCGAACGCACGATCCACCCCGTCCTCCGGCAGCACCATCGGATGGCCGCCGCCGGCGAGCACGGCGCCGGGGATCATCAGATTGTCGGGCAGGCCGAACCCCTCGACGGTGATACCGGGCAGCGGGTCGGCGATGGCGGCCACCTGCTGGCGCGAGCGCTCGGCAAAGCCGGTGGCCGTGTTGGAATAGCCGAACACCGGCCGGCCTTGCCCAAGGAACCAGCCGATCTCCACCAATGTGCCGCTATCGGCCGAGGCGCCGCGAAACGGCGTGAGATTGGCGATGACGAGGTCGGCGCGCTGCATCATCGCCAGATCCTTGCGAAAGATCGCCATCGCGAGGTCGGCCCCCTGCACGCCGGGGTCGAGATCCTCGTTCAGCGGCGGCAGGCCGCACAGCCCGAAGCGCGCGCAGATCGCCTGCTTGCGCCGCGCCTGCGCAAGTGCGTCGGGCAGAAACACGTCGGGGCCGGCGAGATAGACGGTGCGTACCATAAGGCTTTGAAGATCACCGCATTACGGCACCAGATCAAGCGATTCCTCAACGCTCTCGTGGCGACCGGCAAACCGGCAAAAACGACACTGGACCCTGCCGGCGGCTGCGCGTAACCCTATATGCCGTGCCATGCCCTTCGACACCGACAATCTGACCATTGGTCTGCCGACCGATACCCCGCTCGAACGGCGCAACCGCCGGTTGGTCGCCGGATGGCTGTTCGTCATGTGTTTCATGATCCTGGTGATGATCGTGCTCGGCGGCACGACCCGGCTGACCGGCTCGGGCCTCTCGATCATGGAATGGGCGCCGATCAGCGGCGTCATCCCGCCGCTCAGCCACGCGGCGTGGGAGAGGCTGTTCGCGCTCTATCAGACGATACC
>DAHXNW010000122.1 GCA_027365195.1 Acetobacteraceae bacterium
AGGTGCAGTTTGGCGGCGCCACGCGGCCCGGCGAGCGCGGCCTCTACGGCGAGCGGGCCGAGCGCCGGCAGATGGGCGAGGCTTGCGAGCAACCCGCCAGCCGGTTCGGCGAGGTTCACCGCCGCCTGTAGCGTGGCCGCATCGAGCCGCCCGACGACGCGATACCGTCCGGCGGCGTCCAGCCGATGCAGAGTGAGCGTGGCTTCGCCCTCGGTCAGGCTCGCAAGCCGGGCCTCGCCGTCGAGACTCAGGCGTGCGGTAACGCCGGCGACGTCGGCACCGAGATCGAGCGTCGCGACGCGCAGATGCCGCAGATCGACCGGCAGCGGCAGGGTAAAGCCGCTCCCCGGCTTGCCAGCCGCCGGTGTCGCCGGCGCCGCGACGGGCAGTCGTGCCAGCGTCACCCGTCCGGCGCGCAAAAGGTCGATGCGCAGCGCGCCGGCGAGCAGTCGGCGGGGCGACCAGTCCAACCGTAAATCATCGATCGTGAGCCAGGCGCCTTGCGCATCGGCCACGCGGATTTCTCTGATGCGCAGCGCGTCGGGAAAGCGGCCGGCGAGGCCGTGCAGCACGACCATGCCACCGCTCAGCCGTGGCGCCAGCGTTTCCACCGCCGCCCGCCCGGCGGGCAGGTTCAGCGCCGCCACCACGCCGCCGAGGGCCAGCAGCGGCACGCCGAGCAGCACGGCGAAGCCGTATGCCAGCCACCTCAGGGCGCGGCGCGGGCGGGATGCGGACATCAGAAAGCCTCTCCCAGGCCGACATAGACCTCGAACGAATTATTGCCCTGAACCTGGCGCAAGGGGATGGCGAAATCCAGCCGGATCGGCCCGAAGGAGGTGAAATACCGCGCCCCCACGCCGACGCCAGGGTCGATCGGGGCGGCGAAGGAACTGCCCGCCGCACTCACCTGCGCGACATCGAGGAAGGCGACGGCGCCATAGCTCGCGCCGATGCGCTGGCGGAATTCGATGGTGCCGGCGTCGATCGCGATGCCGCCCTCGGGCACGCCGTCGGGAAACTGCGGCCCGGCATACTGATATGTGTAGCCGCGCACGGTGCCCGAGCCACCGGCGTAGAAGCGCTGATCGGCCGGCACGTCGAACTCGCTCGCGCCAGGGGCCACGCCGGCGAGCGCGCGCAGGGCGATGATGCTGCGCCCGTTGCCGCTGAGGTCGAGATAGGTCGAGGCCTGGCCCTGCACCAGCGCGAAGGGCAGGTTGCCGCCACGGCCGCCGACGGAATCGGTCGGCGTCACGCTGAGTGCCGCGCGCAGGCCACGCGTGGGTTCCAGAAGGTTGTTGGTGGTGTCGTATTTCAGCGTCGCCGGCAGGCTGAACAGCGTGTAGAGCGTGGTGACGCCCTGCTGGAAGATGCTCTCCTGCTCGGCGGCGACACCGAGGCTCGCGGTGAGTTGCGGGCTGATCTGGCGTGTCACCACAGCACTCGCGACCGCCGCGATCTGATTGTAGGTGAACAGATATTGCTGGATCGCATTGGCGGTGAAGGTGAGCGTCTGATCCGGGCGCAGCCAGTCGGGAATGCTGTATTGCGGGCCGATGATATAGCCGGGCAGCAGCGCGTCGCTGCCGCCGAGTTCGGTTGCCTGCGCGGTGAAGGTGAATTGCTCGCCATTGCCGAACACGTTGCGCGCGGTCCAGCTCGCCGAGAGATCGCCGCCGAGATCGGTGGAATAGGAAGCGCCGAGCGTGACCGCGTGGCGCGGCGCCTCGGTCAGCGCGTAGGTGATGGGTAACTGGCCGGCGGCATCGGTGCTGCTCGCCGCATTGGCGCTGACGCCGGAGAAGATGCCGAGGCCGGCGAGATCGCGCCGCGTCTGCTCGATGGCGCTCGGGCTATAAGGCTGGCCCTGTTGCACTTTGACATGCTTCTGCACGAAGGCCGGATTGGTGCGCTTGAGGCCGGTGAGGGCGATCGGGCCGAGATCGATGCGCGGCCCGGCGGTGACCGGATAGGTGACATCGAGCACGTCCGCCGCCGCGTCCTCGGTCACCACCGGGTCCGCCACCTTGGCGAGCGCGTGGCCATCCTCCTGCAGCGCATCGAGCAGCCTGCCCTGGCCGCCGAGCACATCGGCGGCGAGTGCCGGTTGCCCCGGCTTGAGGCCGAGCTTGTCGCGCACATCCCCCGGCGCGTCGCCGGTGATGGCGATGTGGCGCAGATGGAACAGCGGCCCGAGGGTGAGGCTCACGAGCACCGGCACCTTCGCCCCCGCTGGCATGGCGGCAAGCGTCGCGGTGAGCGAGGGATCGTCGAGCGGGTGCCCGGCGATGGTGATGGCGACGCTGCCTTTGTAATAGCCATAGCTTTCCAGGGCGGCGCGGAAACGCGCGCGATCGGCGCGGGCGCGGGCGATCAGCGCGAACGGCCCGATGGGCGTGCCATGCGCGAGACTGATCAGGGTCGCCGAGTCGTGCACCGCGGCATCGAGCGGCGCCTGATGCGTCGGGCCGATGCTGACCTGATAGGCGAGCGGATCGGCGGCACGCCCGGCCTGCGGCGCCGATTGCCAGAGGCCGAGTGCCACCAGCGCCAGGCGGCGGCGGAGGCGGCGCGCCGGCGCGGCGGGCGGTCGTTGTCTGCACGGCATGGCCGGGTTATGACGCAGGCTTGATGCACGGCACAATCATCCCCGACCGTTCCCGCCGTGTGCCAAGCCTGCGGGCCGCCCTGGTGCAGCCTCGCGCGTTTTCCCTCGCCCCGGCGGGCTGGCTGCTGCGCCGGCTGCGCGCGGTGGGCCGCAGCCTCGGGCTGATCGGCTGGACATTGCTGGCGATGCCGATCCAGGCGGTGCTGCTGCGCCTGCCGGGGGACGCCAAGGTGCGTTTCGCGCGGGTGTTCTGGGCCGGCTTCTGCCGGCTGATCGGCGTGCGCCGGCGCCTCGTCGGCACGCCGGCGCGCGGCCTCGGGGTGGGGCGGCCGGTGGTGTTCGTCTGCAATCATGCGTCCTGGCTCGATATCGCGGTGCTCGGCGGCTGCCTGCACGCCTGCTTCATCTCGAAGGACGACATCACCCGCTGGCCGCTCGTCAGCAGCGTGGCGCGCCTCGGGCGGACGGTGTTCGTCAGCCGCCAGCGGGCGAGCACCGGGCGGGAGATGGACCTCATGCGCGCGCGGCTGGCCGCCGGCGATAATCTGATCATGTTTCCCGAGGGCACCACCTCGGATGGCGCCCATGTGCTGGCGTTCCGTTCCAGCTTTCTCGCGATCGCCGAAGGGCCGCAGGCGCCGCTGCTACAGCCGGTCTCGGTGGTGTTCGACCGGCTGGCCGGGCTGCCGGCGCGCCGCGTCAGCCGGCCGGTGTTCGCCTATTACGGCGCGACGGCGATCGGGCCGCATTTCTGGCGTCTGGCGCAATGGCCCGGCATGCGGGCGAGCGTGATCCTGCATCCGCCGATCGATCCGCTGACGCTGCCCGGCGCCGTGCCTGGCGCGCCGGGAGACCGCAAGGCGCTGGCGCAGGCGCTCTGGCGTGTGGTGGCCGCAGGCGCGGCCGACCTGCGGCAGAATAGGTAGGTATCAGGCTCAGGCGGCGCGCAGGGTATGCAGGAAGCTCTCCACCCCCTGATCGAGCGCGTTGCCCTGCGCCGCCACTTCGCTGCTGGCGGCGACGAGTTGCGTCACCTCCGCCGCGGTCTCGCCGACCGCCGCGCCCACCGCGACGATGCTGGCCGAAACCGTGCCCGTGCCGCCGGCGGCGCGCTGCACATTGACCGCGATCTCGCGCGTCGCTTGGCCCTGCTGGCCGACGGCGGCGGCGATGGTTTCGCCGATCTGCACCAGTTCGCCGATCGTCATGCCGATCCGCTCGATCGCGGCCACCGCCTCGCCGGTCGCCTGTTGAATCGCGGTGATCTGGCCGGCGATCTCGCCGGTGGCGCGCGCGGTCTGGCTCGCCAGGCTTTTCACCTCGCCGGCGACGACGGCGAAGCCCTTGCCGGCGTCACCGGCGCGCGCCGCCTCGATCGTCGCATTCAGCGCCAGCAGATTGGTCTGCCGGGCGATGCCGCTGATCAGTTCGACCACATCGCCGATCCGCTTGGCGCCGTCCGAGAGCGACTGCACGGTGCGGTCGGTGGCGGCGACATCGCCGGCGGCGCGCTGCGCCACCTGGCCACTGGCGGCGATCTGGCGTTCGATCTCGGCGACCGACGCGGCGAGCTGCTCGGTGGCGGCGGCGACCGCCTGCACGTTGCCGGTGGCGGCTTCGCTGGCGCGGGTGATCTCGCCGGCCCGCCCGCTCGCCTGCTCCGACAGGCCGGAGAGCCGCGCGGTGCTGGCCGAGAGCCGCTCCGTCGCAGCCATCACGCCGCGCACCACCTGCCCCATCGCCGCGCCGAACTGCGTCGCGAGCGTCTCGCGTTGGGCCTGTTTGTCCGCCGCCGCGCGCGCATCCGCTGCCTGCCGTTCGGCCGCTGCCTGCCGCGCGGCCTCCAGGCTCGCGCGCAGCACGCCGAGGGCGCGCGCCATCGCACCGATTTGATCGCCGCGCGCCTCGCCCACGATCGGCACCGCGAGATCGGCGGCGGCGATCCGCCGCATCGCGCCGGAGAGTGCATCGAGCGGCCCCAGCGCGTGCCGCATCAAGCCGAAATTGAGCAGCGCCACCAGCACGATCATGCCCACCGACATCCACACCGCCTGATGCACCATCGCCGTGTTCATCCGGTCGATCGCCTGCGTCGGCACGCCGACGAAGAGGATGCCGACGACGTGGCCGACAGTGTCGCAGATGGGTTCATAGACCGTGACATAGCGCCGCCCGAGCACCTGGGCGATGCCATGAAAGCTGCGGCCGTCGCGGAAGATCGCGTCATGCACCGGCCCGGGCGCGAGCTTCGTGCCGGTGGCGCGATGGCCGTCGGGCGCGCGCACGCTGGTGGCGATGCGGGTATCGCCGGAGAAGATCGTCGCCACCGCCCCGGCGCTTTCGCTCGC
>DAHXNW010000138.1 GCA_027365195.1 Acetobacteraceae bacterium
CTCGGTTTCGGCGCGTTTGGCGATCCACTCGGGGTCGTTCATGAAGCCGGCCCAGACGCGCTCGCGCTCGGCCATCGAGTCCCATTCGAGCAGGTAATACAGATCCTGGTTCGACGGTCCGACGGCCACGGTCCAGAACCCGGCCTGGCGGATGCCGTGGCGTTTCCAGATCTCGAGCGTGATGGTCTCGAACCGGCGCAGCAGCGCCGGCAGCCGGCCCGGCACGCAGTGATAGATACGCAATTCATGGATCATGATGGGTGCCTTCTTGGTCTGCCCTCAGGATGCGTCGATCGGCCGGCGCGGTCCAGCCCTGAGGCCAGTCGGGGAACGATGATGCGTGCTCAACGCCGCAGGCGATGCGGATAATTTTTGAGATAGATCATGATCGCCTGCAAGAAATCGCCCACGCCATGTTTGCGACGATAGAGCGGGCCGCGATAGAATTTTTGTAAATCCGACATCGCCATGTCGGTTTCGAGGAAATCGCCCAGTTTTTTTATCACCTGTTCAGGTTTCAACAAAATATCTTCATAGACGATTTCGATATGCGGCAATTTATACTCTGCAATGAATTCCAGCAGCGATGCCCGCACACCCTCCATGTAATCCCGGCAATAGCCAGGCGTCTGGATCTGTCGGCGCAGGATATGAGAGATCCACGCCTGCGAATGCTGCCGGGACACCAGGATGATACGCAGGCGCTCACGATCGAGCAGCGGCGCCCAGACGCGAATCGTCAGCCACAGACGCGGGTCTTTCCACACCCAGGGCTCATGGCGCGCGCACTCGGCGATGAATTGCCGATACGGCGCCAGATCGACACGCGCCGCGGCCCGGCCGACGTCATCGATCTGCCCGCGCCGGAAGACGCGGTCGAAACGCTCGTCATGGCCGACCGCCTGCAACAGCCGATCGTTCAGCGCCACCAGAGCGGTATTTTCGAACGTATCGTATTCGGGCTTCTTCGCCGTTGCCTCGCCGACCCAATACCCCGCCTGCTTCAACAGACCGGCGACGACGGAACTGCCGGTGAGGCCGGCGGTGAGGATGATGACATCATGCTTCATTCTTATGCTCCACCGCCGCCAGAAACCGCGCGGCGAGGGTGCCATAGAGCGGCGTGGGGCAGACCACGCGCGAGACCGCATAGGCGAGCAGCGCGGTTGCCATCAGCGGCACCGTCATCGCCTGATTGGCGGTCATTTCCATCACGATCACCGCCGCCGTGATCGGCGCCTGCACCACGCCGGCGAAATACCCCACCATGCCGAGCAGCACCACGGCCGCCGCCGGCGCGCCGGGCAGCAGCGGTGCCAGCCACTGCCCGAGACCGGCGCCGACGGCGAGCGAGGGCGCAAAAATACCGCCGGGGATGCCGCTGAGATAGGAGACGATGGTGGCGGCGAATTTCAGCGCCGGGAAACCCGCCGGCAGCGGCGCGCCACCTTCCACCAGTTGGCGCGCCTGCTCATAGCCGGTGCCATAGGTGGTATCGCCGGACGCCCAGCCGAGGATCGCCAGCAGCAGGCCGCAGAGGGCGGCGAAGCCGACCGGGTGGCGCATCACCCAGCGCCCGGCGCGGCCCGGAAATCCGGCGCCAGCGCGCAGCAGGATGGTGCTGAACGCCCCGCCGGCCAGCCCGCCGGCCACACCGCAGAGCAGCACCGCGAGCCAACCGGGGCCGAAGGCCAGGGTGACGGTGGTGGTGCCGAAATAGGTATAATTGCCGACCAGCGCGAGGCTCGCGATGCCGGCCAGGATCACCGCCGTGAGCGTGGTGCCGCTGGTGCGCGCCTCGAAGGAATGGCTGAGTTCCTCGATCGCGAACACCACCCCGGCGAGCGGTGTGTTGAACGCGGCGGCGATCCCGGCCGCGCCGCCGGCGAGGATCAGCGCGCGGCGCAATTCCATCTGCTCGACCCCGCGCAGCCGGCCGAGGGCGTGCATGATCGAGGCGCCGATCTGCACCGTCGGCCCCTCGCGGCCGATCGAGGCGCCGCTGGCCAGACCGAGCAAGGTAAGCAGGATTTTGCCGAGCGCGAGGCGCGCCGACAGCACCACGCCCACCAGGCGCGCCTCGCGCATCTCGAGCGCTGCGATCGCCTGCGGAATGCCGCTGCCCTGCGCGCCGGGAAACACCCGGCGAGTGAGCAGCACGGCGGCGGCGAGGCCGAGCGGGGAGACGATGAAGCCGGCGAGCCGCCCGACGCCGTGGCTGCCGCCGTGGCTCAACACATGGGCGAACAGCGCCTGCGCCGCATTCGCCGCCTGGGTAAAGCCGATCGCCACCAGCGCCACCAGCACGGCACCGCCCCAGAACAGCATCTGCTGCATGGCCGGCGCGAACCACACGGGCCGCACACCGGCGGCCTTCGGCGTCAGCGCCACCGGGCTGCCATCAGGGCGCGCCAGTCCTGTGGCGTATCGACATCGCGCAAGGTGCGCAGCAAAGCGATGCGGCGGCCGAGAAAATTCGCCAGCGTGTCGCCGAGCGCATGCGGGCCGGACCAGCGGACGGCGGCGAAGGGATGCGCCGGGCGGCGCGGGCCGAGGCCCACAAGCCAGTAGCCGCCGTCCTCGGTCGGGCCGAACACCGCCTCGGCGCGGCCCAGCGCGCGGCGCGCGGCATCGATGTCGTCCCGTTGCAAACCCGGAATGTCGCAGCCGACGATCAGCAGACGGCGGTGGCGAAAACGCCCTGCCGCGCGCTGCATGCGCGCCCCGAGATCGCCGCCGCCCTGCCCGATCAGCGCCGGGCGCCGCGCGGGGCGGCCCGAAAACCCATGCCAGAACCCTGGGCGGGCGGCAGACCCAGGGGTGAGCGCGAGTACGGTGTCGAAGCTTCGCCCCGCGCAGAGCATGCGCAACAGGCGCGCGAGCATCGCACGATGGAACCGCAGGGCCGCCCGCGCCCCGATGCCGGCGGCGAGCCGGCGCTTCACCGCCCCCAGGCGCGGCGCGCGCGCGAACACGACGACGACATCCTTCACGAATAGAGCCGGGTGAGCAGCGCCGGAGGCACGCCGAGGAAATACAACATGAGGCAGAGGATATTGCGCGCCGAGCGCCGACGCCACCCCTCGCGCTGCCAGCGCGCCGCCGAGGTGTGGGCGGCGATATCCAGCGGGCGCAGCCGGTGCCGGCCGATCCGGCGCACCAGCGCCACGTCCTCCATCAGCGGCAAAGGTGGCATGCCGCCGCACGCCGCCAGCAGCGCGCGTGAGAGCAACAGCGCCTGATCGCCATAGGGCAGACCGAGCACGCGGCTGCGCCACGCCACCTGCCGCTCCAACCGCCGCGCCGCCGCCGCCGGCACATCGAGGGTGAAACGGCCATAGCCGGCGCAATCCGGCTGTGCGGCCATGAAAGCGACGCAGCGGGCGAACCAGCCAGGCGCCAGCCGCGTGTCGGCATGCAGCAGCAGCAGCCATTCGCCGCTGCTCGCCGCGATACCGGCACCAAGCTGGCTCCCCCGGCCGCGCGGCGCGGCAATCAGCCGCACCTTGCGCGCCCGCGCCACCGCAAGCGTCGCATCGATGCTGCCGCCATCGGCAATCACGATCTCGACCCCGTCGCCCTCCGACACTGCATCGAGCGTCGCTGCCAGCGTCGCCCCAGCATTCAGCGTCGGGATGACGATGGAGAGCATCGGCGCCTTCGGCCTGCTGTCAGACAACGGTTTTGGTCACGGCTGGAGCATGATCGCTTTAGCCTGCACCGGCCCGCACCTGGGCACCCACGACAGTATACTGAATGGCTGGCCGGGTGGGGGTGCGGGCCGGTGCAGGCTAAAATCACCATGCTCTAAGCGGCCGGCAGTTGCAGGCGGATCAGGCTACCTGGCGCGCCATCGGCCGGTGCGTCCGGGCGCGGGCTCTGCGCGCTGATCTGCCCGCCCATCGCCTCGGTGAAGGCGCGCGCGATGGCGAGGCCCAATCCGGTGCCGGCGGGCACGCGGTCGCCATGCTGGGCGCGATAGAAGCGGTTGAACACGTGCGGCAGATCCTCCGGCTGGATGCCCACCCCCTCGTCCTTGACATCGATCTCCACCATCGCCCCCGCCGCGCGCGACAGGCGGTTGGCGGCGATCGAGATCATCGAGCCGGCGGGAGCGTATTTCACCGCGTTGTCGAGCAGATTGACGAGCACCTGCTCGATCAGCGTCGGATCGCCGCGCACCCGCGCCGCATCGGGCGCGAGATTGACGCCGGTCTGCACCGCGCCGGCAACGCGCGCCACCGCCGCCTCGACCACCTCGTGCAGATCGACCACCTCCGAACGCGGCGCCACCTCGCCGGTCTCGATGCGCGCCATTTCGGTGATGTTGGCGAGAAACCGCGTCATCCGCGCGGTGTCCTGGGTGATCGCGGCGAGCAGATCGGCACGGGTCGGCGCATCGAGCGCCTCGCCGGCGCTGCGCAGTGTCTCGGCGGCGCCACGGATCGCCGTGAGCGGGGTGCGCAGATCGTGCGAGAGCGAAGACAGCAGGGCGGTGAGCAGGCGCTGGCCGCTGGCCTGCGCGGCCGTCTCGGCGGCGCGCTGGGCGAGGCGGATGCGTTCGAGCGCGAGGGACGCCTGATCGGCCAGCGCGCTCAGCGTCTGCACCAGCGGCGCCGACGGTGGCCCTTCCGGGCGCACGCCGAGCACGCCGACCGGCCCCTGATCGTTATGCAGCACGAGCCAGCGCCACGGCACGCTCGGCAGGGTGGTGGTGCCGATGCCGGTGCTCACCGCGTTCTGGAACGCCCATTGCGCCGCCGCGCGCGCCGCCTCGTCGATCTCGGTTCCCTCCGGCTCGGCGGCCATCTGCTGCAACACCCCCTCCTCGCCCAGCAGCAGCATCGCCGCCGTCGCCATCTCGGCCGCCTCGGCGGTGATCTCGCGCACCAGATCCTCGCGCGTCGTCGGCTTGCCGAGGCGGCGGCTGAACAGGCTGAGCCGGCGCAGCGCATCGACCCGCGCCTGCGCCGCGCGCGCCTCGGCGCGCACCCGCCCGGCCAGGCCGCCGGTGAGGGTTGCCACCAGCAGAAACACCAGCAGCGCCACCACGTCGCGCGGATCGGCGATGGTGAGGTTGAACACCGGATTGAGGAAGAAAAAATTCCAGCTCAGGAAGCCAAGAAAGGCAGCGAACAGCGCGATGCCGCGGCCATGGACGCTGCCGGCGCCGACCACGGCGGCGACGAAAATCATCCCCATCGCCTCCGCCGGCAGCAGCGGGCGCAACCGCACGCCGCCCACGGTGATCAACCCGATCAGCACGAAGGTCGCCGCATAGGCGAGCCAGGGCAGCGTATCGAGGCGCCAGCGCGGCCGCCGCGCCGGGGTGGCGAGCGGCGCGGGAGCCACATGCAGCGAGAAGGCACTGCCCCGGCGCAGCAGGCTCTGCGTCAAGGTGCGGCCGAGCAGGCGGCGCCACAGCGGCGAGCGGGCGCGGCCGAGCACGATCTGCGTCACGTTGCGCCGGCGGGCGACATCGAGCACGCTGTCGAGCAGATCGTTGCTGGCGCGCGTCTCCACCTCGCCACCGATCTCCACCGCCAGATCGAGCGCCGCCTGCGCCCCCGGCGGATCGTTCGGCTGCTCGACATAGAGCGCGATCCAGGGCGCGCGCAGGCCCTCGGCGAGGCGCGCGGCATGGCGCACGACGCCGGTCGAGCCGGCATCCGGGCCGATCAGCGCCAGCACCCGCTCCCCCGCCGGCCAAGGCCCGGCGATGGCGCGGGCGCGCATATAGCTGGTGACATCGCGATCCACCCGCGTCGCCGCCCGCCGCAGCGCCATCTCGCGCAGCGCGGCGAGATTGCCTTCGCGGAAGAAGCCATCGAGCGCCCGCTGCGCGACATCGCGGCGATAGATGCGGCCCTCGGTCAATCGGGTGCGCAATTCCGCCGGCGGCAGGTCGATCAGTTCGATCTCGTCGGCCAGATCAAGCACCGAATCGGGCAGCGTCTCGGCCACCCGCACGCCGGTGATGCGCGCGACGGGGTCGTTCAGGCTCTCCAGATGCTGTACGTTCAGCGTCGCCCAGACGTCGATGCCGGCCTCGATCAGCTCCTGCACATCCTGCCAGCGCTTCGGATGCCGGCTGCCCGGCGCGTTGGTGTGGGCGAGCTCGTCGATCAGGATCAGCGCCGGGCGGGCGGCGAGCGCCGCGTCGAGATCGAATTCGTCGAGCGTCTGGCCGCGATACGGGATCATCCGGCGCGGCAGCACCGGCAACCCGCCGATCTGCGCTTCGGTCTCGGCGCGGCCGTGGGTCTCGACGATGCCGATCAGAACGCCCCGCCCCTCGGCATGCAGCCGGCGGGCGGCGGCGAGCATTTCCCATGTCTTGCCGACACCAGGGGCAGCGCCGAGAAAAATTTTCAGCCGCCCGCGCCCCTCCTGACGCAGGGCCGCGAGCAATGCCTCAGGATCGGGGCGCTGTTCCTGTTCGGCCTGTGTCATCGCCTCCGTTTACTGCGCCGCCAGCCCATCGAGTGCAAGGTTGAGTTCCAGCACGTTGACATGCGGCTCGCCGATGAAGCCGAACAGCGGCGCGCTGATATGCGCGTCGAGCACCGCGTTCACCTGGGCGGGCGTGAGGTGGCGCGCCGTTGCCACCCGCGCGACCTGACGGCGGGCATTCTCCGGCGTGATGTCGGGGTCGAGGCCGGAGGCGGAGGTGGTCACCGCATCGGCCGGCACCGGCGCCGGCCCGGCCGCCGGCAGATCGCCCTTGACGCGATCGAGCAGCGCCTTCGCCGTCGGCGCGAGGTTGGAGCCGGAGGAATTATCGGCGTTATACGGCGACGGGATGGTCTTGGTCGCGTCCTTGGGGTCGGTATCGGTGGTCGCCGAGGGGCGCGGATGGAAATAGCCCGGGGTGGTGAAATTCTGCCCGATCAGGGCCGAACCGATCACCACGCCCTTGCGGGTGATCAGGCTGCCGCCGGCGAGGCCGGGGAAGATCGCGCCTGCGATCCCGGTCATCGCGAGCGGCACGAGCAGACCGGTCAGCAGGGTGAACAGCAGCATCAGCGTGAGGGCTGGGCGGAAATGCGTGAGCATGATGCAAAATTCCTCAGGTTTGTGCGGGAATAGGTGCTGCGCCGGCCCGCTCCCCCACCCGGCCACCCTTTCAGCATACTGTCGTGGGTGGCCGGGTGGGGGTGCGGGCCGGCGCAGCGCTCATTCAGGCATCAAGTCAAATGCAAAGCGGTGAGCAGCAGGTCGATCAGCTTGATGCCGATGAACGGCGCCACGATGCCGCCCAGGCCATAGATCAGCAGGTTGCGCCGCAGCAGGGCGGAGGCGCCGACCGGGCGGAAGCGCACCCCGCGCAGCGCCAGCGGCACGAGGGCGACGATGATCAGCGCATTGAAGATCACCGCCGAGAGAATCGCCGATTGCGGCGTGGACAGACGCATGACGTTCATCGCCCCCAACTCGGGATAGGCGGTGACGAAAATGGCCGGCAGGATGGCGAAGTATTTCGATACGTCGTTGGCGATGCTGAAGGTGGTGAGCGAGCCGCGCGTGATCAGTAATTGCTTGCCGATCTCGACGATCTCGATCAGCTTGGTGGGATCGCTGTCGAGATCGACCATGTTGCCGGCCTCGCGCGCCGCCTGCGTGCCGGTTTGCATGGCAACGCCGACATCGGCCTGCGCCAGCGCCGGCGCGTCGTTGGTGCCGTCGCCCGCCATCGCCACCAGCCGGCCTTCGGCCTGGGTCTTTTTGATGTAGGCGAGCTTGTCCTCCGGCGTCGCCTCGGCGATGAAATCGTCCACCCCCGCCTCGGCGGCGATGGCGGCCGCCGTGGTGCGGTTGTCGCCGGTCACCATCACGGTGCGGATGCCCATCCGGCGCAGCGCATCGAAGCGCTCGCGGATCGCCGGCTTGACGATGTCCTTGAGCTCGATCACCCCGAGCAACTGCCGATCGCGGGCGACCGCGAGGGGCGTGCTGCCGGCGCGGGCGATGCGATCGACGGTGGCGGTGAAGGCGGCCGGCGGAGTGGCCTGCCCGCTCGCCTTCAGCAGCGAATCGACCGCCCCCTTGCGCCACGAACGGCCCTGATGATCGAGGCCGGAGAGGCGCGTCTGCGCCGTGAACGGCACCACCGTCGCCCCCTCCGGCCGCGTCGTCTCGATGCCGTGGCGATCGCGCGCGAAGGCGAGGATGGAGCGGCCCTCCGGCGTCTCGTCGCCCAGGCTCGCCAGCACCGCCGCCTCGGCGAGGTCGCGCTCGGTCACGCCGGGGGCGGTGAAGAAGCCGGCCGCCATGCGGTTGCCGAAGGTGATGGTGCCGGTCTTGTCGAGCAGCAGCGTATCGACATCGCCCGCCGCCTCCACCGCGCGACCGGACGTCGCCATCACGTTGAAGCGCACCAGCCGGTCCATGCCAGCGATGCCGATCGCCGAGAGCAGCCCGCCGATGGTGGTCGGGATCAGGCAGACCAGCAGGGCGGCGAGCACCGGAATGCCGAGGATGCTGCCGGAATAATGCGCGAAACCCTCCAGCGTGACCACGGCGATCAGGAAGATGATGGTGAGGCCGGCGAGCAGGATGTCGAGCGCGATCTCGTTCGGCGTCTTGCGCCGCTCGGCACCCTCCACCAGACGGATCATGCGGTCGATGAAGGTCGATCCGGCGGCCGCGGTGACGCGCACCACGAGCCAGTCGGAGACCACCTGCGTGCCGCCGGTGACGGCGCAGCGGTCGCCGCCGGCCTCGCGGATCACGGGGGCCGATTCGCCGGTGATGGCGCTCTCATTGACGCTCGCCACCCCCTCGATCGCATCGCCGTCGGAGGGCACCAGATCGCCGGCCTCGACCAGCACTAGATCGCCCACCTGCAACTCGTGCGCGGGTTTCGAGGCATAGCGGCTGCGGTCCTGCGCATGCGCGAGCAGCTTTGCCATCGTTTCGGTGCGCGTACGGCGCAGGCTCTCCGCCCGCATCCGCCCGCGCCCCTCCGCCACCGCTTCGGCGAAGGTCGCGAAGATCACCGTGAGCCAGAGCCAGACGGCGATCGCGATCGCAAAGCCGAAAGGCTGGCCGGTGAGCAGGTTACGCACGCCGAGCACCGTCACCAGCGCCGAGACCACCTCGGTGGTGAAGATGACCGGGTTGCGCATCAACTGGAGCGGGTTGAGCTTGGCCAGCGCGTCGCGCGCCGCACGGCCGATGATGGCGCCGTCGAACAGCGAGACGGACAAGCCGACTTGGGTTTTCGCGTTCAT
>DAHXNW010000155.1 GCA_027365195.1 Acetobacteraceae bacterium
GGCGATGCGGAAAGCTTCCGTGGCCAGGCGCATGCCCTGCGCAGTGCCGCCGCCAACGTCGGCGCGCGCGGTCTGTTCGACCTCTGCCTGTCCTGGCGGCTGATCCGCAGTCAGGACGTGGCCGAGCAGGGCAGCGAGCACATCCGCCGGTTGACCGGGGAATTCGACCGCGTGCGCAGCGCCCTGCTCGGCTTCCGGCCCGGCGAGGCGGAAATCCGCCACGGCGGGGCGTAAGCGCGGCCGTATCCGCGCAAAGACCCCGCGCCTATTCCGCCGCCATCATCATCGGCTGCGTATTGGCCAACCGCCGGTCCTGCGCCGCCGTGAGCCGCAGCATCTTGCGCATGTCGTGCTCGGTGAGTTTGAGTGCCGCGTCCACCCAAACGTCGGTGACGCTGAGCAGTTCTTCCAGCGTCACCGGATTGACCAGCCGGCGGGTCTGCATCAGCGCCTGGAGCGTGTTGAGCTTGCGGCTGTGACGGTCGATATAATCGCGCACGGCTTCCTCGCCGGCGCCTTCCTCGGCCACCACATCGACGAGGCCGAGGGCGTGCATCTCCTCGGCGCTGTAGATGCGCCCGCTCACGATCATCTTCTCCGCCTCGATCGGACCGAGACGGCGGGCGATGAAGCTGTAGGCACCCATGCCGGGGAACATGTTGAACAGCACTTCGGGCAGGCCGAACTTCGCTTGCCGCTCGGCGACGATCACGTTGCAGGAGAGCGCCGCCTCGAAGCCGCCACCGAGCGCATCCCCCTGCACCATGGCGATCGAGACCATGTTCTGGTTGAAGCCGACGTGGTTGTTATGCACCGCCCGGACGCAGCCATAGGCATAGTCGCGCAGTGTGTCGCGGTCCTGTGCGCGGATTTTCTGGATGAACATCTCCAGATCGCCGCCAAAATTATAGACGCCGACACTGCGTGAACCTTGCACGAAATACTTCAATGCGCGCTCGCCGCTTTGCCGCCTCTCACGCTGCACCTGCGGCATACGCGCCTGCATCGCGGTGATATCGCGCAGCAGACCGGGGGTAAGGTTGGGCCGGCCGGCGGGCTTGAGATAGCACCAGAAGGTGGAAATGTCCGTCTCGCAGGCGACGTCGAGAAACCGGTATGTTGCCGCCGGTCCGGCCGGCATCTCGCCGGCAGAGCTGAACCCGATGTCGGTGCTGTCGAGAGCGGCGAGGGGATTGGTGAGGAAGGTCATGGTTCTGCTCCAAAAAGGGGTAAAGGCCGTGATTCATGCGCCGTAAGGTTGCCGCTGCCAAACACGACACACGCGAGGGCTGGCATCAGCCTATTTTGACGTCAATCGAACTCGTTTGTCACGAGTTTGATGAGAATTTTGCGCGGCAAGGTAGTAAAATACCTAAAAATAAGTAAACAGTTAAAATTTTTAGATTAATTATTCGCTAATAAGTTGATAAACGGATAAGATTGATCGTGAAAAGAAATCTTAAGCCGGCTGATCGGTAAGGTGTTCGCCTGTAAATTACACCCCTCTCAATGCCGAACGTATCATGCCCGCCCGAACCGGCCGGCCACCTTCCCGTCACTTGCAGATGGACGTCCAGAGCGTGGTGCGTTTACGTGCGTCTCTTTGTTTGAAAGCCTGATATGTGCGGATTCGCTCCGGCCAGCAGCCGTCCGGCCGCAGGGCGTTCATGGAGCGAGGCTCGCGACGTAGGCGCGCCAACCGCCGAAGGAAGAAATGTCATGCGCGCCGATGAGACCCTCGGGTTCGGCCAAAAAACCCTTTGCCGCGCTGCCGTCGGCGAGCCGCACGGTGCCGATGCCGAGGGGCGCGGGGATTGCCGCGACGAAGCGGGCGAAGCCCTCGGGTGGCAGCGCCCAGACCTCGGCGGCGATCGCGACGCCACGGCCCGCAGCCACGCGGATGACCCCTGGCCGCGCGGGAGGGCCGCCGGCCAGCGCAAACAGCCGGTAATCGGGGCTCGTCGTCGTCGCCGCGAGAAAGCGACCGCCGATCCTGCATAATTCGTCGTTTAATGCCATGCCGGAGAGATGCGCGCCGAACACGACGAGGGCGATCTCGCCCGGCGCCGGTTGCAACACCGCAGGCGGAGGAAGCGGAGGCCGCATCGCGCTGGTGCCGATCCCCACGCCGGCCGCCGCGTGCAGCCGCGCGCCGAGGGAAGCGAGCAGCCCGTCCTGGTCGCGCCGCGCGATCAGCGTCAGGCCGGCGGGGAAGCCGTCGGCGCGAAACCGGCCGGGCACCGCCAGGGCGGTGAGATCGAGCAGATTGACGAAATTGGTATAGGTGCCGAGTTCGCTGTTCGGCCCGAGCGGATCGGCCAGCACCGCTGCCACGCGATGCGGGCGCGGATAGCTCGGCACCAGCAGGACGTCGATCT
>DAHXNW010000129.1 GCA_027365195.1 Acetobacteraceae bacterium
GTATACTGAATGGGTGGCCGGGTGGGGGCGCGGGCCGGTGCCGGCAGTCAAACTGAGTCACTACCGTGCGCCGACATCCCTGGCGGCACGTGTCGATGACACTGAGACGGTTGGGGTCGCGGGTCAGCTTGCCTGAAATGCACTATGCTTCGATATGCCCTTCCATGAGACCCATCGCGCAAACCCCGATGAGCTGCAAAAAGGACGCGCCATGCTGACCATCCATCACCTCGGACACTCGCAGTCCGAACGGATCCTCTGGCTCTGCGAGGAGTTGGACGTTCCTTACGAGCTCAAGCGACACGAACGGGATCCGATCACCCTCCTCTCGCCCCCTGCATTGAAGGCGCTGCACCCGCTCGGCGCGGCACCTGTGATCGAAGACGACGGCCTCATATTGGCGGAGTCCGCGGCGATCATCGCGTATATCATCGCCAAGCACGGACGGGGCCGCCTGCAGCTCGGGGCGACGCATCAGGATTTCGCGTCCTATCTGTATTGGTTTCACTTCGCCAATGGCAATCTTCAGCCGGTCATGGGGCGATCGATGATCGTGGGGAGGCTGGGGTTGGCGCCGGACCATCCGATGCAGAGAACGGTGCAGGGGCGGCTGGACCGGGTGATGGCGCTCTTGGACGCACGTCTGGGCGAGGCGGATTATCTGGCAGGCAGCGTATTCACGGCGGCCGACATCATGAGCGTGTTCTCGCTGACCACCATGCGGCTGTTCCAGCCACTAGACCTCCAGCCCTATCCGCATATCCTGACCTATCTGCAGCGGATCGGCGCGCGGCCAGCCTACCGGCGCGCGATGGCAAAGGGCGATCCCGGTTTGACACCGATGCTGACCTGATCACGTGGAGGATGAAAGCCACCTTGGTGCCGGGTGAGGGATTTGAACCCCCGGCCTTCGGTTTACAAAACCGCTGCACTACCCCTGTGCTAACCCGGCGATCGCTCCGCCTTTGCCGCGCATTGCCGCAGCTTGTCAAATGTCTTATGCCGGCTCCGGCCGGCCAGGGGTGTGCGGCGCGGGCGAACCCAGGGCGGAGAATGCGGCTTGTTCAATCGGCATAAAAACCTGTCGAAACTGCGCTTTACCGAGCGTCTGTTCAATCGTTTCGTACTTAAATACTATAGCCGCAATCTGCTGGTCGATCTGCAACTGCACGCCAAAAAGAGCAGTGTGGCCTATATATTGGAGCATATGCCCGCGGCCATGATGACGCGGGACCGCTGGGCGCTGCTGGCTTTCGCCCTCTCGCGCGCGCCCGATACCGGCAGCATTCTGGAATTCGGCGTCGAAAAGGGTGACAGCCTGCGGTTTCTCGCCGCGCGCACGCCGCGCGTGGTGCATGGCTTCGACTCGTTTCACGGTCTGCCGGAAGACTGGACCGGAACCTTCGAAATACGCGGCAAATTCACCCGCCACGGCGCGCTGCCGAAGGTGCCGGAGAACGTGCGCCTGCATGTCGGCTGGTTCGACACTACCCTGCCCGCCTATCTCGCAACCGGCGACGAGCCGGTGGCTTTGCTGCACGTCGATTGCGACATCTACAGTTCCGCCCGCACCGTGCTGCACGGGCTCGCCCCGCGCATCGTCGAGGGGACCGTGATCGTGTTCGATGAATATTTCAACTATCCCAACTGGCAGCAGCACGAATACCGCGCCTTTCAGGAAGCGGTGAGCGCGTTCGGCTGGGCTTACGAGTATCTCGGCTTCGCCGCCAAGAATGGTCACGTTGCCGTGCGGATCAACGCAATCAAGCGTTAACCGTGACGTGCGATACTGTTCTTGTGCATAGAAAGCGAAGGATCGCCTCGATGTCGAGCAGTTGGAACCGGCTTGCGCGTGCCGAGCGTCTGCGGCTGTCGCGCGAGGCGCTGCGCCATGCGGCGGAGACCATCGCCGATCAGGCGGAGACCCTCGCCAGGGAGATGGATGCCGGCAGCCTCGCCGACCATGGCGGCGCCGAGGCGCTGCGCCTGCTCGCCGCCGTGGTGCGGATCGGCCAAGAAGACGGGCTGGACAGCGGCGGCTGGGGCGTGTCCGTCATCGGCCACGCCTGACCTTCATCTCTATCCTTCGCGCAGCACCGCGACACGCGCGCCGGTGATCCGGCACAATGCCTCGGCGCTGGTGCGAAAGACGAAATGCGGTGATCCGGCGGCCGCCCAGAGCGGGTCGAGCGCCAGCAGATCGGCATCGCACAGCGTCATCGGCGCGATGAGATGGCCGAGCGGCGCCACCCCGCCGATGGCAAATCCGGTGTGCGCGCGCACGAAGGCGGCATCGGCGCGGCCCACCGCTGCGCCAAGGAGGGCAGCGAGCCTGCCGGTATCGACCCGGTTGGCGCCGGAGGCGAGCACCAGCGCAGGCTTTTCCTCAACCTTGAAAATCAACGACTTGACGATCTGCGCTACGGTGCAGCCGATCGCCGCTGCTGCCTCGGCCGCGGTGCGCGCGCCAGCCGGGGCGGCGGCGATGCTGTCTTCATGCCCTGCCGCGCGCAGCGCCGCGCGCACCCGCGCGACCGAGGCGGAGGCATCGACCTCACTCATGCCGGACGCTCACCGCGCGACCGGCGTCGGCCGGGTGAGCGTATTGCGCTGCATGATCGCCTGCATCGGCGGGGCGAAACAGGGCCGTTCCATATAGCGCCCGGCGCCGCGCACCGCGCGCAGATCGCCGTCGCGCCAGATCAGCCTGCCCTGGCTGATGGTATGGCGCGCGAGGCCGCTCACCTGCATCCCCTCATAGATGTTGAAATCGATGTTCTGATGATGGGTTTTCGCCGAGATGGTGCGGCTCGCCCCGGCATCCCACAGCACCAGATCGGCATCGGCGCCGACCGCAACTGCCCCCTTGCGTGGATAAAGGTTGAAAATCTGCGCCGTATTGGTCGACGTGATACGAACGAATTCATTCGGCGTGATGCGCCCCTGGCCGACGCCGTGGTGCCAGAGGATGCTCAGCCGGTCTTCGATGCCGCCGGTGCCGTTGGGAATGCGGGTGAAATCCTCCCGCCCCACGGCTTTCTGCGGCGCGCAGAAGCAGCAATGGTCGGTCGCCGTGGTTTGCAACTGGCCGCTGGCGAGGCCGGCCCATAAAGCGGCCTGATGGTGCTTCGCGCGGAACGGTGGGCTCATCACATGGGCCGCCGCCGTCGCCCAGTCGGGGTTCCGGTAGACGCTCTCGTCGATCACCAGATGCTGCGCCAGCACCTCGCCATAGACGCGCTGCCCGGCGGCACGCGCGCGGCCGATCGCCTCGGTCGCCTCGGCGGTCGAGACATGGACGATATAGACAGGCGCGCCGAGCAGCCCGGCGATCGCGATCACCCGCTGCGCCGCCTCCGCCTCCACCGCCGGCGGTCGGGAGAGGGCGTGGCCCTCCGGCCCGGTGATGCCCATGGCGAGCAACTGGCGTTGCAGATGCGCCACGGCATCGCCGTTCTCGGCATGCACGTTGCAGATGGCGCCGAGTTCGAGCGCGCGGCCGAGGCTGTGCAGCAGAACTGCGTCATCCACCATCAGCGCGCCCTTATAGGCCATGAAATGCTTGAAGCTGTTCACCCCATGCTCGCGCGTGAGCACACCCATCTCCTCATGCACGCGCGCCGACCAACTGGTGATGGCGACGTGGAAACCGTAATCGGCCGCTGCCTTCTCGGCCCG
>DAHXNW010000013.1 GCA_027365195.1 Acetobacteraceae bacterium
GGGACGCTGTTTCTGCCGTTCTGTAGCAACGGGAGTGGTCAGACTGCGAACGCTTATGCGATCTATACGCCGGTCATGGCAGCGAGTGGCGTGCGGCTGTTGGGCGAAGGTGGGGCCAATCCGACCAAGCTTTTGCAAGGAGCCGGGCTCACCACTAGCCCGGTAATTGTGGCGCCTGGGGTTTCTGCCGATTATTTTGGTGGCAATGATCCGCAGGGCTACATCAACGGCTTTACCCTGGAGAACATTGCCATTATGGGCAATGGGAACCAGTTCATTAAGGCCGCGGGTGGTGCCTGCAATGTTCCCGTTGCGGTGGCGGCGGGTGCAACGTCGTTCGATGTCAACAACCAGTGGGGATTGGAGGTCGGCCTGCTGGTTTCCGGCACCGGCATTGCCGCCGGCACCACGATCGCGTCGTTGGCCGGCAATTATTCCACCAGCCGCTTGCAGATTACGCTGAGCGCGCCGACGACGGCGGCGATTCCCGCCAATACCGGCCTCACCTTCAGCTGCGCGACGGTGACGGCGACGACCAGTGTCGCGGCAGCGGCGTTGGCGAATCAGCTCACCCTCACCAGTGCGGCTGGCGTTGTGCCTGGCATGGCTTTGTCGGGGGAAACCGCAGTATTCGGCTGGAACTCGGTGCCTTATGTCATTGCGGTGAGCGGCAATGTCATCACGATCAGCCAGCCGCTGGTTTATGCGTTGTCCGCTGGCGCCAGCATCACCTTCGCGCCGGCCCGGATCACGCGCATTGCCGACTTCCGGGCGATGTACATGCCGCAGATCAAGAACTGTCACTTCATCAATCCGGTCGGCCAGACGCTCTATATGGAGGAGTGCTGGGACGGATTTATCGATGATGGCTGCACCTTTACCGAGGGCGGTGTGTGCAACGTGTTTGGCGGTGTGGCACCCGGGCAGTTTTTCGATCCGGATATTGCAGCACTGGAAACCCGTTGCGGCTTTACCATCGGCATCCCTTCGGTGCAGATCAAATCACCCAACAAGACCGGTAACGATACCTTCAACACGATGCGTTTCGGCAAGCTGCGCTTCGAGACTGCGCCGTTATGCGGACCACAGTTGCTGATCTATGGCGGCAATGGTGTCGATTTCTGGTTCGACGGGTGCAAGTGGGAAAGTCTCGAATCGGTGCGCCCTCTGGTGATGATGTTCGATCAGAACTGCATTGAGTTCGGCACGGCATGGATCACCGGTTGTGGCAATGCGCAATTGCCAAGCTGGGCACCGTGGACGACGGCGACGGCGACGGCACAAGCCGGCACGCCCTACGCGAAGGCCGGTAATGCGCCGGCAGTGCTGTATCTGAACAACTGTTTCGCGGTGCAGGGCACGATTCGCGGCGGGATCATCGGCGGTGCGCCCAAGATATGGGAGAACCATACCAAGCTGGTCGGTTGCACCCGAGTGCAGCTCAACTACGCCGTGCTCTATGGCACCCAGGCGATTCTTGCCGGTCAGGACTTTGTTTCGGCCGACACCGGCAGCACGGACGTCCACATTACCGGGGCCATCTCGGCGTGGGGGAATATTCCGATGAGCCTGAGCAACGTGGTTTATTGAGAGGTACACGGTGGTCGATCAGGCGATGATGAAGCTGGGCCGGCGTGCGGCGCGCGTCGGTCCAGGGGCGCCGCGTGCGCCGGCGCTGTCGGGCTATACGGCGCTGGCGCCGATGCCGCCGCCGCCGGCGCGCTTCGACTGGTCCGTGCGGGTGGCGAACTGGCCGATGTATGCCAACGACCGTGTGGGCGACTGCACGACCGCGGCGATCGGGCATATGATCCAGCTCTGGACTGCAGGGATTGTCACGTTGAGCGAGGAGGAAGTCCTCGCGGCTTATGCGGCGGTGAGCGGCTATAACCCTGACGATCCGAATTCCGATCAGGGGGCGGCGATGCTCGATGTGCTGATGTGGTGGTATCATCAAGGCATGCCGAGCCCGGCGCCGCCGATCGGGCGCGACAGGCTCGATGGCTATGCGGCGTTGCGGGCTGGTGATGACGTGGAGTTGCGCCAAGCCATCGTGGCGTTCGGTGGCGTGTATGCCGGTCTCGCGATGCCGCTCTCGGCGCAGTCGCAGGATGTGTGGAGCGATGTCGGCGATGCGCCGGGCAGTTGGGGCGGCCACTGCGTTCCGCTGGTCGGCTATAACGAAACCGGCCCCATCTGCGTTACCTGGGGCGCGGTGAAGCAGATGGAGTGGGACTTCTGGCGGGTCTATGGCGATGAGGCTTATGCGTTGCTGAGCCGCGATTTTCTCGATACCGCAGAGGCCGCGCCGAACGGCGTGCCGTGGGCGCAGTTGCAGGCGGATCTAGCAACGATCAGCGCCCCGTGAACACCGGCGGGCGTTTTTCCACGAACGCCTGCCGGGCTTCGCGATGATCTGCGGTGAGAGAGGTGCGGGCCTGGTGCGCCGCTTCGAGGTCGAGCACGGTGGCGAGCGGTGCGGTTTCGGAGGCGAGCAGGTTGCGCTTCATGTAGCCGAAGGCGAGACGCGGCCCGGCGGCGACGCGGCGGGCGAGGCCGGACGCCGCCTCGGCCAGTGCTGCGTCTTCCTCGACGCGCGAGACGAGGCCGAGCGTTGCGGCCTGCGTCGCATTAAGGATCTCGCCGAGGTAATACATCTCGCGCGCGCGAGCCGGCCCGAGCAACTGCGTGAGGTGATAGGAGCCGCCGAAATCGCCGGAGAAGCCGACGCCGGCGAAGGCGGTGCCGAAGCGTGCGCTGGCGCCGGCGAGGCGCAGGTCGCAGGCGAGCGCGATGCCGAGGCCGGCGCCGAAGGCGGGGCCGTTGATCGCACCGACGATCAGCTTCGGCAGCCGGCGCATTTGCAGGATGATATCGTGCCGGCCCCGTAATTCCTCGGCGCGTTCCTCGAGGCTGCGGTCGCCACGCTCGGCCATCGCCTTCACATCGCCCCCGGCGCAGAAGCCGCGCCCGGCGCCGGTGAGCACGACGGCACCCACCGCCGGATCCTGTGCGGCGCGGTGCAGGCCGGCGTGCAGACCATCGAGCATCTCGCCCGATAACGCATTCAAACGCTCTGGGCGATTGAGCGTGAGATGCAGCACGCCTGCTTCAAGACGTTCCAGTATATCGGCCATGAGTTCCTCTCAATTATGTTTTTTGCGTCGTTCGATCGGTACGTAGTCGCGTGCTGGCGCGCCGGTGTAGATCTGTCGTGGCCGGCCGATGCGCTGTGACGGATCTTCCATCATTTCCTGCCACTGGCTGATCCAGCCGACGGTGCGTGCGACGGCGAACAGCACGGTGAACATCTGCGTCGGGAAGCCCATCGCCTTGAGGATGATACCGGAATAGAAATCGACGTTCGGGTAGAGTTTCTTGCTGATGAAATAATCGTCCTTCAGCGCGATGCTCTCCAGTTCGACGGCGAGATCGAGCAGCGGATCGTCCTTGATGCCAAGCTCGCGCAGCACTTCATGGCAGGTCTGCTGCATGATCTTGGCGCGCGGGTCGTAGTTTTTATACACGCGATGGCCGAACCCCATCAGCCGGATGCTGCTGTTCTTGTCTTTCACCTTCTCGATGAAATCGGGAATGTGATCGACATGGCCGATCTCGGCGAGCATCTTCAGCACCGCCTCGTTGGCGCCGCCATGCGCCGGGCCCCACAGGCTCGCGATGCCGGCGGCGATGCAGGCGAACGGGTTGGCGCCGGTCGAGCCGGCGAGCCGCACCGTGCTGGTGGAGGCATTTTGTTCGTGGTCGGCATGCAGGATCAGGATGCGGTCCATCGCGCGCGCGAGGATCGGGTTCACGTGATAGGGCTCGGCTGGAACCGCGTTCATCATGTAGAGGAAATTCTCGGCATAGCGCAGGTCGTTGCGCGGAAACATGAAGGGCTGGCCGATCGAGTATTTATAGGCCCAGGCGGCGATGGTGGGGATTTTGGCGATCAGCCGGAAGGCGCTGATGCGGCGGTGTTCGGGGTTATTGATGTCGAGACTGTCGTGATAAAACGCCGAGAGCGCGCCGACCACGCCGCAGAGCACCGCCATCGGGTGCGCATCGCGCCGGAAGCCGTTGAAGAAACTGCGTAGCTGCTCATGCAGCATGGTGTGCATGGTGACACCCTGCTGGAACTGCCGCAGTTCCTGCTCGTTCGGCAGTTCGCCGTTGAGCAGCAGATGCGCGACTTCGAGGAAGGTGGAGTGCTCGGCCAACTGCTCGATCGGGTAGCCGCGATGCAGCAGGATGCCCTCGTCGCCGTCGATATAGGTGATCTTGCTGTCGCAGGAGGCGGTGGCGCCGTAGCCGGGGTCGAAGGTGAACACCCCGAGTTCGCCATAGAGCTTTCGGATGTCGGCCACCGCCGGGCCGATCGTGCCGGTGATCAGCGGCAGCTTCGCCGATTTGTTGCTGCCATCGAGGGTGACGGTCATCGTGCCGGTGGATTTGCCGCTCATGCTCGATCCTCATCTCTGGCGGGCTGCACTGCCGCCTGCTGCGCTGCGGTGCAGAATAGGGAGCTATCGGCAGCGAACGCAACCTTCGCGCCCGCAGCATCGGGCGCGCCGGCGTGCGTCAGCCCGCCAAGGCGCGCAACCGCTTCCAGGCCCTGGCGATGTCATCGCGCGCGCCGCGCACCTCGGCCGTGGTGAAGCCGGCAAGCAAGCCCCGTGCATACGCCTGCGCCGCGCGATCCTGCCCGCCGGCCGCGAGTTCGGCGAGGAGGGCGCGCGTGGTGGCGCCGTCGTTGAACTGGCCCAGGCATGCCTGTAGCTGTGAGAGCCGACGCAGCAGCCGGCGTGTCGGCCGCGCCGGGAGCACCGGGGCGAAGGCATCGCAGGCATAGCGCAGCCGCTTCGTTTGCAGGCGGATGGCATGCAGCGTCTCGCCCGGCAGATCGGCGATCTGCGGCCCGTGCCCCAGCAGCCGCTTCAGCCGGCGCGCCAGCGCGGCGGCGGCAAAATCGGGGAGGGTGTCCTCCGCGCTGGTCTGCGCCGCGCCGGGAGCGATGGCGAGCAGGCACGCGAGGGCCACGGTGAGCTGACGGAACGCCGGAGCGGCGAGGGCCGTGCGCAGCGTCGTTGCGTGCAATGCCTGTCGGCGCTCCGCCGCGCGTAGCAGGGGGGCGAGTGAAGCGGCGGTCGCGTCATCGCCGGCCGCCGCCACCCGCGCGCAGGTCTCGCCGATGAAAACGTCCCAATCCCGCACCGGGCCGAGGCTTCCGCCGAGCGGGCGGAGTGCGGCGCGCACGGCGGCGGTCTCTGGCTCGGGCAGCACGGGGGTGAAGAGTGCGAGCAGGGTGCGCAGCCGCCGCAGGCTCACCCGCATCTGATGCACCGCCTCCTCCGGCGCGGTCGGCAGCGACTGCGCCCAGAACAGCAGCGCCTCGTTGGCCTCGCCCAGCAATTGCACGCCCCCCTGCACCACGCCGCAGCCGGGCGGCAACGGTCGCCGCATGGGCGCCCCTGTCTCGCCATTGGCGAGCGCCATTGCCTCTGCCGCGAGCCAGCGCCAGGGCACGGTGAGTGGCAGCGCTGCCGCCAGCATGGCCGATAAGGCCACGACAGCGGCGGGCGGCCCGGCCAAGCGCAACCGGCAGAGCGTAAGGCTCGCGGTGACGCTGCGCAGGTCGCCGGTGAGCACGGTGAGGCTCGCGCCCTCGCTCAACGCAAAGCTGCGCTGCGTGCCGTGCAGGGCGGCGCGTGGATGCAGAGTGGCGAGGGCGGTGGCGACCTCGGGGGAAAGCTCGGCAGCGAGGGCGGATGGCGAGCCGGCTTCGGCGAGGACATATCCTGGCGCGCCGGGCCCGCCGCGCTGCTCCAGCCGCCATCGCCCGCGCGTCTCGCACAGGGCGAGACCATGGCTCGCGAGCGCGCCCGTTGCGGTGTCATGCCAGACCAGTCGCAAGGCCGAGCGTCGTGCCGGGCCGTTGCGCCAGGGGGCGAGGGCGCCGAGCCGCGCCAGCTTGGCCGCCTCGCCGGGCGGCAGGTCGAACTCGAGGGCCGCGGTGGCGCTCAGGCGGCGAGGTCCGGAGACTCGTCGGGCAGCAGCAGATGACGCAGCTGCACGCCCTCCGATAAGCCGCCGGACCCCAGCGTGCGCCATGGGCCGGCGAGCGAGAATTCCGCGAGCGTCGCGGTGGGAAAGCCGGCGGCGAGGCGCATTGCCTCCGCCGAGCGTGTATTCTCGGCGAGCCGCAGGGCCAGTTCGTGCAGCCCCGGGTTATGCGCCACCAGCAGGACGCTGCGGACCGTCTCGGTGACGCTGTGCAACACGCGCAAGAGCTGCGCCGGGTTGGCCAGATAGAGCGCGTCCATCGGCTCGATCAGCGGCGTTTCCGCCCACGGCTCTAGCCGCTCCAGCGTTTGCAGCGTGCGTCGGGCGGAGGAGACCAGCACCAGATCCGGCTGCAACCCGCGCTCGCGCATCGCCCGCCGCACCGTCTCCGCCGCCTGCCGGCCGCGCAGATTGAGCGGGCGGGCATGGTCGGAGAGGCTGGCCGACCCAGGCGCCGCTTTCGCGTGGCGCAGGAGCAATAACTGGTGCAGCACGGCGGGAACTCCCCGGCGAGGCGACCCGGCAATCCCGGGCCGGCCGCATCCTGCCACGCCGCGCCGGCCTTGTCGCCTGCGCCGACGCCCCGGCTGTTAGCGTTTGTTTGAAAATAAGTGCGGGCCGGCGCCGCACTTATTTTCTCGGCGTAAACCTTACCGCTGGCCGGGCGTGGCGCAGAGGCCGTTGCGGGCGGTGGCGCGGCCGGCTTCGCGGCGGGCGGCGAAATCGGCGCTGAACACATACGGCAGATCGGCGCGGGCGAGGCCGATGTCGGCCAGGTCGCGGTCCGATAGCGCGTGCAGCTCGTTGATCGTCGCACGACGCTCCAGCCGCGCCTGCAAGCCCTGCGTCATTCCGGCGATCCGGCGCGCGAGGCGCTGCAAAGCGGCGCCGAACGGCAGGTTGCCGCGCTCGCCGCCGCCCATCCGCAGGCCGTCGGCGAACATCGGATCGATCGTGGAGTTGGTGATACGGCTAGCCATGGCACATATTCCTTGCGTGGGTAGAAGGCGGTAGAAACGGCTTCGGCGATGAATTGCCGGGCCGGCTCTGCTGCAATGCAACATAGCAAGGAAAACGATCCGATGAAGTTCCAAAACTGCTTCGCCAGCCATGCACTTTATGCATGCATAAACGTTAAGCTATGATGAATTTTTGCATCTGGTCGCGACGGCCCGGCGCGTGAGCCGCCTTTCCCGTCTGCGGGCCGAACTCGCCCGCCGCGGCCTCGATGGCTATCTGGTGCCGCGCGCCGATGAGCATCTCGGCGAATATGTGCCGGCCTCGGCGGAGCGGCTCGCCTGGCTCACCGGCTTCACCGGCAGCGCGGGCAGCGCGATCGTGCTGGCGGGCCAGGCAGCCGTGTTCACCGACGGGCGCTACACGCTGCAACTCGCGGCCGAGACCGACGCGGCGGATTGGCAGCGGCTGCACAGCATCGAAACCCCGCCGCCGCAATGGCTCGCCGCCGCCGCACCGGGCGCACGCATCGGCTATGATCCGTGGTTGATCGGCGAGGAGGCGCTGGCGCGCTTCACCGCCCTCGGTCTCGCGATGCAGCCGCTCGCCGACAACCCGATCGATGCGATCTGGACCGATCGGCCGTCGCCGCCGATGGCCCCCGCGTTGCCGCATCCGCTGGCCTATGCGGGGCGGGCGGCGGCGGAGAAATGCGCCGAGCTGGCTGGAGCACTGCGCGCGGCCGGGCAGGCGGCGGCGGTGCTCAGCGATCCGGCCTCGATCGCCTGGCTGCTCAATCTGCGCGGCGCCGATCTGCCCTTTACCCCGGTGGCGCTGGGCTTCGCGCTGCTGCATGCGGATGCGCGGGTCGATCTGTTCATGGCCGCGGAGAAGCTGCCGGCGGAGACGCGGCAGTGGCTCGGCAACACGGTGGCCGTGCATGAGCCGGCGGCGCTGGCGCCGGTGCTTGCGGGGCTTGCCGGCAAGCGGGTGCGGGTCGATCCGGCCGGCACGCCGGCGTGGTTCGCACAAACCCTGCGCGCCGCCAGCGCCGAGGTAGTGGGCGAGGCCGATCCCTGTCTGTTGGCGAAGGCGTGCAAGAACGCGGTGGAGCAAGCGGGCGCGCGGGCGGCGCATCGGCGCGATGCCGCAGCCCTCTGCCGTTTCCTCGCCTGGCTCGCCACCCCTGCCGCGCGCGTGGGCGAAGTGGCCGCTGCCGCACACCTGCTCGCCTGCCGGCAGGCGGTTGCGGGGTTTCGCGGCGAGAGTTTCCCCGCGATCTCCGGCGCCGGGCCGAATGGCGCCATCATCCATTACCACGCGCGCACGGGCCATGATCGGCCGCTCGGCGATAACGAGCTTTATCTGATCGATTCCGGCGCCCAGTATGCCGATGGCACCACCGATGTCACCCGCACCGTCTGGACCGGGCCTGCCCCGCCGCCGGCCGACCTGCGCGACCGCTATACGCGGGTGTTGCAGGGCCATATCGCGCTCGCCCGGCTGATCTTTCCACAAGGCGTCGCCGGCCCGCACATCGATGCGCTGGCCCGCACGGCTCTGTGGCAGGCGGGCCTCGATTACGATCACGGCACCGGCCACGGCGTCGGCAGCTTTCTCTCGGTGCATGAAGGTCCGGCCGGCATTTCGCGCGCCGCCCGCCCGGTGCCGCTTGCCGCCGGCATGATCCTGTCCAACGAACCGGGGTATTATCTGCCCGGCGCCTATGGCATCCGGCTGGAAAACCTGTTGCTGGTGCAGAAGGCAGTGCTGCCGGAGGCGACACGGCCGTTTCTCGGGTTCGAGACCCTCACCCTCGCGCCGTTCGATCGCCGGCTGATCGAGACAACGGCCCTTACCGAGGCGGAGCGTGGCTGGCTCGATGCCTATCATGCGCGCGTGTTGCAAGAAATCGGCGCCGATCTGCGCGCGGCGGACGATGCGCCGGTGCTGGCGTGGCTCGCGGAGGCTTGCGCGCCACTGGCGGGCTGAAGTCGCGACAGCCTCAGATATGCGTGCCGGGTTGGCCGGCGGCAGCGCGCGACGCAAAGACGATTTTCAACGGCAATTCTTTATGGCCATTGATAATTGATATGAGAGCGCATTCGTATCGGGTTGATCCGATAATGCTCTGGCAAAGCGTTGTTCCTGCCGACCCATCGCGATGAGCCGCATGCGGAGTTGCACACGACAACACCATGATGCCGTAGCGATTGCCGCTCCCGAGACCGATGGGCATTGTCTCAGTTTGAACTTCTTAACTTATGGATGGCGTTAGTTGGCGCATGTCGGCCTTTCGTTTTAGCGCGCAGCCGCGTCCTGGAGTAGTATCTCAGCTTGAAATTCTTGCTTTGTAGACCGCGTTCCACGGGATAACTCCTCCTTGGCGTTTTAGAGCGCGCTGTATTGTTCCCCTTGACAGGATTCCTCCCAGCGGCCCAAATCCCTTTACTCAAAAATAAATATTGCGCCGCATGGTGGCTTTGATGCAGCAGATGTGTTGCCCGAGTCGCGATGATATCCATTGTGCAGTGCAGAGGATTTAGAGAAGGAGAGGCGCGATGCCTAAAGGTTCATGCGGCGAGAACCGTCCGGCCGACGTGATCGGCTGCGCCGTCCGGGTGGCGCAGCTTTCGGTCGGGCTGGATATGGAAGAACTGCGCGAGCCTTCCGGGCGCTTGCGGAGCGGGTTGGCGGGCGCGGAGAGTCTGATGGTGGAGGAGGAGCGCCGGCAGATTTCCAAGAATGCGGCAGAGGCTAGGTGGGGGTAGCAGATGCCAGATGAGTTTCGTTTGGCTCGCCAGGAGGCGGATGAGCCTGTTCAAAGCTTTGCAGCACCGCTGGCTGGTTTCCGTTCTCGGAAGGCCGCTCAACTGTCGGCCTTCTTTGCCGTCCGCAGCGACGGAATCATAGAAAAACTCAAGCTTATCAAACTTATCTATCTGACTGAACGGCAATTTCTGGGTGAACATTATCACCCTATGCTGTTTGATGAACTATATTCTCTTCCGCATGGTCCGATTTGTTCCAGCACTCTCAATGGTATTGATGGTGTGATTCATGGCGAGACTTGGGATAGCTTCATTGCTCGCAACGGCAATCGGGTTGTCGCGATGAAAAGATTCGTCCGGGATGATTTTGACGAATTGAACAATGCGGAAATTCGTGTTGCCGAGGAGATCTGGAGGCAATTTGGGCCAATGACGGCCTCGCAACTCCGCAACTATACCCACGATAACTGTCCGGAGTACACTGAGACAGAAAAGCGCCGCATTCCCATAAGCTATCGCGATGTCTTGGCGGCGTTGGACGTCGAAGAGGCGGAGCAAGTTGACCGGGAGATAGGAGAGATGCGCCGCGTCAACAGTCTTTTGGCTGGATAGCGTGCCATCCCTCATACCGAGGCGGTCAACCATTCTCATTCCGGGCACTGGCGGCAAGGAAGACCCATCGGCGGCTCACCTTCATGTCGTTCTGACCGACACGTGCCCCGAAGGCTATAATCTTCTCATTCCGATATGCTCCATCCGCCCCCGCAGACGACACGACGGCACGTGTATACTTGGCGTTGGCGACCATTCTTTTCTCGTTCATCAGAGCTATGCATTTTATGCTCAGATGGAACTATATGAAGCCGAAGACATTACTATGAAATTGTATAAAAAGCACTTCAAAGAAAAAGACATGATAGCAAAAAAGCCATTTGCGCTTATATGCGCGGGCATTGATCGCTCCGAGCTAAGTGAGCCGAGGATCCAGAAATATTACGCTGCACAGCGCGCCCGAAAGTGAAAATAATACTCGCTATATTGCGCTATCCAGGCTATGAGCCGGGTGTAAACAAGTTTGCTGTTACCAAGCACATTCAAATCTTCTCCACGCTGGGCGTGGAGACGAACGCGGCCGCGTGCTAGCGTTGTTATATGTGTATTACAATTTTGTTCGGTTTCACAAAACATTGCGTTGAACCCCGGCAGTGGCTGCGGGCGTGGCAACGAAGCTGTGGAGCATGAACGACGTGATTGTGCTGATAGACGCGCGGGCCGAATCAGCCAAGCGCCCGGCAGTCTATAAGATAAGAATTGCAAACTGAGACACTGCCTGATGACGCGGACTGTCACACCGCTCGCAACAGCGCGGTCAGACAAAGTCATGGCATGGTGCTGATATAGAACCGGGGTGCCTTGCGGCACCCCGGTGATGACGTCTCGAAGGATCGAGCAGGCTATTACTTCAGGATGATCTCGACGCGGCGGTTCTGCGGCTCGCGCACGCCCTTGGCGGTGGGCACGAGCGGGTGGCTCTCGCCGAAGCCCTGCACGTCGATCGCGCTCTGCGGTACGCCGTCGCGGACCAGTTCGGCGGCGACCGTCTGCGCCCGCTTGACCGAGAGCTTCTGGTTGTAGGCCGGGGTGCCGGAGAGATCGGTGTAGCCGTTCACTTCGATGCGCGTGTAGCTCACGTGCGTCGAAGCCTGCGCCGCCTCGGCGATGATCTGGCGGGCGCGATCGGTCAGATCGGCGCGATCCCAGTCGAAGAACACCAGATAGGTGCGCGCGGGCGCCGGCGCCGGTGCTGCGACCGGTGCGGGGGCCGGGGCCGGCGGCGGCGGCGGCGGGGCCGAGCCGAAGGCGTAGCGCACGCCGAGCAGCAGTTCGTGGTTGAACTCGTTTCCGATGTTCATCTGGCCATGCGTGGTCACGCCGTTGGTGGTCTGCGATGCCGCCATCGAAGGCTGCGGGTCGAGCACGCCGACGAGACGATATTCGGTGGTGATGGCGAAGCCCGGGATGGCGTGGATCGGCCAGGAGATACCGACGATGCCCTGATAGGCGAAGTTGTTGGTCACGCCGTTCAGATGCGTCGTGGTGGCGGCATTGCCGAAATGCACGTTGTCGAGCTGCGTCCACTCGTTGCCGAGGCCGGCGCCGATATAGGGATACATGAACGGCAGGCCGACGTTGAAATCATACAGCGCATTGGCGAAGGCGCCGTAGCCGTCCTGATGGCCACCGGAACGACCCGAGTTATTTGCCACCACGCCATGCAGATTGTTGTAAGAATACTGGCCCTCGACTTCGAGGCGCAGGCCGTTACCGAGCCCATAGCCGACGCTCGCCAGACCCAATACGCCAGGATTGTTGAAATCGGCGCGGTTGTTGTTCGGGCTACCCGGCAGTCCTGAGAAATTCATCGTCTCGTCTTGCAAAAGGTTTGCACCGACGGCACCGGACACATAAATGCCGGTGATCGGCTGAGCCTTGGCAGCAAAGGGAACCGCCAGAACGGTCGCCGCCAGAAGTGCACTCCGGAGTCGCATTGTCTTTCTCCATTTCAAACTGTTTGCGCTTCCCGCGCAGACCAAGCAAAACCACCGAGGCGAACCCGGCGCCAGCTCTTAACGGCGTTCTAGCATAGAGAGATCGAGGCGCGAGTGGGCTGCGGAGGTTTGACTCATCTCTGTGACAAAAAAGCCACAATCGATCAATGCGCTATCGGTCTGTTCAGAAAGAAGTGCTGCCCGGCCCGCTCCCCCATCCCGGCCACCCATTCAGTATACTGGCGTGGTTGGCCGGGTGGGGGGGGCGGCCCGGGGCAGCACTTATGCCTCTTACAGCGCTATATCCGCCGCGCGGATGCGCGCGACGATGCCGGTGGTCGATTGCCCCGCCACCAGCCCGCACAGCACCACACGGCCGCCGGCGGCCTGCACCACATCGCCGCCGACCACCTGATCCACCCGGTAATCGGCGCCCTTGATCAGCACATCGGGCAGCAACTGCCGGATTAGCGCGAGCGGCGTGTCTTCGGCGAAGGCGACCACCGCATCCACCGGACGCAGGGCGGCGATCACCGCGGCACGCTGCGCCAGCGGATTGACCGGCCGCCCCGCCCCCTTCAGCCGGCTGACGCTCGCATCCTCGTTCAGCGCCACCACCAGCCGGTCGCAATGGCCGCGCGCCTCGCGCAGCAGCGCCACGTGGCCGGCGTGCAGAATATCGAAACACCCGTTGGTGAAGCCGACCACCAGCCCCTGCCGCTTCCAGCGATCGACAAGGGCGGTGATGCGCGCCGGCGCGTGCAGCACCGGCGCATCCGCCGCGCTGTCGGCATCGAGTTCATGCAGCAGTTCGCCCGGCTCCACCGTTGCGGTGCCGATCTTGCTCACCACCACCCCGGCGGCGGCATTGGCGATCCGCATCGCCTGCGCCAGCGGCAGGCCGCTCCCATGCGCGAGCGCCATCACCGCGATCACCGTATCGCCGGCGCCGGAGACGTCGAACACCTCGCGCGCGCGCGCCGGCACGCTATGCACCGGCCCATCGCGCTCGATGAGCATCATCCCCTGCGCCGAGCGGGTGGCGAGGATCGCCCGCGCCCCGGCGAGCGCCATCGCCGCCCGTGCCGCCGCTTCCACTTCCGCCTCGCGGCCGACGGGCAGGCGCGTCGCGGCGGCGAGTTCGCGCAGATTGGGAGTGATGCAATCGGCGCCGTGATAGCGGCTGAAATCGGCGCTTTTCGGATCGACGAACACGGGCCGCCCGGCGCTCCGCGCGGCCGCGATGGCATGCGCGATGACACGCGGGCCAAGCGCGCCCTTGCCGTAGTCGGAGAGCACCACCGCCGCCGCCTCGCCGATCGCGTCATCGATCGCCGCCAGCAAGGCCGCCTCCTCCGCCGGTTGCAGCGGCAGGAGACTTTCCTCGTCGGTGCGCACCACCTGTTGCCCGCCGGCGAGGAAGCGCGTCTTGCAGGTGGTTGGCCGCAGCGGGCTCGCGACGAGGCGTGCGACCACGCCGGCGCTCTCGGCCAGCAGATCGGTAAAACTCCGCGCCGAACCATCCTCCCCGAGCAGCCCGACCAGGATCGCCCGTCCGCCGAGGCTCGCGATGTTGTGCGCGACATTGCCGGCGCCGCCGAGCATGCTGCGGGTGGATTGCAGCCGGATCACCGGCACCGGCGCCTCCGGCGAGATGCGCTCGACCTCGCCCTGCACGAAGCGGTCGAGCATGACATCGCCGATGCAGAGCACGGTCACACCGGAAAAATCCATCCGCCCTATCTCCTTTTGGTTGCGCCAACGCGGCGGCTTTTCATCTACCACCACGTCGCCAGGCGTGAAACCGCGCCAACAACCCGAGGGCGATGGGTGAGGCGTGCGCGCGCCGCCAGGCGCCGGCCACGGCGCGGTTCGCTTCGGCATAGGTCGGATAGGCGTGCACCGTGCCGAGCAGGCCCCGCAGCCCGATGCCATGACGCATGGCGAGGGCGAATTCGGCCAGCATCTCGCCGGCATGGGCGCCGACGATGGTGGCGCCCAGAATACGGTCCTTGCCGGGCGGCGTCAGCACGCTCAGGAAGCCCTCGCCGGCGCCATCGACGATGGCGCGGTCGAGTTCGGCCAGATCGTAGCGCACCACCTCATGGGCAATGCCGCGCCGCGTCGCTTCGCGCCGGTTCAGCCCGACGCGCGCCACCTCGGGGTCGGTGAAGGTGACGGCGGGCAGCACCGTATAATCGGGTCGCGCGCGATAGAGTGGCGCGAACAGCCCGGTCAGCACCGCCGCCTGCGCCTGATGCGCCGCCGCGTGGGTGAATTGATACGGCCCCGCGACATCGCCGCAGGCGAGGATGTTGGGATGGATCGTCTGCAACCACGCATTGGTCTCGATCGTCCGCGTCGGGGTGAGTACGATGCCGAGTTCCTCGAGGCCATAGCCGGCGGTGCGCGGGCGGCGGCCGGTGGCGACCAGCAGCGCATCGAACGGCACGAGATGCGTCGCACCCGCATGCGTCACGCGCAGGGCGCGCACTGCATCGGTGGTTTCGATGGCGACCGGGCGGTGGTCGGTGAGCACCCGCACCCCCTCCGCCGCGAGCCGGGCGGCGATGCAGGCGGAGACCTCGTCATCCTCGCGCATCAGCAGCCGCGGCGCCTGCTGCACCAATGTCACCGCACTGCCGAGTTGCGCGAAGGCCTGCGCCATTTCACAACCGACCGGCCCGCCGCCCAACACCAGCAGCCGGGCCGGCAGGGCGCGCAACTGCCAGAGCGTTTCGGAGGTGAGATAGCCGCTCGCCTCGATCCCCGGCAGATCGGGCACCATCGGCTCGGCGCCGGCGGCGATGACGATGGCGCGGGTGGTGAGCGGCCGGCCGTCCACCGCGACGCACCAGGGCGAGAGGATATGCGCCCGCCCGCGCTGCACATCGACGCCGAGGGCCGTATAGCGGGCCTCGGAATCATGCGGCGCGATGGCGGCGATGCTCGCCTGCACGCGCGCCATCACCGCCGCGAAATCGACCGTCTGCGCCGGCCCCGACAGGCCGAAGGCGGCGGCGCGGCGGCTCTCGGCGGCAAGGCGCGCGCTGCGGATCAACGCCTTGGAGGGTACGCAGCCGGTATTCAGGCAATCGCCGCCCATCCGCGCGCCTTCCACCAGCGTGACACGGGCACGCAGCGCCGCGGCGAGATAGGCGCTGACCAGACCGGCCGAGCCGGCGCCGATCACCACCAGATTGCGCGCGAAATGGCGCGGGCGTTCGGGCCGGTGCGGGCTAAGATTCATCACGCTCCAGAAGCCGAATCGGCTGCGGCGGCAGGGCATCGAGCAGCGCGCGCACGCCCTGGCGCAATGTTGGATGCACCCAGTCCGGTGCGACATCGGCGAGCGGGCGCAGCACGAAGGCGCGCAGATGCGCGCGCGGATGCGGCAGCAGCGGGTCGGCATCGGCGCGGATCATGCCCCCCATGTCGATGATGTCGAGATCGAGCGTGCGCGCCGCGTTCACCACCCCGCGCGCGCGCCCCGCCGCCGCCTCGATCGCGTGCAGCGCGGCGAGCAGAACGGCAGGATCGATCGCGCCCGAGCAGGCCAGCACGCCATTGACATAGGGCGGCTGCCCAGACGGCGGCACCGGCGCCGATTGGTACCAGCGCGAGCATGCCTCCAGCCGCAAACCGTCGATGCCGGCCACGGCGCGCACGGCGCCATGGCAAGCGTGGAGCGGCGGCGCGCCATCGGCCGCCGGCAGATTGGCGCCGACCGCGATCAGAATACCGCCGCTCATCGGCCGATCAGACGCGCGCGGCAAAATATTTGCATGGTGCGATGGCTCATCGTAGATCGTTGTTTAATGACTGCGCGCCTAGAGTGGCATTATTGTGCCCGAAAGCCTATCGCACCTACGTTATATAGCATGATGCGTTTGAGTTCAGTCTGCACCGGCCCGCACCCCCACCCGGCCACCCATCAAGCATACTGTCGTGGGTGGCCGGGTGGGGTGCGGGCCGGTGCAGACCGAATCATCATGTTTTAGCACGCCGATTTCAGCTCCGACCGACAAGGATTTCAACCGGATGATGTTCAGACCGCAGGAGCGCGTCGCGCTCTTCATCGATGGCGCCAATCTCTACGCCGCCTCACGCAATCTCGGCTTCGACGTCGATTACCGTAACATGCTGGAGTTCTTTCGCGGCCAGTGCCACGTCATCCGGGCCTATTACTACGCCGCCATCCTGGACACCGACGAATATTCGCCGCTCAAACCGCTCACCGACTGGCTCGCCTATAACGGCTATGCGCTGGTCACCAAGCCGGCGCGCGAATACACCGATGCCGCCGGTCGCCGCCGCGTCAAGGGCACGATGGATATCGAACTCGCGGTCGATATGCTCGAACTCGCGCCCAAAATCGACCATGCGGTGCTGTTCACCGGCGATGCCGATTTCCGCCGGCTGATCGAGGCGGTGCAGCGCCATGGCGTGCGCGTTTCCGTCGTCTCCTCGGTCCGCACCAGCCCGCCGATGATCGCCGACGAGCTGCGCCGACAGGCGGATCAGTTCCTCGACCTCGCCGACATCGCCGCCGCCTTCACCCGCCGGCAGACGGAGCCGCGCACCCGCGCCGCACCGCGCCCTGCCGAGCCGGTGGTGGGCGAGGCCGGCTGAGCCGCGCCGATGAACGAGCCCCTCCTCCTCGACGGCATCCTCGCCCCGCCGCGCGATTGCGCCCTTTGTCCAAGGCTCGTGGCCTATCGCGCCGACAATCAGGCCGCGCATGCGGACTGGTTCAACGCGCCGGTGCCGAGTTTCGGGCCGGAGGACGCGCCGCTGCTGGTGGTGGGCATGGCGCCGGGGGTGAAGGGCGCCAACCGCACCGGGCGGCCGTTCACCGGCGATCATGCCGGGGTGCTGCTGTATGAAACCCTGCTCCGCCACGGCCTCGCCAGCGGCAGCTATGGCGCGGACCCGTCGGATGGGCTCACCTTGCGCGGCTGCCGCATCGCCAACGCGGTGCGCTGCGTGCCGCCGGCCAATCTGCCCGAGCCTTTGGAAATCAACTGCTGCAATCGCTTCCTGCGCAGCGAATTGCAGGGCCTCGCGTCGCTGCGCGCCGTGCTCGCGCTGGGCGTGCTGGCGCATGCGGCGGTGCTCAAGGCTTGCGGCATGACACCATCACGCGTGCGCTTCCGCCACGGCGCCATCCATGAACTGCCCGACGGGCTGCTGCTCGCCGACAGCTATCACGTCTCGCGCTACAACACCTCGACCGGGCGGCTGACCACGGCGATGTTCGACGCGGTGATGGCCGAATTGGTGCGTCGCCTAGCCGCGTAGAAATTCATACTTTCTCCACCTGGCTGTATTCCAGCTCGACGGGGGTGGAGCGGCCGAAGATCGAGACGCTCACCTTCACCCTGCCCTTGTCCTCGTCCACTTCCTCGACGGTGCCGTTGAAGCTGGTGAACGGCCCGTCGGCCACGCGCACCTGCTCGCCGATCTCGAATAGAATCGCCTGGCGCGGGTGCTCCACCCCCTCCTGCGTCTGCTTCATGATCCGCTCCGCCTCGGCATCGCTGATCGGGCTAGGGCGGGTCTTGCTGCCGAGGAAGCCGGTGACCTTCGGCGTGTCTTTCACCAGATGCCAGGCATCGTCGGTCAATTCCATCTTCACCAGCACATAGCCGGGGAAGAATTTGCGCTCGGCATTCACCTTCTGGCCGCGGCGCAGCTCCACCACCTCCTCCGAGGGGACCAGAACTTCGTCGAACTGATCGGCGAGGCCCTTTTGCGCCGCCTGCTCTTTCAGTTGCTGGGCGATTTTCTTCTCGAAGCCCGAATAGACGTGCACGACATACCAGCGCTTGGCCATCCTAGCCCCCTTAAATTCCGGTGCCGAACAGGCTGCGCACGCCGAGGCCCACGATCTGGTCGAGCACGAAGAAAAATGCCGCCGCCAGCGCCGCCATGGCGAACACCAGACCGGTGGTGACCATCGTCTCGCGCCGCGCCGGCCAGGTGACCTTTGCCACCTCGCCACGCACCTCACGCAGGAACTTCACCGGATTCACCGCCACGCCGCGCATCCTCCTCGGATTGCCGAAACCACAATACCCAACACTACGCCAGGCGCGTGCGAAATGGCAGGGGTGGAGGGTCTCGAACCCCCAGCCTCCGGTTTTGGAGACCGGCGCTCTAGCCAATTGAGCTACACCCCTGCGGTGGCACGCGCCAAGCGGGCTATGCACAATGTCGCGCCGCTCCTGTCAAGTGCGGGGGTGTTGGTGGGGTGATGGAATGTAAAGCCGGCACCGGCCCGCCCCCCACCCGGCCACCCATTCAGTATACTGTCGTGGGTGGCCGGGTGGGGGCGCGGGCCGGTGCAGGCTTTACAAACTACGCCACCCCCTCGTGGCGCGCCGCGATCAGGAACTCGCGGTTGCCTTGCGGCCCGGTGATCGGGCTCGCCTCGATGCCGAGCACCCGCCAGCCGGGGAGGGCGGCCCACCACGCGGCGATGCGCTCGCAAACCGCCGCATGCACCGAGGGATCGCGCACCACGCCCTTGCGGCCGACCAACGCCGGCCCGGCCTCGAACTGCGGCTTGATCAGCGCGATCGCCCAGGCGCCCGGCGCGCAGCAGGCGAGCGGCGCCGGCAGCAGGGTGGCGAGGCCGATGAAACTCGCATCGCACACCAGCGCCCCCACCGGCTCGCCGAGCAGCGCCGGTTCGAGATGGCGCGCGTTGGTCCGCTCATGCACCACCACGCGCGGATCGCCGCGCAGCCGCCAAGCCAACTGCCCATGCCCGACATCCACCGCATGCACCCGCGCCGCCCCGGCCTGCAGCAGCACATCGGTGAACCCCCCGGTGGAGGCGCCGATGTCGAGGCAGACGAGGCCGGCGGGCGAGAGGCCGAAGGCGCTGAGGCCATGGTCGAGCTTGATGCCGCCGCGCGAGGCCCAGGGATGGTCTTCCCCGCGCAGGTTCAGCGGCGCATCGGCGCTGAGCAGCGAACCCGGCTTCTCCACCCGCTGCTCACCGCAGAACAGCCGCCCGGCGAGGATCAGCGCCTGCGCGCGGGCGCGCGAGTCGCAAAGCCCGGCCGCCAGCATCGCCTGATCGGCACGCAGGCGCGTCGGCACGGCTCAGGAAGCCAGCGTCTCCGCCCGCGTGACACCGAGCGCCTGCATGGCGGTGCGCACGATGTCCTTCGCGGCGAGCCCGGCCTCGGCATATTGCGTGGCCGGCGCGTGGTGGTCGATGAAGCGGTCGGGCAGGGTCATCGGCCGCAGCTTCAAGCCGTGGTCGAGCAGGCCGCGCAGCGCCAGATGCTGCATCACCTGGGCGGCGAACCCGCCGATCGCGCCATCCTCCAGCACGATCAGCACCTCGTGGTGGCGTGCCAGTTGCTCGACCAGCGCGGCATCGATCGGCTTGGCGAAGCGCGCATCGGCGAGCGTCGTGGAAAGCCCGCGGGCCGCGAGTTCCCCCGCCGCCGCCTGCGCCTCGGCGAGCCTTGTGCCGAGCGAGAGGATCGCCACGCTGTTGCCCTCGCGCAGAATCCGCCCGCGCCCGAGCGCCAGCACCTCGCCGCGCGCCGGCAGCACGACACCCACCCCCTCGCCGCGCGGATAGCGCACCGCCGAGGGACGGTCGCCGATCGCATGCGCGGTCGCCACCATATGCACGAGTTCCCCCTCGTCGGCCGGCGCCATCACCACCATGCCGGGCAGGCAGCCGAGATAGGCGAGATCGAAGCTGCCGGCATGCGTCGCCCCGTCGGCGCCCACCAGCCCCGCGCGGTCGATCGCGAAGCGCACCGGCAGGCTCTGGATCGCCACGTCATGCACCACCTGGTCATAGGCACGCTGGAGGAAGGTGGAATAGATCGCGCAGAACGGCGCCATCCCCTCGCTCGCAAGGCCGGCGGCGAAGGTGACGGCGTGCTGCTCGGCGATGCCGACATCGAAGCAGCGGTCCGGGAAACGCTTGGCGAAGCGGTCGAGCCCGGTGCCGGCGGGCATCGCGGCGGTGATCGCGACGACGCGCGGATCGGCCTCCGCCTCGGCGATCAGCGCGTCGGCGAAAACCTTCGTATAGGAGGGCGGCCCGGGCGGCGCCTTCGCCTGCTCGCCGGTGACGACGTTGAATTTCGACACGCCGTGGTATTTGTCGGGCGACGCCTCGGCGGGCGCGTAGCCATGCCCCTTGCGGGTGATGACATGCAGCAGAATCGGCCCGTGCTCCTCGGCGTCGCGCACGTTGCGCAAAATCGGCAGCAGATGGTCGAGGTTGTGGCCGTCGATCGGGCCGACGTAATAGAACCCCATCTCCTCGAACAGCGTGCCGCCGGTGAGGATGCCGCGGGCGAATTCCTCCGCCCGCCGCGCCGTGCGCTCGATGCCGCGCGGGAAGCGCTTGGCCATGCGCGCGGCGAGGTCGCGCAGCGTGAGGAAGCTGCGCGAGGAGATCAGCCGCGACAGATAGGCACTCATCGCGCCGACCGGGGGGGCGATCGACATGTCGTTGTCGTTCAGCACGACGATCAGCCGCGAGCGCATGGCGCCGGCGTTGTTCATCGCCTCATACGCCATGCCGGCACTCATCGCGCCGTCGCCGATCACGCAGACGACGTGGTTATCGGTCCCCTCGCCGCGCGCCACGCGCAGATCGCGCGCCACCGCCATGCCGAGGCCGGCGGAGATCGAGGTCGAGGAATGCGCCGCACCGAACGGGTCGTATTCGCTCTCGGCACGCCGGGTGAAGCCCGAGAGGCCGCCGCCCTGGCGCAAGGTGCGGATGCGGTCGCGCCGGCCGGTGAGGATTTTATGCGGATAGGCCTGATGCCCGACATCCCAGATCAGCCGGTCGCGCGGCGTGTCGAACACCGCGTGCAGCCCCACCGTCAGCTCCACCACGCCGAGCGAGGCGCCGAGATGGCCGCCGGTGACCGAGACCGCATCGACCGTCTCGGCCCGCAGCTCGCCGGCCAGCTGGTGCAGCTGCTCGGCGGAAAAATTGCGCAGATCCGAGGGGTAGGTGACACGGTCGAGCAACGGGGTCGCGGGGCGGGCGGGTCGGCTCATGGGTTCAACTCCGTCGGTTGACGACATAGGCGGCGAGCTGGCGCAGCAGGGCGGCGCGTTCGCCGAAGCCGTCGAGATGCCCCGCCGCCTGGCGGGCCAGCAGTTCGGCCTGCGCGCGGGCGCGCTCGGGGCCGAGGAGAGTGACCAGCGTCGCCTTGCCGGCGGCGGCATCCTTGCCCACCGTCTTGCCGGTCTCCTCGACGGTGCCGAGCGCGTCGAGCAGATCGTCGGCGATCTGGAAGGCGGCGCCGAGATCGCGGCCGAACCAGGCGAGGCTGTGGCGCTGCGCCAGCGGCGCGCGGCCGAGGATGGCGCCCGCCTCGGCGCTGAACTGGATCAGCCGGCCGGTTTTCAGCGCCTGTAGCCGTGTCACCTCGGCGGCGGTCAAGGACTGGCCCTCGGCCACCATGTCGAACATCTGCCCGCCCGCCATGCCGCGCGCGCCGGTCGCGGCGGCGAGGCAGGCCACCAGTTCGCAGCGCGCCTGCGGGTCGGAATGGGTGTCCGGCTCGGCCAGCACCTCGAAGCCACGGGTTTGCAGCGCATCGCCGGCGAGGATCGCGGTCGCCTCGTCGAAGGCGCGATGCGTGCTCGGCTGGCCGCGCCGCAGATCGTCATCGTCCATCGCCGGCAGATCGTCATGCACCAGCGAATAGGCGTGCAGCATCTCGACCGCCGCCGCCACCCGTGCGGCGCAGGTCGGGCTGACCGCGAACAAGGCGGCGGTTTCCAGCACCAGAAAGGCGCGCAGCCGCTTGCCGCCGCCGAGACAGGCATAGCGCATCGCCTCGAACAGCCGCGCCTCGGCCGCCGGCCCCTGCGGCAGCAGCGTATCCAGCGCCGCCTCCACCTCCGCCGCCCGCGCGGCGAGCCCGGCCCGCAGCGCCGGCGGCATGGCGGCATCAACGTCCTCGGCGGGGGATACCATTTGCGGCTTCACTCGACCGGCCGCAGCGAGAGGGCGGCGCCATTCGCCTCGACGATCGCATTCACCCGCGTCTCCACCTCGGCGAGCTTCGCCTCGCACAGCCGGCGCAGCGCGTCGCCGCGCTCATAGGCGCCGATCGAGTCTTCGAGCTTCTGCTGCCCGGCCTCCAGGCCGCGCACGATGCGCTCCAGCTCCGCCAGCGCCTCCTCGAACGACAGCCCGGCCACCTCTGGCGGCAGAGGGGCGGGCGGCGGAGGGATGGGCGTGGCCGCCGATCGATCGGCGGCGGAACGCTCGGCGTTCGCCATGCTTGAGCTTCCTTATCATGACACCGGACGGGCGATCCGCACCGGGCCAAACACTTACTGGTAGCCGCTTGGCCGCCCGCCGCCAAGACGGTACGACACGCATCAGCCGCGCTGTGGCCATGCGGCAACAGTGGGGGTGTGATCTGTTCGAGGCGAGCCTGCACCGGCCCGCTCCCCCACCCGTCATCTCCCTTTGGCACCCATTCAGCATACTGTCGTGGGTGGCCGGGTGGGGGAGCGGGCCGGTGCAGGCTGAAGCCATCATGCCTAATGGCGCAGCAGGGCGCGCACATGTGCCGCGCTGCTGGCGGCGAGCGCCGGCAGATCGTAGCCACCTTCCAGCAGCGAGACCAGCCGTCCGCCGCAGCAAGCCTCGGCGATGCCGAGCAGTTCCCCGGTGAGCCAGGCGAAATCGGCCACCTCGAGTCGCAGTTCGGCCAACGGGTCGGCGCGATGCGCATCGAAGCCGGCGGAGACGATCAGCAGTTCGGGCGCAAAGCCGGCGAGCGCCGGCAGCAGCCGCTCCGTCCACACGGCGCGGAACGCCGCGCCATCGGCGCCCGGCGGCAGCGGCGCATTGACGATATTACCGGCGATGCCGCACTCATCGGCGCGTCCGGTGCCGGGAAAACACGGATGCTGGTGGCTCGAGCCATAGAACAGCTCGGCATCCGACGCGAACACCGCCTGCGTGCCGTTGCCGTGATGCACATCGAAATCCACCACCGCGATACGCCGCAGCCCCCAGCGCGCGCGCGCATGCAGCGCCGCCACGGCGGCATTGGCAAAGACGCAGAATCCCATCGGCCGCGCCGGCTCGGCATGATGGCCGGGCGGGCGGGTGGCGACGAAGGCAGCGCGCGCCCAGCCCTCCTGCACCGCATCGACCGCCGCCACCGCGCCGCCGGCGGCACGCAGCGCGGCGATGGCGCTGCCTTCGCTCATCGGCGTATCGGCATCGAGCGCCACATGGGTGCCCGGCGCCGGGCGCAGCGCACTGAGCGCGCGCACATAGGCCGGCGGATGCACCCGTTCGAGCTGTGCGGCGCTCGCCAGCGGTGCCGCCTCGCGCAGCAGGGCGGCAAACTCTGGCGCTTCCAGCGCGCGCAGCACCACGCGCAGGCGTTCGGCGCATTCCGGATGGCCCGGCCCGGTGTCATGCGCGAGACAATCCGGATGGGTGAACAGCGCGACCGGCATGGCGCTTAGGTTACGCTCAGAAACAAGTGCTGCGCCAGCCCGCACCCCCACCCGGCCACCCACGTCAGTATACTCGCATGGGTGGCCGGGTGGGGGGGTGGGCCGGTGCCGGCTCCTTTTCAAAGCGCTGTTTGCGACTCCGGCGGCTTTCTCTATGGTGCGCGCCTGCTGAATAGGTGCCTGTCATGCTCTCTGCCTTCCGACGCCATCTCGATTCCTGGATCGTACGCGGTTTTTTCCTTCTGCTGGTGATCGCCTTCTCCTCCTGGGGGGTGGCCGACGTGGTGCGTACCATCGGCGTCGATACCTCGATCGCGCGCGTCGGCAGCATGCGGATCGAGCCGCAGGCGGCAGAGGCGGCCTATCGGCGCCAGCTCGCTCAGCTCACCACCATGCTCGGCGGGCGGATGGAGCCCACCGTCGCGATGCGCCGCGCGGTGGCGGCGCAGGCGGTGGAGCAATTGGTGACGCAGGCGGCGATGAACGCGGAGACGCAGCGCCTCGGCCTGCGCGTGCCCGATGCGGCGCTGCGCGCGGCGACCTTCGCCATGCCGGCGTTCGCCGGCAGCAAGGGGCAGTTCGACCATGCGGTGTTCCTCGGCGTGTTGCAGCGCAATGGCATGGACGAGACGCAGTTCGCCGAGCTGATGCGCGCCGATCTGGCCGACCGGCAACTGCTGAGTGCCGTGCGCATCGGCGCCAGCGTGCCGGCGGTGGAACTGGGCGAGATCTTCGATTTCCAGGGCGAGACGCGCGTGGCCCTCGCGGTGGAATTGCCCTTCGCCGCCGCCGCCCCGCTACCGGCGCCCAGCGAGGCGCAGTTGAACCGCTTCTGGGCCAACAACCCCGATCTGTTCAGCGCCCCCGAATATCGCCGGATCAAGGCGGTGATCCTCTCGCCCGAGACGCTGGCGCGCGACATCCCGGTCTCCGCCGCCGAATTGCAGGCGGCCTACACGCAACGCCGCGCGGAATTCGTCAAGCCCGAGCGGCGCTCCTTTCGCATGATGCTATCGACCGACGCGGCGCATGCGAAAGACCTCGCCGCCCTCTGGCGCAAGCCGACGCCGTGGGCGGCGATGCAGCAGGCGGCGAGCAAGCTGGGCGCGAGCGCCGTGCAGATCGATGACTCCACCATCGAGCAGATCCCGGTCGCCGAGCTCGGCAAGGCGGTGTTCGCGGCAACCCCCGATCAGGTGCTCGACCCGATCAAGACCGATATCGGCTGGTATGTGATGCAGGTCACCAAGGTCATCCCGCCGGTCGATATCCCGCTCGATGCGGTGAAGGACGAATTGCGCCGGCAGGTGGCGCAGCAGAAGGCCGCCGACTTGATATATGATCGCGCCAACAAGGTGGAAGATGCGCTGGCCGGCGGCGGCACGCTCGATGAGTTGCCGAACGATCTGGGCCTTGCCGCCCTCGCCGGCACGCTCGACGCCAAGGGCATCACCCCGGCCGGCGAGCCGGCGCCGCTGCCCGGCTCGCCCGCGCTGCGCGCCGCCATCCTCGCCGCCGCCTTCAAGCTCAAGCCCGGCCAGCCGCCGCATCTGACCGAGGTGCCGGCACCGAGCCAGCCCGGCCAGCCGGCGCAGCCCTCCTCCTATTACGCGCTGGTGGTGCAATCGATCACGCCCGCGAAGGTCGAACCCTTCGCCGATGTGCGCAAACAAGTAGAGGCACGCTGGCAGGCGGATGCCATCCGCCACGCGCAGGAAACCACCGCCGCCGCCCTGCTGGCAGCGGTAAAGGCGGGGCAGACCCTCACCGCCGCCGCGCAAGCGCACGGCTTGCAGAGCCGCACGCTGCCCGCGGTCGGCCGCGAGGGCAAGGTGGCCGGCGTGCCGGCGCAGTTGGTGCCCATCCTGTTCGGCATCAAGCCCGGCGAGCCGACCATGGTGGAGACGCCGGAGGGGTTCTGGGTCGCCGTGCTGAGCACCATTCAGGAACCCGATCCGAAGGCCGATCCGGTCGGCTATGCGCGCCTGCGCGACGGGCTGCTGCGCGGCATCGGCGACGATCTCGAGGCGAGTTTCGTCGCCGCCGTGCGTGCGCGCAGCCATCCACGCATCAACCGCCAGATGCTGCAAGACCTCGCCCAGCCCTGAGTGTGGAAGGCCACCACCGATGCCGATGCCCGCCTCGCCGTCTTTCGCCGACTTTCGCGCAGTCTATGAGGCCGGGCGCGGCGTGCTGCTCTGGCGGCATGGCGTCGCCGATCTGGAAACTCCGGTCGCCGCCTTCCTCAAGCTCGCGCATGGCGAGCCGAACAGTTTTCTGCTGGAGAGCGTCGAGGGTGGTGCTGCGCGCGGGCGCTATTCCATCATCGGGCTGCGCCCGGATCTGATCTGGCGCTGCCGCGACGGCCGGGCCGAGGTGAACCGCGATGCCGGCGCCGCGCCGCACGCCTTCGCGCCCGATCCGCGCCCGGCGCTCGAGAGCCTGCGCGCGCTGCTCGCCGAAACGCGGCTCGACGTGCCGGAAGGGCTGCCGCCGATGGCCGGCGGGCTGGTCGGCTATCTCGGCTATGACATGGTGCGGCTGATGGAGCGGCTGCCGGCGAAGAACCAGGATGCGCTGGGGGTTCCCGAGGCGATCATGCTGCGCCCGACGCTGTTCGCGATTTTCGACAATGTGAACGACGAACTCACCCTCGCCGCCCCGCTGTTTCCGCGCCCCGGCATTACCGCCGAGCGCGCCTGGGCCGCAGCCCAGGCGCTGCTCGAGTCTGCCCAGGCCGCCCTCGCCCGCCCGCTGCCGCATCCGGCCGCCCCGGTGAGCCTGCCGCCGCAGCCGGAGCCGGCGTCGAATTTCACCCGCGCGGGCTTCATCGCGGCGGTCGAGCGGGCGAAGGCGTATATTTTCGCCGGCGATGCGTTTCAGGTCGTGCCGAGCCAGCGTTTCTCCGCGCCCTTCGCCCTGCCGCCCTTCGCGCTCTATCGCGCGCTGCGCCGCATCAACCCGGCCCCTTTTCTGTTCTTCCTCGATTTCGGCGGCTTCGCGGCGGTCGGCAGCAGTCCGGAGATTCTGGTGCGGCTGCGCGACAACACCGTCACCATCCGCCCGCTCGCCGGCACGCGCAGGCGGGGCGCCACGCATGAGGAGGACCGGCTACTGGAGGCGGAACTGCTCGCCGACCCGAAGGAGCGCGCCGAGCATCTGATGCTGCTCGACCTCGGGCGCAACGATGTCGGCCGCGTCGCCGAAATCGGCAGCGTGCGGGTGACGGAGAGCTTCGCCATCGAGCGTTTCAGCCATGTGATGCACATCATGTCCGACGTGCAGGGCAGCCTGCGCCCCGGCCTCGATGCGATCGACGCGCTGGTGGGGGGGTTTCCCGCCGGTACGCTGACCGGGGCGCCGAAGGTGCGGGCGATGCAGATCATCGAGGAGTTGGAGCCGACGCGGCGCGGCCTCTATGCCGGCTGCATCGGCTATTTCGCCGCCGACGGCACGATGGACACCTGCATCGGCCTGCGCACGGCCTTGGTGAAGGATGGCGTGATGCATGTGCAGGCGGGCTGCGGCGTGGTGGCCGATTCCGACCCCGAGGCGGAATACGAGGAAACCCGCCAGAAGGCCCGCGCCCTGTTCCGCGCCGCCGAAGAGGCCGTGCGCTTCGCCGCGACCCAAGCGTAGAGGCCGAAGATTGCAGCCCGCACCGGGCTGCCCCACTGCATGGTGGCAATGGTTGGGCTTGCGGTTGTGATGGCGCTGACGGGTCAGGCTGGCTTACGCAGGATGTTAATTCAAGTATAACTAGAGCGTGATATATTTAAGTTGAGCCTGCGCCGGCCCCCAGCGCCCACCGATTCAGTCAATCCGCATGGGTGGCCGGGCGGGAGGATGCGATTCGGCGGGTCCACGAAAGGTAACGCATGACTGACATGAAGGATGGAACATTGCTGCCATGGTGGGTGGTCGGCATTGCGCTGGCGCTGCTCGATGTGGCCGTGAGCATCACGCAGCAGCGGATGATCGGCGCCTCCACCGCCTATCCTTTCGTTGCCGGGCTGGCATTCTCCGGCCTGCGCGATGTCTACTGGCGCTTGATCCACGGCGCGGCGTATTGGGAAGTCTGGTTCCTGATCGGCGGCTTTCTCGGCGCGCTGGCGGTGGGGGTTCTCACGCGGCGCGGGCGCGCGCCGGCGGTGCGGACGACGTTGAGTGCGCGGCGCGCCGCGTTTGCCTTCGGCGGCGGATTTCTGATGATTTTCGGCGCCCGTATGGCCGATGGCTGCACCAGCGGCCATATCCTCAGCGGCGGGATGCAATTGGCCATCAGTTCCTGGTGGTTCGCCGCTTTCGTTCTGTTCGGCGGTGTCGTCACGGCGCGGCTGGTCTACGGCCGGAGGACAGGCTGATGGCGGGCCTGCTGGCGCCGCTGCTGGTCGGCGTGATTTTCGGTGCCGTGATGCGCGCCGGCCTCACCTATCGCTGCGACTGCGTGCTGGACGGCGCCAGCCTGCGCCGTTCGCCGCTGCCGCGCGCGCTATTGTTGGCGATCGGGGTCGGCGTGATCCTGATCCATGCCGGCCATCTGGCGGGTTTGTTGACGTTTCACGTCAAAGCCTTCTACCCGGTCGGCATCGCATTGGGCGGGGTGATGTTCGGCGGCGGCGTGGCGCTGCTCGGTTTCTGCCCCGGTACGCTGACCATCGCTCTCGCCACCGGCAGCCTCGATGCCCTACTCGGCATCGCCGGCGGCGTGCTGGCCGGCACGCTGTTCGCCGGCCTCTTTCCTCGCTTCCGCGATTCGCTCTGGCATGGCGCGACCTATCCGATACAGCGCTTCGGCCCGCTGCTCGGCCTTGGCGCCGGGGGCGAGATGGCGCTGGCACTGGCCGTCGGCCTTGTCCTGATCGGCGCCGCTTTCTGGCTCGCGCGCGAGGCGCGGGGGGCGTGAAGGCGGGTTATTTGCCGACGGTGAACACCGGCAAGGCCGCCCCACCGGCGCCGAGCGTGGTGGTGGAGAGCTGGCCGTTCCAGCGATGCGCCGTCTCATAGCCGACTACCTGTGGATTGGCGGTGACCGCGCCGCCGATCTTGGCAATCGCCTCGGCTTCCGCCTCGCCCTTCAGCCGGATGCTCTGCGCCTGGCCTTCCGCCTCCAGAATGCTGGCACTCTTGTCGGCCTGCGCGCGCGCGATGCGCGCTTTCGCCTCGCCCTCGGCCTTGGTCACCTCGATGCTCGCCTGCGCATCGGCCGTCACCTTGCGCTGCTCGCCCTCGTAGCGCATGCGGGCGACGGTGTTTTCCGCCTGCACCGCGTCGTTCTTCGCCTTCACCGCCGCCTCGACCGATTGCTCGAAACTCGGGCTGTAGGCGATGCCGTTGATCTGTAGATCGATCACCTCGATGCCGAATAGGTCCATGATTGCCCGCGAGACCTCCTTGCGGGCCTCGTTGGCGATCTGCTCGCGCTCTTCGGAGATGCGGATGGTATTGCGCCGGGCGAACACGCGCAGCACGCGGTCGGCCACCACCGGGCGCAGGTTCTCTGCGATATCGACATCGCCCGGCCGACCAACGCCGTAGAGCAGTTTCAGTACCGCATCCGGCGGAATGCGATAGGTCATGCTGACATTGACGGTGACGGACTGGTTATCGACCGTATAGACCGTCAATTCATCGAGTTTGAATTGATCGAGACTGACCGACAAAGTATCGACAGTGTCGAACGGCAGCTTGAAATGCAGCCCGGGCGGAATCGGCTGCGTGTTGAGAACGGTGCCGAACCGCCGGATTCCGGCCATTTCGGTCGGCTCGACGACATAGAAGCAATTCATCGCAAGAAAACCGAGCACGACGACGGGAAGCGCGATTTTCCACAATCCGCCCTTCATCCATATCGGTGGGCCGTTGTAGCGCAAGGCATTCAACACGGAAATGCATCCTCGATGAGGGAGGCATGTGTTGCCAGAGACCGGCTCAACCCGCAAGCAGCGCGGCGGAGAAATCGCGCGCGCCTGGGCGCATCGTTGGTTGACGCCGCGATCATCGCTGGGTTTTCAGGGGTCGTTCAGTCGTCGGGATCACAGACGCGGGCCGGTGCCGGCATTCAAACTGACCCACTATCGCTGTCAGACTTTCCTTGAAAAAATTGCCGACGTGTGGTCAAATACGTCAATAAAAATTATCTCTTTTACGGTTTTCGGAGGCTTCATCCAATGTCATCAAGGTTGGAAGACGAAGCCCTGTCGTTGGTTTCCGCCGGTTCAATTGAGTCGGATAATATAAATTTCTGTTCCGCTGAGCAGCAGGACGCTTTTTTGTCCGACGGCTTCATGGTCATCGAGTCGTTCGCCAGCACACAGGATGTCGCTTTCATCCGAGCCGTAGCGGAAGACATTTTCGAAAATCGGGTTGGCTTCGAGCGGGGCGCGCAGTTCGACATGCTCGGCAAAGAGGATGGCGAGCGTCCCGCGCAGCAGCCGCAGATCCTCAACCCGTCCGAGTTCCGCCCGGCGCTGCGCCAGACCGCCACGTTTCGGAAAGCCGAGGCGCTCGCCCGCGATCTGCTCGGCCCGACCGCCGGTTTCGTCTTCGACCACATGATCCTAAAGCCGCCGCTGCACGGTTCGCCCACCCCATGGCACCAGGACGAGGCATTCCGCGATCCGGCATTCGACTATCGCGAGATCAGCATCTGGGTCGCACTGCAGCCGGTCGATCTCGCCAATGGCTGCATGGCGTTCCTGCCAGGGACACATCGCCAACCCGTGCTGCCCCATCGCTCGCCGAACAACGACCCGCGTGTGCATGCGCTGGAATGTTTCGCCGGCTTCGAGCCAGCGGATGCGGTGCATTGCCCGCTGCCGAGCGGCGGCTGCACCGTGCATACCGGCCGCACGCTGCATGGCGCCGGGCCGAACCAGACCGACCGGCCGCGCTATGCCTATGTAATGATTTTCGAGACGCCGCCTACTCCCTCCCGCACCACACGCGATTTCCCCTGGCGCCACGCCAAGCGCACCGCCCGGCAGGAGCGGGAATACGACTGGGTTCTCCGCTCGGACAATCTGCCCTGGCAACAGCGGCTGAAAATCCTCGCCAAACGCCATTATCCGAACGCCAGCGCCGAG
>DAHXNW010000189.1 GCA_027365195.1 Acetobacteraceae bacterium
CCCAATCTGGTGGTGGAGTTCTACTCGCGCTGAACCCGCGCGCGGCGTTGCGGGAGGCGGGATGACGCAGGACAGTGTTGCAGGATTTGCCGGGCAGATCGCCCGCCGGCGCACCTTTGCCATCATCTCCCACCCGGACGCCGGCAAGACCACCCTCACCGAGCGCATCCTGCAGGCCGGCGGGGCAATCCAGCTCGCCGGCCAGGTGCGCGCCAAGGGCGAGCGCCGGCGCACTCGCTCGGACTGGATGGGCATCGAGCGCGATCGTGGTATCTCCGTCGTCACCTCGGTGATGACCTTCGATTACGCCGGCTGCGTGTTCAACCTGCTCGATACGCCGGGGCATGAGGATTTCTCCGAGGATACCTATCGCACCCTCACCGCCGTCGATGCGGCGGTGATGGTGATCGATGCCGCCAAGGGGATCGAGGCACGCACCCGCAAACTGTTCGAGATCTGCCGCCTGCGCGACATCCCGATCATCACTTTCATCAACAAGATGGACCGCGAGAGCCGCGATCCGTTCGATCTGCTCGACGAGGTGGCGGGAACGCTCGCGCTCGACACCGCGCCGGTAAGCTGGCCGGTCGGCCGCGCGGCGCAGTTCGCCGGCACCTTCGATCTGCGCCGCGATGCGCTGCATCTGCCCGCCCCCCTGCCGGCCGATGATGCGCGCCTCGCCTTGGTTGCCGAGGAGGTCGCGCTGGTGCGGGCAGCACTGCCGGCGTTCGAGCGGGACGCCTTCCTCGCCGGCCATCTGACGCCGGTGTTTTTCGGCGCCGCCATTCGCGGCATCGGTGTCGCCGATCTGCTCGACGCGCTGGCCGAGTTCGGGCCGCCGCCGCGCGCGCAGCCGGCCGATCTGCGCATCGTCGAGGCCAGCGAGACGGCGCTCACCGCGCTGGTGTTCAAGATCCAGGCGAACATGGACCCCAACCACCGCGACCGCATCGCGTTCGCGCGCATCTGCTCCGGGCGGCTGCAGCGCGGCATGCGACTGAAGCAGGTGCGCACCGGCAAGCTCATTCCGCTCCACGCGCCGCAATTCTTCTTCGCCCGCGACCGCCAACTGGCCGAGGAAGCCTATGCCGGCGACGTGGTGGGCATTCCCAACCACGGCACGCTGCGCATCGGCGACACCTTGAGCGAGTCGGAGGACATCAATTTCACCGGCGTGCCCTATTTCGCACCGGAGATTCTACGCCGGGTACGGCTCGACGACCCAATGGCGGCAAAGAAATTGCGTCAGGCATTGCAGGAACTCGCCGAGGAGGGAGTGGTGCAGTTGTTCCGCCCGCGCGACGGGGCACCGCCGCTCGTCGGCGTCGTCGGCACGTTGCAGCTCGATGTGTTGCAGGCGAGGCTTGCCGGTGAATATGGCGTGGCGATCGGCTTCGAGTCCCCGCCCTTCACCCTGGCGCGCTGGATTGCCGGCGAGCGCGCGGCGCTCTCCCGTTTCATCGCCACCCAGCAGAGCGCCATCGCCGACGATCTGGACGGCGACCCGGTGTTTCTCGCCGCCTCCTCCTTTATGTTGCGTCGCACGATGGAGCAGGCACCGGAGGTGCGGTTCCGCGATATCAAGGACATCAACCCTGGCGGTACAGCCGCTGCGGGTTAAGAGTTCATTCATGTTTGCGGTCTATCTCTCTTCTGAGACGCGACGCCCGGCTATTGCGCGATCAGGAGCGGACGGATGCAGGAGACGATAGCCCCGAAGACCGACAAACCCGATGGCCAAGCCGCACCGCCTGCCGACTCGGCGGGAGATCGGCGGCGGCCTGGACGCGCCGCGTACCGCAACCCCTGGCTGCTCGCCATGCTGCGCCGCTCGCCAACTGCAGCCTTCGAGCCAATGCCGGCGGTCAGTATTCCGCGCCATCAGGATGGCCTCGGCCCGGCACGCGGCATTCTGATCGGCGTGGCGATGGCAGCGGTGCTATGGTCGCTGATCGCGCTGGTCGCCTGGTCGATCGCACGTTTGGTCTAAAACATAATACCTTTAGTCTGCAGCGGCCGGGTGGGGGGGGTACAGGCCGCTGCAGATTCAACTCGAACATAGCATCGTGTGATACATTCGGCGCAGACTGATGCTATACGCTCTGACGTGATCAGACGGAGCGTTTCTCTATGAAAACAATCATCTACGTGACAGCGCTGCTAGCTGCGGGCAGCCTCGCCGACGCCGCTCATGCGCAGGGCCTCTATCCGCCGGGCCTCGCCGCGATTCGCCTTTCGGATAACGAGATCGGCATCGGCATCACCGGCAATCTGCTGAATTACGAGGAGCAGCCGGGCGCACCGCTCGACAGCGAGCATGGCTGGATGGGCGGGATCGACGCGCGGGTGAGCACGATGTTCGATTATGCCGGGTTGTCCAACCTCTATCTCGGGTTGGACTATGGCTATTCTGGCGGCAACGTCGGCTACAACGGGGCGCTACTCAATGGAGCGCCGTTCAAGGGCAGCGATCAGAGTTCGATGAACCGCGTGCTGGCGCGTGCCGGCAAGGGCTTCGTGCTGAACGACACGCTGATGCTCACCCCCTATGCGGCGGGCGGGTTTCAGAACTGGAATCGCACCCTGAACTACCCGAACGAGACCTATGGCGCCGGTCTGGTCGGTGCCGGCGCCATGCTGCAATGGGCGGCGACCCCTCGGCTGGTGCTCACCGCCGACGCGCAACTGCTCGCCGTGGTCGGCGGCAATGTCTCCTCGACCGTCCCGGGCTACCCCACGCTGAACTCGCAAACCTTTGGCGCAAGCCCGGAGGAACGCGTCGGGCTGCTCGCCGATTACGCGCTGACCGGCCCGCTCCATGTCTGGGGCGGGCTCGATCTGACGCATTTCACCTACACCGGCGCGCCGCTACACCCGCTCGCGGCCGGCTTCTTCGAGCCAAACTCGGCGACCAGCCT
>DAHXNW010000132.1 GCA_027365195.1 Acetobacteraceae bacterium
TCTTGCATGATGCAGCCGCAGATGAACCTCCATCTCGTCTCCGATGCCACCGGGGAGACGCTGAACGCGATCGCGCGGGCGACGGTCGCGCAGTTCGAGCATGTCAAGATCGTCTATCATCGCTGGTCGCTCGTGCGTACCCGCTTCCAACTGCATCGGGTGCTCGACGGCATCGGCACCGAGCCGGGACCGGTGCTCTCCACCCTCGTCGATCAGGCGCTGCGCAACGATCTGGAGACTTTCTGCACCCGCAGCGGCCTGTCGATGGTGCATGTGCTCGACCCGGTGATGGCCATGCTACAGGAGCAGATCGGCGAGAAAGCCATCGCCCGGCCAGGGCGGCAATATGTGCTCGACGCCGATTATTTCCGCCGCATCGATGCCATGCACTATGTATTGTCGCATGACGATGGCCAGGCGCAGGCCGGCATCGCCGAGGCCGATGTCTGCCTCGTCGGCGTCTCGCGCAGTTCCAAGACACCGACCTCCTTCTATCTTGCCAATCGCGGGGTGAAGGCGGCGAACGTGCCGCTGGTGCCGCAGATCGGTCTGCCGCCGGGGTTGGAGGCGCCACCCTGCCCGGTGATCGGCCTGACCATCGACCCTGCGGCCCTGATCGAAATCCGCCGCCATCGCTTACGCATGATCGGCGTCTCCGGCGGCCCCACGGCGCTGCGCCAGGACACCGGCGATTATGTGGACGAGACGGCGGTGAAGGCGGAACTGCTGTGGGCGCGCCGGCTCTGCGCCAGCCGCGGCTGGCCGGTGATCGATGTCACCCGCCGCTCGATCGAGGAGACGGCGGCGAGCGTGTTGCAACAGATCGAGCTATGGCACAGCCGCCGTCGCGCCGGACCATCGGCATGAGCCGGCGCAGCGCGACGCCCTATCCGCTGTCGGACCATTACGACGGCGAGCATTTTTTCAACCCCGGTCCGCGCGTGCCGCGTGGTCCGGCCTCGCTGCTGCGCTGGCGGATGGGCAATCCGCGCCCGCCCTGGCCGAAGTCGGTAATCGATCCGCCCTATCCGCCGCCGCCGCCGTTGCCGGCGGGACATCTCGGCCTCAGCTTCATCGGCCATGCGAGTTTTTTGCTGCGGCTGCCGGGATTCACCCTGCTGACCGACCCGATCTTCAGCGATCGCTGCTCGCCGGTCTCCTGGGCCGGGCCGCGCCGGGTGCGCCCGCCCGGTCTTGCGCTGGCTGCATTGCCGGCCATCGACGCCATTCTGCTGTCGCACAATCATTACGATCATCTCGATCTGCCGAGCCTGCGTGCCTTGCGCCGCGCGCAGCCGGATGCGCCGCCGCGCATCGTCACCACCCTGGGCAATGCGGCGTTTCTGACGCGCGCCGGCCTGCCGGGGGCGCAGGAACTCGACTGGTGGCAGAGCACCCGGCTCGGCGCGCTGCGCATCACCGCGACGCCGGCGCGGCATTTCGCCGCCCGCACGCCATTCGATCGCAATCGCACCCTCTGGGGCGGCTTCATGTTGGCGCTCGGCGGCGCGCGGATTCTCTTTGGCGGCGATTCCGGCACTGGCGCGCATTGGAGCGAGATCCGCCAGCGGCTCGGCGCGCCGGATGTGGCGCTGTTGCCGATCGGCGCCTATGAGCCGCGCTGGTTCATGGGGCCGGTGCATATGAACCCCGAGGAGGCCGTGGCGGCACATCGCGACCTCGGGGCCGCGCGCTCCTTCGGCATGCATTTCGGCACCTTCCACCTGACCGATGAGCCGATCGACGCGCCGTGCGAGGCCCTCGTCGAGGCGCGCCTCGCCGCCGGGTTGCAGCCGGACAGTTTTACTACCCTCGGGTTCGGCGAGAGCATTCTGCTGCCGTTGCCGGGGGTGTAGATACCCCGGTTCTGTTTTCCTCTGTCGGAGACGTGATAGAGTCTCGGCCACCATGACCGGGTCCGGCCCAGCGCGCACCGAGCGGCGCATCATCCATATCGACATGGACGCCTTCTTCGCGGCGGTGGAACAGCGCGACGACCCGCGCCTGCGCGGCCTACCGGTCGCCGTCGGCGGCAACCGAGAGCGTGGCGTCGTCGCCGCCGCCAGCTACGAGGCGCGCCGGTTCGGGATACACTCGGCAATGCCCTCCGTCACCGCGCGGCGGCAATGCCCCGAATTGGTGTTCGTGCCGCCGCGTTTTGACATCTACAAGGCCGTCTCGCGGCAGATCCATGAGGTGTTCGCGCGCTACACGCCGCTGATCCAGCCGCTGTCGCTCGACGAGGCCTATCTCGACGTAACCAACCCACGCCTCGATCGCGGCTCCGCGACGGCGATCGCCATCGAGATCCGCGCGGCGATCCGCGCGGAAACCGGCCTCACGGCTTCCGCCGGCGTGTCCTACAACAAATTCCTCGCCAAGCTCGCCTCCGATCATCGCAAGCCGGATGGGCTGTTCGTCATCACCCCGAAGATGGGGCCGGGCTTCGTCGAGACGCTGCCGGTGCAGAGGTTCCACGGCGTCGGCCCGGTGACGGCGGCGAGGATGCAGGCGCTCGGCATCCACACCGGCCTCGATCTGCGCCGGCAGACACGCGCTTTCCTCGCCGAACATTTCGGCAAGGCCGCCGATTACTACTACGATGTGGCCCGTGGCGAGGACGCACGGCCGGTAGAGGCCGACCGCGTGCGCAAGTCGGTTGGCGCCGAGACCACCTTCGCCCGCGACCTCGCACGGTGGGAGGAGGTCGGTGCGGCGCTGGAGCCCGTGTTCGCCAAGACATGGGCCGCCTGCGAGCGCGGCGGTTATGCCGGGCGTACCGTCACGGTGAAGGTGAAATACGCCGACTTTCGCCAGATCACCCGCAGCCGGTCCGGCCAGGAGCCGGTCGCTTCACGGCAGGAATTGGAACGGATCGGCCTCGATCTGCTGCGCCCCTGTTTTCCTCCGCCGCGCGGCGTGCGCCTGCTCGGGGTGACGATCTCGAACATAGCCGGGAGTGAGCCACATGGCTGGGCGCAGATGGCGCTGCGGTTCGACCGGCTCAACGCATGATGATGTTAGCCTGCACCGGCCCGCACCCCCCCCCGGCCACCCACGACAGTATGCTGAATGGGTGGCCGGGGGGGGGTGCGGGCCGGTGCAGGACTTCGATCAGCGCATTGCAAGCGCGTCATCCAACAACGCCTCGATCCGCGCCGCATCCGCCCAGACGAGTTCCACACCCGCGACATGCACAAGCGCGCGCACCTCGGGCGCGAGGCGGCAGGCGTCTTTCGGCGTAGTCACCGGGCAAGCGCCAAGTCGCGCCGCCTCGGCGAGCAAAGCGCTCTGTTCGCGCGCCGAGAACGGGTGATGATCGGAAAAGCCACGGCACGCGGCGAGCTCGGCGCCAGCCTCGCGCAGGGTGGTGAAGAATTTTTCCGGGCTGGCGATGCCGGCGAAGGCGAACACGCGCCGCCCGGCGAGCGTCCGGGCCGCCGCATCCGGGCGGAGCCAGGCGCGCAGCACCGGCAGCGCCGGCGGCAGCAGGGCCGCGGCCCCGCGCGCATCCTCGCCGATCAGCACCGCGGCGGCGCAGCGCCGGGCAGCGCTCCCGACCTGCTCGCGCAGCGGCCCCGCCGGCAGCAGCCGCGCATTGCCGAAGCCGCCGCGCCCGTCGATGGTCAGCAGTGCCATGGTTTTGACCAGACCGGGATTCTGCAACCCATCGTCCATCACCAGGGCCGTCGCCCCGGCGGCGATCGCCGCGCGCGCGCCCGCCGCGCGGTCCGCACCGCGCCAGGTGGGGGCGCATTGCGCCAGCAGCAGCGCCTCGTCGCCCACCATCGCCGCCGTATCGCCCGGCGCCACGCGATGCACGCCCCGCCCGCGCCCGCCATAGCCGCGCGTCAGGAAATGCACGCCGACGCCACGCGCCAGCAGCCTGGCGCCGAGATCGAGCGCGAGGGTGGTCTTGCCCGCGCCGCCCACCGTCACGTTGCCGCAGCACAGCACCGGCACCGGCGCGCGCCAGCCCGTGCGTGCCACGCGCCGCGCGGTGAGCCATCCGGTGAGCGCCGCCGCCGGCGCGAGCAGGGCGCCCAACCCACCTTCCCGCCACCAGAACGCCGGCGCCCTTCCTTTCATCGTGCCATCGCCGCGAGCAGCACCGAGGCGACGTGCTCGGGCAGTTCCTCCCAACGGCTCGCCGCCGCGCACGCCGCCGCACCCAGTGCGGCGCGGCGCCCCGGCGCGCGCAGCAGCGCATCGACCCAGGATGCGAGGGATGCCGCATCCGCCACCCGCGCGATCGCCCCGGCCTCGGCCAGAGTGGCGACCGCTTCCTCGAAATTCGCCGTATGCGGGCCGATGGCGATGGCGCAGCCGAGACGCGCCGCCTCCAGCGGGTTCTGCCCGCCATGCGCGATCAGGCTGCCGCCGATGAAGGCGATGCCGGCCAGCCGGTAGAACAGCCCCAACTCCCCCAGCGTGTCGGCGACATACACGCCACCGGCCGGCGGCGGCGCGCGCGAGCGCAGCACGCCCCCGAACGCCGCCGCGCGCTCCGGATGGCGCGGCACGATGAGGGTGAGCAGGCCAGGATGCGCGCGCGCCAAGCTCTCGTGGCAGGCGAGGATCGCCCCCGCCTCGCCCGGATGCACGCTGGCGGCGAGCCAGAGCGGCCGCGCGCCGATGGCCTCCCGCAACGCTTCCAAGGTGGCCGCCTCCACCGGCAGCGGCGGGGCGGCGAATTTGAGATCGCCCGGCGCACTCACCGCCCCGCCGCCGAGGGCGGCGATGCGCGCGCCATCCGCCGCCGAGCGCGCCAGAATCCGCGCGAACGCGCCGAACGAGGCGCGCGCGAGGCCGGGGGCACGGCGCCAGGCGGCGGCACTCTTCGGCGAGAGCCGGGCGTTGATCAGCAGCAGCGGAATCCCCCGCGCCCGCGCCGCGCGGATCATGTTCGGCCAGATCTCGCTCTCGACGAAGCCGCAGGCATCCGGGCGCCAGTGATCGAGAAACCGCGCCACCCAGCCCGGCACGTCGAGCGGCACGAAGCGATGCCACACCCGCGCGGCGAGGCCCATCTCGGCGAGCCGGCGCTCCAGCAGGGTGGCGGAGGTGCGGGTGCCGGTGGTGAACAGCACCGAAACCTCCGGCGCGGCGTGCGCCAGCGCCGCGACCACCGGCAGGACGGAGAGGCTCTCCCCCACGCTCGCCGCGTGCAGCCACAGGAGCCGGCCCTCCGGCCGCGCCCGCGCCTCGATGCCGCGCCGCTCGCCGAGCCGGGCGGCGATCTCCTTGCCGAGCCGGGCGCGCCGACGCAGCCAGAGCCGCAGCGCCGGGGCGGCAAGGGTCGCACCCGCCGACCAGACCGCCGGTGCCGGCTGGAGCCATCATACGCAAGCCCGATCCGCCTGCTCCGTCGCCGCGATCAGCGCCGCCTCGATCAGCGGCCCGCTCTCGCGCCAGCCCTGGCGCGGCACGGTGAGCGGGGGGGCGCAGACCAGCACGCCCCGGCCGAACGGCAGCGGCAGCACCATGCGGTCCCACGAGCGCAGCACGATGCGCCGGTTGGTCTGCGCCGCGCAGGGCAGCACGGGCGCGCCCGCCAGCGCCGCGAGCTGCGCGACCCCCGCCGCCGCCCGCCTGCGCGGGCCGCGCGGGCCATCCGGCGTCAGCCCGACGTGCTCGCCGCGCGCCAGCACCGCGAGCAGCGCGCGCAGGCTCGCCACCCCACCTTTCGAGGAGGAGCCATAGACCGCCGGCACATCGAAGGCGCGCAGCACCGCGCCGATGAAGCGCCCGTCGCGATGGCGGCTCACCAGCACATGCACCCGTGGCGCCATCCCGCGCGCGCGCGCCAGACGTTCGAGGGCGAAAATCAGCGGCAGACGCTCATGCCAGAAAGCGACCACGCTCGGCGTGCCGGCGACCACCGGCGCCAGATGCGCCTCGCCCTGCAACGTCCAGCGCGTGCTGCGCATGGCAAAACCGATGTAGCGCGCGAGCAGCCAGGCGATGCCGCGCTGCACCGCCGGCCGCTGCATCAGCCGCTTGAACACGCCCGACCCCCCGGACGGCCGCGCCGGTCAGCTCGGGGTGAAGCGGGCGGGGCGCTTCTCGACGAAGGCGGCCATCCCCTCCTGCTGGTCGGGCGTGCCGAACAGGCCGAGGAACAGCGAGCGCTCGGCGCGCACGCCCTCAGCCAGCACCGTCTCGAACGCGCGGTTCACCGCCTGCTTGGCCAGGGCGACGGCGGTGGGCGAGAGGCTCGCGATGCGCGCGCCGAGCTTCAGCGCCTCCTCGATCAACGCCTCCGCCGGCACCACGCGGCAGACCAGATTGGCCCGCTCGGCTTCCTCGGCGGCCATCATCCGCCCGGTGAGGATCATCTCCATCGCCTTCGATTTGCCGATCGCCCGCGTCAGCCGCTGCGTGCCGCCGGCGCCGGGAATGACGCCGAGATTGATCTCCGGCTGGCCGAATTTCGCCGTGTCGGCGGCGATGACCAGGTCGCACATCATCGCGAGCTCGCAGCCGCCGCCGAGGGCGAAGCCGGCGACGGCCGCGATCACCGGCTTGGTGATCAGCGTGACACTCTCCCACGGGCGGATGAAGTCGTGCAGTGCGACGTCGGGGAAACGGCGCGGCTGCATCTCCTTGATGTCGGCGCCGGCGGCGAAGGCTTTCGCCGAGCCGGTGATCACGATGGCGCCGATCGCCGGGTCGGCATCGAAGACGTGCAGTTGAGCGGCCAGTTCGGCCATCAATTGGTCGCACAGCGCATTCAGCGCCGCCGGCCGGTTGAGGCGGATCAGCCCCACGCGGCCATGTGTTTCGATGAGGATCATTTCCGGCTGTGCGGTCATCTGGCGTGTCTCCCGAGGGTGAAAATGCGGATCAGCTTTGCTGCTGGGCTTGCTGCTGCTGGGCGATCAGCGCGTCATCGATCGCCCGGGCGCGCAGGGCGGCCGGCCGGTTGCCGATGCGCGCCCAGTATCGCGTGAACGCGGGACGCTCCTCGATCATGTGGAACTGCATGCCAAAGCCGATCTGCGAGCCGAGATAGACATCGGCGGCGGTGAATGTCTCGCCGAGCAGATAGTCGCCCTTGGCGACCGCGCCCTCCAGCGTGTTCATCGTATCGGCGAAGCTGCCGTAGCCCAGCATCTTCTCCCGGCCCTCCGGCACTTCGACGCCGAGCGCCTTGTTGGAGACGGCAGCCTCCACCGGGCCGGCGGCGAAAAACAGCCAGCGGTAATAGGCGGCGCGCAGACGATCGCCCGGCGCCGGGGCGAGGCCGGCGGCGGGGAAGGCATCGGCGAGATAGGCGCAGATGGCGGCACACTCCGTCACCACGCTCTCGCC
>DAHXNW010000200.1 GCA_027365195.1 Acetobacteraceae bacterium
ATTTTCGTCGCCGGCATCGGCATCGTCGGCATCAGCAGAAGATCGTAGCTGGCGAGCACCGCGTCATAGGCGGCGCGCAGCCGGCGGACCAGATTCTGCGCCTTGGCATAGTAATGGCCGCGATGATGCGTGACCATGTAGTGTCCGAGCAGCATCGTGCTCTTCAACGTCTCGGAGAGCTCGTCCGCCCGGCTGCGCCAGCCGCTATGCGCGTCGAGCAGCGAATTGACGTAGAGACCCTGCCAGTTGAAGCCGAAGCCGTTGCCCATCATCATCTGCACCGTCGCCCCCTCGGCGGCGATCGGCAGCCAGATGGCGGCGCCGAGCGTGTGCAGCGGGATCGAAACCTGATCGACGGTCGCGCCCATGCCGCGGAACCGCTCGGCCGCCTCGCGCACCACCGCATCGCTCGCCTCGACGGAATTGGCGTGGCCGAAGCCCTCGGTGATCATGGCGATGCGCATGCCGGTGGCACCCCGCCCGACCGCATCGCGATAAGGCTTCGACTGGCCGCCATACTGGCGCGGATCGAGCCCGTCCGGCCCGGCCAGCACTTCGAGCAGCAGCGCATTGTCCTCCACCGTCGCCGTCATCGGCCCGGTGTGGTCGATCGTCGTCTCGATCGGCATGATGCCGGAATAGGGCACCAGCCCATGCGTCGGCTTCATGCCATAGATGCCGCACCACGCGGCGGGCATGCGGATGGAGCCGCCCTGATCGCCGCCGAGCGCCATCGGCACCTCGCCGGCGGCCACCACGGCGGCGCTGCCGGAGGAGGAGCCGCCGGTGGAATAGCCCATGCGGTGCGGATTATGCACCGGCCCGGTGCTGCTGGTGTGCGAGCCGCCGGAGAAGCAGAAATATTCGCACACCGTCTTGCCGGCGATGGTGCCGCCGGCGTCGAGAATGCGGGTGACGACCGTTGCGTCCACATCCGGCACGTAGCCCTCGAGGGTGGAGGCGCCGTTCATCATCGGCACGCCGGCGATAAGGATATTGTCCTTGATCGCGACCGTCTTGCCCTTGAGCTTGCCGGAGGGCGCGCCCTCGATTTTGGTTTTGACATACCAGGCGCCGTATTTGTTGTCGCCCGCCTGCGGACGCACGCCGGGGGCGCGCGGGTAGGTGACGGCGGGGATTTCGTCGGGCAGCCGATCGATCGCGTTATAAGCGGCGAAACTACCTTCCAGACTGCTTCGGTGCTGCGCGAGATCGTCCTCGCTCATCGTCATTCCGAGATCGGCGGCGACCTCACGCAACTGGTCGATGGACGGAAGCTTCAGCGTGCCGAGCGGCATGGTGGTCTCTCCCCGCATGGTTCGGCCATGCATCACGACGGGCGGTGGTGTACCGAACCGTTTTTACCTTAAATTTACTTCCGGCCGCAGTGCAACAGATTTTGCGGGTGATCGCTTCAGCCGGCACCGGCCCGCACCCCCGCCCGGCCACCCACGACATTATGCTGAATGGGTGGCCGGGCGGGGGCGCGGGCCGGTGCCGGCTGCACGAAAACAGACTATAACGCCCCCATGCCCGCCTTCATCGACGCCCGCATCCCGCTCCATCTGCTCGCCGCCGATGCGCCGGTGGCGGCGGAGACGGCGTTGCTGCGCGAGACGGGGGCCATCGATGCGCGCGCGGCGGCATCGGCCATGGCCATCGCCGATTTCAGCCCCGATCCAACGGCGGATCACGCGGCGGGATGCGCCTGCTGCCTGCCGCGCGGGGCGGTGGCGATGGCGCTCGCCCGGCTGTTCCTCGCGCGGGTGCGTGGCGAGGTGGGATTCTTCACCGCCGTCGCCGCCCTGCCGGCGAGCGAGGCCGGCGCGGCGGCGATCCGCGACGCGCTGGCGCGGGATCCGCTGATCGTCGGCCGCTACCGGCTGGTCGAGGAGAGCGGCTGAGCCGCTCCGATCCAAAGCAATATAATTTCACTTTCTAAAAGACGCATACGATGCTACAGATCGTTCCGCTTCGGGGGGCTGATGCACTGTGTCTCACTCACACTCCATAAGGAGCAGCGCCATGCCGATGTCGCGAACATTCAGCCTCGCCGCCTGCGCCGTCATCGCCACCCTTGCCATCGCCAGCCAGCAGGGGGCGCAGGCCGCCCAGTTCCTGAGCACGTATATCGGCCCCAAGAGCCAGGCCCTCGATTTGACCAGCATCAGCGTGGGCTTCAACGGCAGTGCCTTCGACCTCACCAGCACCTCGGCGGCGCCGATCAGTAGCGCGCCCACCGGCAGCCTATATGTCTGGGGTATCAATCGCGGCGCCGGCACCGATCGGTTTTTCACCAGCCCGCTCACCGCCACCAACCCCGACATCGGCTCGAACGTGCTGTTCGACGCCGTTTTATTGATCAACCCCAACGGCACCGCCAAAGTCAATCTGTTCAACAACGGACCCCTCGAGACCGTGCCAACGTCGGACATCACGATCTCCGGCGATACCATCACCGCGATCCTGCCGCTCTCGCTGGTGCCCAGCACCGGGTTCTCGCCCGATACGTACGGCTTCGATCTCTGGCCGCGCGTGGGCGCCGGGCAGAACGACCAGATCGCTCAGTTTTATGGCATCACTAATTCCGCTGATCCGAAAGACGTCTCGGTGCCGGAGCCTGCGTCATGGCTGCTGCTCGGCACTGGCCTCGCGCTGCTCGCATGGGTGCGCCGCCTTCTGCCGGCCCGGCGCGCGCGCCACGCTATGGCGCGCTAACCGGCGGCGGCACCGCGAGCGGCAGACGCAGGAAGGCGGCGAGCGAGCGGCGGATCGTGTCGGGCGACAGCCCCTGCACGATGAACACCAGCCGCGAGTGGCGCGCCGCGTCCGGCCAGGCCCGCATGTGCACCGGCGGATGCACCAGATGCTGCACCCCATGCACGGCGACCGGCGTCTCGCTGCCGGCCACGGCGAGAATGCCCTTTACGCGCAGCACCCGTTCGCCGTGCCGGTTGAGCAGCATCGTCAGCCAGACGCCGAAATCGGCCCAGTCCAGCGGTTCGGCGAAATGCATCGTGAAGGCTTCGATGTCGGCGCCATGGCGGTTGCGATCATGCGCGTGGTGATGCCGGGGCGCGGTTGCGAGTTCGGCGGCGAACCAGTCCCGCGCCGCCTCGCTGCGCTGCGCCAGATCGAAGGCGTCATGGGTCAGCAGTGTCGTGGCATCGAACGCTAGCGCCTCTGCGTGCCAGAGCGGTAGGACGCGCGATACCGGTGCGGCCGGATTGATGCGGGCGATGGCGGCGTGCAGGGCGGCGATCGCCGCCGGCTCGGCGAGGTCCGTCTTGGTCAGCACGATGCGGTCGGCGATGGCGAGCTGTTTCACGCTCTCGCCATGGCGGTCGAGTTGCGCTGCCCCGTTCACCGCATCGAGCGTGGTGATCACGTTGCCGATGCGGAAATGATGGCGCAGCACCGGGTCGGCGTGCAGCGTGGTGAGCACCGGGAACGGGTCGGCGAGCCCGGTGCTCTCGATCGCCAGCCGGCGGAACGGCGGCACCGCGCCGCGCGCGCGGCGCGAGTGCAGATCGCGCATCGCATCGGCGAGCTCGCCACGAATGGTGCAGCAAAGACAGCCCGATTGCAGCAGCACGGTGCGCGCATCGATGCGTTCGAGCAGATGGTGATCGAGCCCCACCTCGCCGAATTCGTTGATCAGCACCGCCGTATCGGCGAGTGCCGGGTCCGCCAGCAGACGTTGCAGCAGCGTCGTCTTGCCGGAGCCGAGAAAGCCGGTGATCAGGCTGACCGGGGTGAACTCGGGCGCCGCTTCAGCCATCCGACGCCTCCAGCCGGGCGAGCAGTGCTGTGTCCAGAGGATCGCAGGGCCGCGCCGCGAGGGTTTCGGCCACCGTCCAGAGATGCGCGAGATCGTCCACCATGGCCCGCTTGCCGGTGGCCGTGGTGAGGATATAAGCGCTGCCCTGCCAATCCGCGAGACGCATCGCATAGGCCGCGAGCACGCGGTTGGCGCTCGCAATGCGCCGGGCGCGGGCGCGCCGGCGTTGCAGCGGGTCGGCCGCGTTGGAGAACACGCCCGGCCGCGCCGTCGCATCGGTCCAGTGATCGCCACCGCCCAGCCCGCCGCACAACGCGCACATCGCCCCACTCCCCTCACCCGCGCCGGGACATTGGTCGTGGGTCAGTTTGGAAAGCAAGCCTGCACCGGCCCGCACCCCCACCCGTCATCTCCCCTTGGCACCCATTCAGTATACTGTCGTGGGTGGCCGGGTGGGGGTGCGGGCCGGTGCGGAACTTCAAACCGACCCGCGTCGGGACATTGCCGGGTTTGTGCGCGCAGGCAAAGCCTCTACAGTGATCCGGCAGCTTGCGAGGAAATTTCCGCCGATGGTCCGGGTCTTGACGATCGCGCAGCAGAAGGGCGGGGCCGGCAAGAGCACGCTGGCGGCCAATCTCGCCGCCGCCTCTGCCGCCACGCGACGGGTGGCGCTGCTCGACATCGACCCGCAGCGCAGCCTGGCGCGCTGGCATGCGCTGCGCGCAGCACGCCGGCCGGCGCCGGCCGCCATCACCTGCTCCGATGTTTCGGGCTGGCGGCTGGCGGCGGAACTCGCGCGGCTGCGCGAGACGCATGATCTGGTGCTGATCGACAGCCCGCCGCAGATCGACACCGACGCGCGGCTCGCGCTGCGCGGCGCCGATGCGGTGCTGCTGCCAGTGCAGCCGAGTCCGCCCGATCTCTGGGCGGCGGAGGCGACGCTCGCGCTCGCGGCGGCCGAGGGCAAGCCGGTCTGGCTACTGTTCAACCGCGCCTCGGCGGCCTCGCGCCTGCGCATCGCGATGGAGGCCGAGATCGCGGCGCGCGGGCTGCGCATGCTCCGCGCCTCGCTCGGCAACCGGGCGGCCTTCGCCAGCGCCTTCGGCCAGGGTCTCGGCGTGGTCGAGACCGCCCCGCGCAGCCTTGCGGCGGGCGAACTGCGCGCCCTCCTCGACGAAATCATGGCCCTATCGCTATGAGCCGCCGCGCCGGCTGAACAGCGCTGCGGCGGCGAGGTTCAGCAGCGCGAGCAGAGCGAGGCTCGGCGCGACACCGATGCGCAGGGCGGCGAGGCCGGCCACGACCCCGGCGGCGGCGGCCATGAACAGCGCGTTGAGCACATTATTGGCGGCGATCATGCGCGCCCGCGCGCCGGGGGCCGCGGCTTCCTGCAGCGCGGTGTAGAGCGGCACGGAAAACACCCCGCCACTGGCGGCGACCAGGAACAGATCGGCGAGCGCCCGCCAGGCGCGTGGCGTGGCCAGCATGGCGGCAATGTCATGCCAGCCGCTGGCCGGCGAGACCCCGGCACAGACCCAGGCGAAATCGGCGGTGAACAGCGACAGCGCGAGCAGCGCCCCCGCCGGCAGCCAGCGCGGCGGCTGCGCGAGCCGCCCGGCGAGCAGCGCGCCGGCGCCGACGCCGAGGGCGAACATCGCCAGCAACAGGCTCACCACCCGACCATCGGCGCCGAAATCCTGTGCCGCCAGGGTGGGAAATTCGGAGAGAAACACGCCCCCCACCGCCCAGAACCAGCTCAGCCCGAGGCAGGCGCGCCACACCACCGGCTGGCCGCGCGCCTGCGCCAGCAGCCGGCTACTCTCACGCAGCGGGTTCCAGCCGATCCGCAGCCCGCGCGCAACCGGCGGTGCGGGCGGAATGCGCCAGGCGGCCGCCAGCCCGGCGAGCGCGAGCAGCAGGGCGAGCGCCGCGATCAGCGCGCCATGCGGCGGCGCGATCAGGCTGCCGCCGGCGATGGTGCCGGCGAGGATGGCGATGAAGGTCGCCGCCTCGATCAGCGCATTGCCGCGCAGCAACTCGCCGGCGGCCAGATGCTGCGGCAGGATGCCGTATTTGAG
>DAHXNW010000223.1 GCA_027365195.1 Acetobacteraceae bacterium
CGGCGCGATGGTGAGCGAGACCACGAGAGAGATCGCGATCGCGAGCGAGAGTGTGGCGGCGAATTCGCGAAACAATCGCCCGACCAGCCCGCCCATCAGCAGGATCGGCAAAAACACCGCTATCAGCGACAGACTCATCGAAAGCACGGTGAAGCCCACCTCACGCGCACCCAGGATCGCCGCCTGCATGCGCGGCATGCCGCCCTCGATATGGCGCGCGATGTTTTCCAGCACCACGATGGCGTCATCGACGACGAAGCCGGTGGCGACGGTGAGCGCCATCAGCGAGAGGATGTCGATGCTGTAGCCGCACAGATACATGCCACCGAAGGTGCCGAGGATGGAGATCGGCAAGGCGATACTGGGCACCAATGTGGCGCGCAGATTGCGCAGGAACAGGAAAACGACAAGAATTACTAGAACGATGGAAATTAGCAGGGTGAGCTCGGTATCGTTCAACGAGGCCCGGATGCTCGGCGTGCGGTCGGCGACGACATTGATATCGATATCGGCCGGGATGGAGGCGCGGATGAAACCGAGCTTCGCGCGCACCCGCTCGACCGTATCGATGATGTTGGCGCCGGGCTGGCGATAGACCAGCGCCAGCACGGAAGGTTTGCCGTTCGAGAGGGCGCTGTTGCGAACGTCCTGCACCGAATCGATCACGTCGGCGACATCGGTGAGGCGCACGCCGGCGTTGTTGCGATAGGCGATGATCAGCGGCTTGTAATCCGCCGCGTTCAGCGCCTGATCGTTGGTGTAGAGTTGATAGCGGTGATCCCCGACGTTGATCGCGCCCTTGGGGCTGTCGGCATTGGCCGAACCGAGGGCGGCGCGCACGTCCTCGAAGCCGATGCCATAGGCCGAGAGGGCGTTGGGATTGATCTCGACCCGCACCGCCGGCAAAGCGGAGCCGACGATGTTCACCTGCCCCACGCCATCGACCTGCGCGAGGGATTGCTGCACGACATTGGCGGCAACGTCATCGATCTGTCCGCGCGTGCGGGTGGCCGAGGTGAGCGCCAGCACCATGAACGGCGCGTCGGCGGGATTGACCTTGTTGTAGGTCGGATTGCCGCGCATCTGCGTCGGCAGATCGGCATGCGCCGCATTGAGCGCCGCCTCCACATCGCGCGCAGCACCATCGATGTTACGGTCGAGGCCGAATTGCAGCACGATGCGCGTGCTGCCGGCGAAACTCTGCGATGTCATCTCATCGACATCGGCGATGTTGCTCAGCCGGCGCTCCAGCGGTTCGGCCACACTGCTCGCCATCACGTCCGGGCTGGTGCCGGGCAGCGAGGCCTGCACCAGAATGGTCGGGAAATCCACCTGCGGCAGCGGCGAGACCGGCAGATGAAAATAGCCGAGCGCGCCGGCGAACAGCACGCCGAGCGCGAGCAGCGTGGTGGCCACCGGACGGGCGATGAAAAACCGCGAGAAATCCATCAGACTTCGCCAGCGGCGGCTTCGCCGTCGCGACGCAAGCCGCGCAGACGCTGCGCGATGCGCGCAAATCCGAGATAGATCACCGGTGTCGTGAACAGGGTGAGCATCTGGCTCACGATCAGCCCGCCGACGATCGCGATGCCGAGTGGCTGGCGCAATTCGGAGCCGGTGCCGGTGCCGAGCATCAGCGGGAGCGCGCCGATCAGCGCCGCGAGGGTCGTCATCAGGATCGGGCGCAGACGCAGCAGACACGCCTGATGGATCGCCTCGCGCGGCGACTTGCCTTCGCGCCGTTCGGCGTCGAGCGCGAAGTCGATCATCATGATGGCGTTCTTCTTCACGATGCCGATCAGCAGCACGATCCCGATGATGGCGATGACATCGAGATCCTTGCCGGCGATGAGCAGTGCGAGCAGCGCGCCCACACCGGCTGAGGGCAGCGTGGAGAGGATGGTGATCGGATGGATGAAGCTCTCATAGAGTACACCGAGGACGATGTACATCGTGAGCACGGCGGCGAGAATCAACAGGAACTCATTGCCGAGCGCGGCTTGAAAGGCGCGTGCGGCACCCTGGAAATGGGTCATGAAACTCGGTGGCAACGCGAGGTCGCGTTCGATGCGATGGATCGCATCCACCGCCGCGCCGAGCGAGACGCCGGGGGCGAGATTGAAGGAGATGGTGGTCGCCGGGAACTGCCCGAGGTGGTTGATCTGCAACGGCGCATCGCGTTGCGAGAGATGCACGATGGCCGACAGCGGCACCTGCCCGTTCGCCGCCGTCGATGTCGGCAGATAGAGGTTCTTCAACGTGTCGAGCGAGTGCTGCCACGCCGGATCGACCTCCAGGATCACGCGATACTGGTTCGATTGGGTGAAGATGGTGGAGACGATGCGCTGGCCGAAGGCGTCGTATAGCGCGTTATCGACGGTCGCCGGCGTGAGGCCGAAACGCGAGGCGGTGGCACGATCGATGTCGATCTGCACGGCGCGGCCATGCTGTTCGAGATCGCTCGCGACATCGCGCAGTTCGGGCGCCGCCTGCAGCCGCGTCATCAGGCGCGGAACCCAGCTCGCCAGCTCCGCCGGATCGGCGTTCTGCAGCACGAAGCGGTATTGCGTCGCACTCACCGTGGCATCGAGCGTGAGATCCTGCACCGGCTGCATGTAGAGGTCGATGCCGGAGACATTGGCCACCTCCTTCTGTAGCCGCGCGATGATGCCGTTCACGGTGAGAGAGCGTTCGTCATGCGGGCGCAGATTGATCAGGAAACGCCCGGTGTTCGGCGTTGTGTTGGTGCCATCGACGCCGATGAACGAGGAGAGGCTGAGCACGTCGGCATCGTGCAGAATCGCATCGGCGAGCGCCTGCTGATGCGTCGCCATCGCGGCGTAGGAGGTCGATTCCTCGGCGACGGACACGCCCTGGATCACGCCGGTATCCTGCTGCGGAAAAAAACCTTTGGGGATGACGATGGCGAGCCACACCGTCGCCAGCACGGTGAGCGTCGCCACCAGCAAGGTGAGCGCCTGGTGATCGAGCACCACGCCGAGTGCGCGGTCGTAGGCGCCGACCAGACGATCGAAGAATGTCCGCCCGCCGCGCGCCTGCTTGTGCCGCAGCAGTCGGGCGCAGAGCATCGGCACCAGGGTGAGCGAGACGATCGCCGAGATGACGATGGTGACGGCGAGGGTGATGGCGAATTCATGGAACAGCCGGCCGACCACATCGCCCATGAACAGCAGCGGGATGAGCACCGCGATCAGCGAGACGGTGAGCGAGATGATGGTGAAGCCGATCTGCTGCGCGCCCTTCAGCGCCGCCTGCAACGGCGGCTCGCCGGCCTCGATGAAGCGCGCGATGTTCTCGATCATCACGATCGCATCGTCGACGACGAAGCCCGTCGCGATGGTGAGCGCCATCAGCGACAGATTATCGAGGCTGTAGCCGAGCAGATACATCACCGCGACGGTGCCGACGATGGAGAGCGGCACCGATAAACTCGGGATCAGCGTCGCCGGCAGATCGCGCAGGAACAGGAAAATCACCGCGACGACGAGAATCACGGCGAGGCCGAGTTCGAACTCCACATCGCGCACCGAGGCGCGGATGGTGTTCGTGCGGTCGGTCAGCACCGTCACTTTGATCGCGCCCGGCAGGGAGGATTGCAGCTCCGGCAGCAGCGCCTTGATGCGGTCGGCGACGGCGACGACATTGGCGCCCGGCTGGCGGCGGATGTTGAGGATGATCGCCGGCGTGCGATCGGCCCAGGCGTCGAGCTCGGTGTTCTCCGAACCGGCCACCGCGCTGCCGATGTCGCGCAGCCGCACTGGCGCGCCGTTGCGATAGGCGATGACGGAGTTGGCGTATTGCTCCGGCGTTTCCATCTGGTCGTTGGCGTTCAGCGTATAGGCGTGGCTCGGCCCGTCGAAGCTGCCTTTCGGGAAATTGACGTTGAGATCGACGATGGTGGTGCGCAGATCGTCGATGTTCAGCCCATAGCCGGCCATCGCCACCGGATTGACGCGAATGCGCATCGCCGGGCGATGGCCGCCGTTGACATCGACGAGGCCGACACCGGCGACCAGTGAGATTTTCTGCGCGAGGCGTGTGTAGGCGAGATCTTCCACCTGCGTGAGCGGCAACGTGCGCGATTGCACGGCGAGTGTCAGGATCGGCGCATCGGCCGGGTTCACCTTGGCATAGATCGGCGGCTCGGGCAGATTCGCCGGCAAGAGGTTCTGCGCCGCGTTGATCGCCGCCTGCACCTCCTGCTCGGCGGCATCGAGCGCGAGGCTCAGGCTGAATTGCAGGGTGATCACCGAGGCGCCGGCGGAACTCGAGGAGATCATCTCGTTCAGACCGGGCATCTGGCCGAGCTGCTGCTCCAGCGAGGCCGTCACCGCCGAGGTCATCACCTCGGGGCTGGCGCCGGGGTAGAAGGTGGTCACGCGGATCGTCGGGTAATCCACCTCCGGCAACGCCGAGAGCGGCAGGAACCCGTAAGCCGCGATGCCGAGCAGCATGATCGCCACCATCAGCAGCGTGGTCGCCACCGGGCGAAGGATGAACAGGCGCGAGGGATTCATCGGCGGTATCGCAGCGATTTTACGGCCGGGCCGTCGCGTGCTCGCCGATCACGCGCACACGGGCGCCATCGCGCAGCCGGTCGGCGCCGTCGATCACCACATGCTCGCCCGGCGCGAGGCCGGAGAGCACGGCCACACGCTCGCCATCCGCCTCGCCGGTTTTCACCGGCCGCACCGCAACGGTATGGTCCGCCCGCACCACGAACACGTATGTCCCCGGCACGCCTTTCTGCAACGCCGCTTTCGGCACGATGGTGGCGTCGTGCAGCGTGTCGATCAGAATATGGGCGTTGACGAACTGGAACGGAAACAATTCGGTGTTACGGTTCGCGAAATTCGCGCGCAGATTGAACGTGCCGGTGGTGGTATCAATCTGGCTGCCGACTCCGAGCAGCGTGCCGCTGGCCAGACGCTTGGTGTCGCTGCGGTCATAGGCATCGACGCGCAGCCCGGTGCCGTTGTCCGGCTGGCGCATCACCCGCTGCACCACATCCTCGGGCAGGACGAAAATCACCGTCATCGGCTGCATCTGCGTCACCACGGTGATGGTGGTAAGGCCGCTCGCGGTCAGATAATTGCCCGGATCGACGCGGCGGATGCCGACGCGGCCATCGACCGGGGCGGTGATGTGGCAATAAATGAGATTGAGTTTTTCATTGTCGATGTTCGATTGATCGACCTTCACCGTGCCTTCGTATTGCTTGACCAGATACACTTGGTCCTCGGCGGTCTGCCGGGCGATCGAGTTCTGTTTGTTCAGCCCCTGATAGCGGATCAGGTCCATTTTCGCTTCCGCCAGCAGCGCCTGATCATGCGCGAGCTGTGCCTGATATTGTTCGAGCAGGATCTGATAGGGGCGCGGGTCGATCTGCACCAGAAAATCGCCCTTCTTGACCAGTTGGCCCTCGTGGAAGCCCACCTCCATCACCAGCCCGCTGATCTCGGTCTGCACATTGACCGTGGTCCAGGGGGTGACGGTGCCGATGCCCTCGAGCCAGACCGGCAGGTCGCCGCGCGCCACCACCGCCTCGCGGATCGACTGCGCGAGCGCGCTCGCCGGCGGCGCCTGCGGGGTGGGGGTGGCGCGTTTCCACGGATGCAGCCAGAGCAGCAGCCCGGCGCCGATCAGCAGCAGGAGCGCTGCCGGCCGCCACAGCCGGGGCCTTCGCGTCTCGCGGGTGAGGGGTTCGCGCGCGCGCGCTGGCGCCGCATCGCTTTTGGTGACCAGATCATCCATGCGTCCGCCCGCTCCGCTGTCTCGCCCGCATCATGCACCGATTTGCCAAATCCCGCGCCTTTCGTCAGCTTATACGCCACCGGCCCGGGGATTGTTCGGCGATCTCGTGGCGAGGGCATAGATTGAGCGCGAACCCGTCTGGAGATATCGACCCGTACCATGCCGAGCAGCAACGACATCCGCGCCACTTTCCTCGATTATTTCGTCCGTGAGGGGCATCAACCGGTCGAAAGCTCGCCCCTGGTGCCGCGCAACGACCCCACCCTGCTGTTCACCAACAGCGGCATGGTGCAGTTCAAGAACGTCTTCACCGGGCAGGAGAAGCGGCCTTACGCGCGCGCCACCACGGCGCAGAAATGCGTCCGCGCCGGCGGCAAGCACAACGATCTGGACAATGTCGGCTACACCGCGCGCCACCATACGTTCTTCGAGATGCTGGGCAATTTCAGCTTCGGCGATTATTTCAAGGACGTCGCCATCGAGCACGCCTGGCGCCTGCTGACGCGCGATTTCGCCCTCGCGCCGGAGCGGCTGCTGGTGACGGTCTATGCCGATGACGAGGCGGCAGCGAGCCTCTGGCGCCGCATCGCCGGGCTGCCCGAGGCGCGCATCATCCGCATCGCGACCAGCGATAATTTCTGGCGCATGGGCGATACCGGCCCGTGCGGCCCGTGTTCGGAGATTTTCTACGACCACGGCGCGGCGGTCGCCGGCGGCCCACCGGGCAGCGCGGACGAGGATGGCGACCGCTTCGTCGAGATCTGGAACCTCGTGTTCATGCAGTACGAGGAGGGTCCGCCCGGCACCCGCGCGCCGCTGCCGCGCCCCTCGATCGACACCGGCATGGGGCTCGAACGCTTCGCCGCCATTCTGCAGGGCAAGCAGGACAATTATGACACCGACACGCTGCGCGCGCTGATCCTCGCGAGCGCCGAGGCGAGCGGGCAGCCGCCGGACGGACGCTTCAAGACCAGCCATCGGGTGATCGCCGATCACCTGCGCAGTGCCTCCTTCCTGATCGCCGACGGGGTGATGCCCTCGAACGAGGGGCGCGGCTATGTGCTGCGCCGGATCATGCGCCGCGCCATGCGCCACGCGCATCTGATGGGGGTCGCCGAACCGCTGCTCTGCCGGCTGGTGCCGGCGCTGAACCGGCAGATGGGGGTCGCCTATCCCGAACTCGGCCGCGCCGAGGCGCTGATCGGCGAAACGCTGCGGCTGGAGGAGACGCGCTTCAAAACCACGCTGGAGCGCGGGCTGCATCTGCTGGCCGAGGAGACGGCGCGGCTCGGCGGCGGCGAGGCGTTGCCCGGCGCCATCGCCTTCCGGCTCTATGACACCTTCGGCTTCCCGATCGATCTGACGCAGGACGCGCTGCGCGAGCAGGGGCGCGGCGTCGATCTCGCCGGCTTCGACACGGCGATGGCCGAGCAGCGCCGCCGCGCCCGCGCCGCCTGGACCGGCTCGGGCGAGGCGGCGACCGAGCGGCTGTGGTTCGATGTGCGCGAGGCCGCCGGCGCCAGCGAGTTCCTCGGCTACGCGACCGAGACGGCCGAGGCGGAAATCCGCGCGCTGATCGTGGGTGGCGCGAGCGTCGAGGCCGCCGAGGCCGGGCAAGAGGTCGCCGTCATTCTCAATCAGACGCCGTTCTATGCCGAGAGCGGCGGGCAGGTGGGCGATACCGGCAGCATCACCGGCGCCGACGGGCTACGCATCGCCATCACCGACACGCAGAAGAAGCTCGGCGACCTGTTCGTCCATCTCGGGCGCATCGAGGCCGGGCGCGCGCGGCGCGGCGAGGGCGTGCTGGCGGTGGTGGACCATGCGCGGCGCGGCGCCATCCGCGCGCATCATTCGGCGACGCATCTGCTGCACGAGGCGCTGCGCCGGCGCCTTGGCGAGCATGTGACGCAGAAGGGCAGCCTGAACGCGCCGGACCGGCTGCGCTTCGACGTGAGCCAGCCGCGCCCGATCACCGCCGAGGAACTCGCCTGGGTGGAGGGGGAGGTGAACGCGCGCATTCGCGAAAACTCGCCCGTCACCACGCGGCTGATGACGCCGGAGGCGGCGGTCGCCGAGGGGGCGATGGCGCTGTTCGGCGAGAAATATGGCGACGAGGTGCGCGTGGTGGCGATGGGCGAGGGCGAGGGCAACCGCCGCGCCTACTCGATCGAACTCTGCGGCGGCACCCATGTGCGGCGCACCGGCGACATCGGGCTGTTCCGCATCGTCTCCGAGGGTGCGGTGAGTGCGGGCATCCGCCGGGTGGAGGCAGTGACCGGGGCGGCGGCGCTGGCGGCGATCGCGGCGCGCGAGGCGCTGCTCGTGGAGAGTGCGGCGGCACTGCGCGCGGCGCCGGCCGAACTGCCCGCCCGGCTCGCCGCGCTGCTCGACGAGCGGCGCCGGCTTGAGACGCAGATCGCCGGGCTGCAACGCCGGCTCGCGACCGGCGATGGCGAGGCGGCGGTGGAGGAGATCGGCGGGGTGAAACTCGCCGCGCGCGACCTCGGCGATATCCCGCCGCGCGACCTCAAGGGCCTCGCCGAGACCATCCGCACGCAATTGGGCAGCGGCATCGTCGCCCTGGTCTCGACCGCCGAGGGCAAGGCGAGCATCGTCGTCGCCGTCTCGCCCGATCTCACCGGGCGGTTCGATGCGGTGGCGCTGGTGCGTGCCGCGAGTGCCGCCGCCGGCGGGCGCGGTGGCGGCGGGCGCGCGGACATGGCGCAGGCCGGCGGGCCGGATGCTTCGGCCGCACCGGCGGCGCTCGCCGCGATCCGTGATGCGGTGGCAGTTGGTTAAGCCGGCACACCGCAATACAGTTCTGCGATCATGGCATGGTGAAATCGCGCCCAGATGATATCGTTACCGCGCCGAGCCAGCCGGCCCGTTCAGGAGAGCGTGCAATGAGTGAGTTTCCGGTCACCCGCACCAACCGGCCCGCCCGCCGTCCGGCGGACGATGCGCTACGGTTCGGCACCGTGTTCACCGATCACATGTTTCTGATGGATTTCCATCCCGGCGAGGGCTGGCATGACGCGCGCATCGTGCCGTATGACAATTTCAGCCTCGATCCGGCCACCTGCGTGCTACACTATGCGCAGGCGGTGTTCGACGGACTGAAGGCGTTTCGCGGCGCCGATGGGGTGATCCGCCTGTTCCGCCCGGCCGACCACGCGGCACGGCTCAACCGCTCCTGCGAGCGGCTGTGCATTCCCGAACTCGATCCGGCGCTGATCCGCCAGTCGTTCGAGCAACTGGTGGCGCTCGATCACCGCTGGGTGCCGAGCAAGCCGGGGACCGCGCTCTATCTGCGCCCGACGGTGATCGCGACCGAGCCGTTCCTCGGCGTGCGGCCGTCCAGCAGCTATCGCTATTTCCTCATCCTCAGCCCGGTCGGGCCGTATTATCCCGAAGGGATCGACCCGGTGAAAATCCTCGCCACCGATCAGTATGTGCGCGCGGTGCCGGGCGGCCTCGGGGCGGCGAAGGCGGCGGGGAATTATGCCGCCAGCATCTATGCCGCCGAGGCGGCGCACAAGGCGGGCTATACCCAGGTGCTCTGGCTCGACGGCGTGCACCGGCGCTATCTCGACGAGGTGGGCACGATGAACATCATGCTGCGCATCAACGACGAGGTGATCACCCCGCCCCTCGCCGGCGCCATCCTCGCCGGCATCACCCGCGATTCCACGCTGCGGCTGATGCGTGACTGGGGGTTGCGCGTGAGTGAGCGGCCGATCGCCATCGATGAGGTGATCGCCGCCGCGGCGGACGGCAGTCTCGCCGAAATGTGGGGCACCGGCACCGCCGCCGTGGTCTCTCCGGTCGGCGAGCTGGGCTATAAGGAGACGCGGCTCACCATCAACGGCGGGCGCATCGGCGCGCTGACGCAGCGGCTCTACGATGCGATCGTCGGCATCCAGTATGGCACCGCACCCGACCCTTACGGCTGGGCCGAGCCGGTGCGCATCAGCGATAACGAGGCCGCGTGATGGACGGCGAGACGCTCGGCTATCTGTCGGCGGTCGACCTCGCGGCACTGATCCGCACGAAGCAGATCTCGCCGCGCGAGGCGATCGCCGCCCTGCTCGACCGCATCGCCGCGCTCGAGCCGCGCATCAATGCCTTCGCCCATCTGCTGCCGGAGGCGGCGATGGCGGCGGCCGCAGAGGCCGAGGCGGCGGTGATGGCGGGCGAGCGCCTCGGCCCGTTGCATGGTGTGCCGGTCACCATCAAGGATCTGACCTGGACCAAGGGCATTCCCACCGAATTCGGCTCGCATTCGCGCGCCGGCTTCATCCCCGAGACCGACGCGCCGATGGTGAGCCGGCTGCGCGAGGCGGGCGCCATCGTGATCGGCAAAACCACCACGCCGGAATTCGGCTGGAAGGGCGTGAGCCAGAGTCCGCTCACCGGCATCACCCATAATCCGTGGCGGCACGGGCTGAACGCCGGCGCCTCCTCGGCCGGGGCCGCCGCCGCCGCCGCCGCCGGCTTCGGCCCGCTGCACCAGGGCAGTGACGGCGCCGGCTCGATCCGCATGCCGGCGCATTTCTGCGGCGTGTTCGGCATCAAGCCGACCTATGGCCGCATTCCCGTCTGGCCGGCCTCGAACGCCGATCAAACCACGCATATGGGGCCGATCACCCGCACGGTCGCCGACGCCGCGCTGATGCTGCGGGTGATGGCCGGGCCGCATCCGTGGGACCATACGAGCAGCGAGGCGCCACCGGCCGATTATCCGGCGCACCTCGGCGCCGGCATCGGGGGCAAGCGCATCGCCTTCAGCGCCGATCTCGGCCACGCCCGCGTCGATCCCGAGATCGCCGCCCTGGCGCGAAAGGCGGCCGAGGTGTTCGCCTCCGATCTCGGCGCCACGCTGGAAGACGTGACCCCCGCCTGGGGCAAGCAGGGGCCGGAGTTGATCCGGTTTTTCTGGCCGGCGCATCTCTCGGTGCACGAGCCGCTGCTCGATCGGCTCGGCGACAAGCTCGACCCCGGCTTCGCCGCCTGTGTGCGCGCCGGCCTCGGGCATAGCGTGCAAGAATACCAGCGTATGCGGGAGCGCAAATTCATCTACATCGGCGCCATCCAGCGCTTCTTCGAGGGCTATGATCTGCTGCTGACGCCCGCCGTCTCGGTCGCCGCCTTCCCGGCCGAGCGTCTGTTGCCGGCGCATTGGCCGCAGCATGCGTGGGATTGGATGTCGTGGGCGGAGTTTTCCTATCCGTTCAACCTCTCCGGCAATCCGGCCGCCTCGGTGCCCTGCGGCTTCACCGCCGAGGGGCTGCCGGTGGGGTTGCAGATCGTCGGGCGGCGTTTCGACGATCTCGGCGTGTTGCAGGCCGCCGCCGCCTTCGAGCGCGCCCGCCCCTGGGCCGCGCATCGCCCGGCGCTCGGATGAGCGAGGCCGCCCTCGCCGGCCGCGCGCGCGGCGGCAGCGGCACCGTGTTCGTGGTGCTCGGCGCCATCAGCTTCTGCCACATGCTGAACGACATGATGCAGTCGCTGCTGCCGGCGATCTACCCGATTCTGAAGGGCGGCTTCGATCTGTCGTTTCGCCAGATCGGCCTGCTCACCCTCACCTATCAGATCGCCGCCTCGCTGCTGCAACCCCTCGTCGGCCGCTTCACCGACCGTCGGCCGCAGCCCTATTCGCTGCCGGTGGGGATGGCGTTCAGCATGTCCGGGCTGCTCACCCTGGCACTCGCCGGCAATTATCCGGAATTGCTGCTGGGGGCCGCGCTGCTCGGCACCGGCTCGTCGATTTTCCATCCCGAGTCCTCGCGCCTCGCCCGCATCGCCTCGGGCGGCCGGCATGGGCTCGCGCAGTCGGTGTTCCAGGTCGGCGGCAATTTCGGCCAGTCGCTCGGGCCGCTGCTGGCCGCCTTCTTCATCCTCTCCCGCGGGCGGATCAGCCTCGCCTGGTTCGCGCTCGCGGCCTTCGGCGGCATGCTGATCCTGTTCGCCCTCGGGCGCTGGTACAAGCGCGGCGGCCATGCGACACCCCGGCCGGTGCGCGTCGGCGAGGGCGCCTTTCTGCCCCGCGAGCCGCGCGTGCGCCGCGCGCTCGCGGTGCTGCTCGCGCTGGTGTTCTCGAAATTCTTCTATCTCTCCAGCATCACCAGCTATTACATCTTTTATCTGATGCACCGCTTCCATCTGCCGACGCAGGCGGCGCAGGTCGATCTGTTCATCTTCCTCGCCGCCGCCGCCGCCGGCGTGTTCATCGGCGGCCCGGTGGGCGACCGTATCGGGCGGAAATATGTCATCTGGGGCTCGATCCTCGGCGTGCTGCCGTTCACCCTGGCGCTGCCCTATGTCGGCCTCGGCTGGACGGTCGGGCTGAGCGTGGTGATCGGCCTCGTGCTCTCCTCCGCCTTCTCGGCGATCCTGGTCTATGCGAACGAGCTGATGCCGGGGCGGGTCGGCATGGTCTCGGGCATGTTCTTCGGCTTCGCCTTCGGCATGGGCGGCATCGGGGCGGCGGTGCTCGGCGTGCTGGCCGATCGCGTCGGCATCGACGTGGTCTATCGCCTCTGCGCCTTCCTGCCGCTGATCGGCCTGCTCGCCGCCTTCCTGCCGGCGGTGGAGGATGACGCGGGGCGGCCATTGGCGGTCGCACGATAAGGGTGATTCCAGCCGGGCGGGCGGGGGCGATCGGGCTGGCGTTGATCGGCCTCGCGCTGCCGGGGCTGATCTGGGTCGGGGCGGCGCTGCATCCGCCGGGCGATATCGGCCTCTCGACCGCCTTCAGCCGCACCGGCTTCACCGCCGTCGCGCTGCTCGCCTGCCTGCTGCATGCGCTGGCGGTGTGGCTGCTCGGCCGGACGGTGCTGCCGCGTGGCGCGCTCTGGGGCGTGCTCGCCGTCGCCGTGGCGATGCGCGCGATCGCCCTGCCGGCGCCGCCGTTCCTCTCCACCGATGTGTTTCGCTATGTGTGGGATGGGCGGGTGCAGGCGGCGGGCGTCAACCCCTATCGCTTCGTGCCGGCGGCGCCCGCACTCGCGCCCCTGCGCGACGGCGTGATCTACCCGAACATCAACCGCGCGAGCTACGCCCGCACGATCTACCCGCCCTTCGCCGAGACGGTGTTCGCCCTCGTCGCCGCGCTCAGGGCCTCGGTGCCGGCGATGAAGGCGGCGATGGTGGGCATCGAGGCGCTGGCGATCCTCGCCCTGCTGCGGCTGCTGGCGCTGGCGCGGCGGCCGGCCGTGTGGGTGCTGATCTATGCGTGGCATCCGCTGCCGGTGTGGGAATTCGCCGGCAACGGCCATGTCGATGCGCTCGTCGTGGGCGGCGTCGCTTTGGCGCTGCTGGCGCGCGTGAGCGGGCGGCCGATGGCGGCCGGTGTCGCGCTCGCCGCCGCGGTGCTGGCGAAATTCCTGCCGGTGGTGCTGCTGCCGGCGTTGCTGCGCCCGCGCGAGGGGCGCTTTCTGCTCGGCTTTCTCGGCCTCATCGCGCTGCTCTATCTGCGCTATGCGGGGGTCGGCTGGCGGGTGTTCGGCTTCCTGCCGCAATACGCCGCCGAGGAGGGGCTGCGCGACAGCAGCGGCCCCTATCCGCTGTTCCTGCTGAGCCGGCTGCATCCGCTGTCACCGTTGGCGGTGGCACTTTATTTCGCTGCCCTCGCCCTCGGCCTTGCGTTCCTCGGCTGGCGGGCGCTGCGCGAACCGGCCGGGGTGCTTCCCCGCGCGAAAGAAATACTGCTGCTCTCGACCGTGCTGATCGCCGGCCTCAGCCCGCAATATCCGTGGTATTTCGCCTGGCTGCTGGTGCCGGCCTGCCTGCTGCCGGCACCCTCGGTGCTCTATCTCACGGGGGCGAGTTTTTTGCTCTAT